>NZ_CP054021.1:0-327187 GCF_005862305.2 Rhizobium indicum | reverse complement strand
TCGGCAAGGTCGTCTCCGGCATGGAGAACATCGACAAGATCAAGAAGGGCGAAGGCCAGAACGGCGAAGTCAAAAGTCCCGACCGGATGATCAAGGTCACCCTGGGCAAGAAGTAAGTTACGAGAGAAACAAGAGGAGAAGACAATGGCCGAGATCAAGGATCCCGAAAACACCGTCATTCTGGAAACCACCAAGGGCAAGGTTGTTATTCAGCTTTTGCCGCAGGTCGCCCCGGAGCATGTCGCCCGCATCAAGGAACTCGCTCGCGAGAAGGCCTATGACGGCGTCGTTTTCCACCGCGTCATCCAGGACTTCATGGCCCAGACGGGCGATGTCGAATTCGGCAAGAAGGGCTCGGAAACCTTCAATCCCAGCCGCGCCGGCATGGGCGGCTCCTCGAAGCCGGATCTGAAGGCCGAATTCTCGGCGACCACGCATACGCGCGGCACCTGCTCGATGGCCCGTTCGCAGAACCCGAACTCGGCCAATTCGCAGTTCTTCATCTGCTTCACCGACGCGCCCTGGCTGAACAAGCAGTATTCGGTCTGGGGCCAGGTCATCGAAGGCATGGACAACGTCGACAAGATCAAGCGCGGCGAGCCGGTTTCCGATCCGGACTCGATCGTCTCCATGCGGGTTGCCGCCGACGTCTGATTATGATTTCTGCTGAAACCCGCCCTTGCGCATAGCTGCGTGGGGCGGGTTTCGCTTTGCCTGAAAGTGCCCTGATGCGCGTAGACCTTTTCGATTTCGATCTGCCCGACGAACGCATAGCGTTGCGGCCCGCCGAGCCGCGTGACAGCGCGCGCCTGCTCGTCATCGATCCGAATGCGGAAAACAGCCTGTCGGATCACCGCGTCGGCGATCTCACATCCTTCTTGCGGGCTGGCGACGCACTGGTCTTCAACGATACCAAGGTCATTCCCGCCCAGCTCGAGGGCATCCGCCATCGCGACGGCGCCGGCGGCCAACAGGTGTCTGCCACGCTGCACATGCGCACCGGCCCCAGCCGCTGGAAGGCCTTCGCCAAGCCCGGCAAGCGCATCAAGCAGGGCGATCGCATCGGCTTCGGCCATTCCGGCGAAAGCTGTTTCCTCGGTTCGCTCGATGCCACCGTCGAGGAAAAGGGCGAGGCCGGCGAGGTGACGCTGCTGTTTGATCTCTCGGGCCCGGCGCTCGACGAGGCGATCGCCGCCGTCGGCCATATCCCGCTGCCGCCCTATATCGCCGCCAAGCGCCCTGACGACGAGCGCGACCGCGCCGATTACCAGACGATCTACGCTCGCGAGGAGGGCGCCGTTGCCGCCCCCACCGCCGGCCTGCATTTCACACCTGCGCTGTTCGAAGCGCTCGACAAGGCCGGCATCGAACGCCATTTCGTCACGCTGCATGTCGGCGCCGGCACCTTCCTGCCGGTCAAGGCCGACGATACTGCCGATCACAAGATGCATCTGGAAAGCGGCTATGTCAGCGCCGAGATCGCCGCCCGGCTGAATGCCGTGCGGGAAAGAGGCGGGCGCGTCGTCTGTGTCGGCACGACCTCGTTGCGGCTCATCGAGAGTGCCGCCGAGGAAAGCGGAGAGATCATGCCCTGGGCCGGCGCTACCGGCATCTTCATCACGCCCGGTTACCGCTTCAAGGCGGTCGACATGCTGATGACCAATTTCCACCTGCCGCGCTCGACGCTGTTCATGCTGGTCTCGGCCTTCGCCGGCTTCGAGACCATGCACGCGGCTTATAAACACGCCATTTCGACGGGCTACCGCTTCTACTCTTACGGCGACGCGAGCCTTCTTTTCCGGAAAGACAGATGACAGATAACTTCCAATTCACCCTTGACAAGACCGACGCCGGCGCACGCCTTGGCCAAATCTCCATGCCGCGCGGCGAGATCCGCACGCCGGCCTTCATGCCGGTCGGCACCGTCGGTACGGTCAAGGCGATGTATCTCGACCAGGTGCGCGAGACCGGCGCCGACATCATCCTCGGCAATACCTATCACTTGATGCTGCGCCCGACGGCCGAGCGCGTCGCCCGGCTCGGCGGCTTGCATAAGCTCATTCGCTGGGAACATCCGATCCTGACGGACTCGGGCGGCTTCCAGGTCATGTCGCTGTCCGGCCTGCGCAAGCTCGACGAGCAGGGCGTCACCTTCAAGTCGCATGTCGATGGCAGCCTGCACCATATGTCGCCGGAGCGCTCCATCGAAATCCAGGGGCTGCTCGGCTCCGACATCCAGATGCAGCTCGACGAATGCGTGGCGCTGCCGGCTGAGCCGAAGGAGATCGAGCGCGCCATGGAAATGTCGCTGCGCTGGGCCGAGCGCTGCAGGGTCGCCTTCGGCGGGCAGCCCGGCAAGGCGATGTTTGGCATCGTCCAGGGCGGCGATATCCCGGCGCTACGCATCCGCTCGGCCGAGGCGCTGAGCCAGCTCGACCTCAAGGGTTATGCCATCGGCGGCCTTGCCGTCGGCGAGCCGCAGGACGTCATGTTGCAGATGCTGGAAACGACGCTGCCGGTCCTTCCTCTGGAAAAGCCGCGTTACCTCATGGGTGTCGGCACGCCTGATGATATTCTGAAATCGGTCGCCCGGGGCATCGACATGTTCGACTGCGTCATGCCGACCCGTTCCGGCCGCCACGGTCTCGCCTTCACTCGCCGCGGCAAGGTCAATATCCGCAATGCCCGCCATGCCGAGGATATGCGCCCGCTCGACGAACAGTCGAACTGCCCGGCCTCGCGTGATTATTCGCGCGCCTATCTGCATCATCTCGTCCGCGCCAACGAAGCGCTCGGCGGCATGCTGCTCTCCTGGCACAATCTCGCCTATTACCAGGAGCTCATGCAGGGCATCCGCAAGGCGATCGCCGAAGGCCGCTTCGCCGATTTCATGGCGGAAACGCAGGAGGAATGGGCGAGGGGCGATCTCGAACCGGTTTAAGCCAATCAGACGAAGTTTGATCAGATCGGGATCAAATGCCCTTGCTGTCTGCGTCCGGCATGATCTGCACGCCGTTGATCCTGTAGCTGCCGTCCGGTTGACGCATGATCTGGTAGATCGCTGTCCAGTCCTTGCCGTCCCGGCCTGAAATCAGCACCTCGTGATAGATCAGCGCGCCGTCGTCGATCGAGCGGCTGCGCCCGAAGGCGTAGTTGCCAGGATGATAGACCGGCTCGTAGCTCTTCTTCACCATGGCGAAGAAGAGGTTCTTGTCGGGATACATCGCCTTGATGCCGGGGGCGGCGAAGGAATAGGCGGTCTCGGCATCGTCCTTGAGAAAGGCGTTGATCTGGTCCTCGATCATCGTCCGCGTCGTGTCGATCGGATCTTCGGCGCGGGCCGAGACAGGGGAGAGGAAGGACGCGGCACACAGAATAAGAACTGCGAAGAAGGCGCGCATGGGGTATCTCCGGCTCTATCGGGGAAGGATCGCCGATAGAGCAGAAGTGTAGGCGATTTTCAGCGCAAGGAAAGTGGACTTTACGACCAGCGGCGGAACAGGGCGCTGGCATTCACCCCGCCGAAGCCGAAACCGTTGGTAATGGCGTAGTCCATCGCCAGCGTCCGCGCCGTCTTGCCGACGATATCGATGCCGTCGGCGGCTGGATCGACCTCATCGAGGTTGCGGGTCGGCGGTGCAATCTGGTCGCGCAGCGCAAGGATGGTGAAGATCGCCTCCAGCCCGCCGGCGGCGCCAAGCAGGTGGCCGGTCGCCGATTTCGTCGCGCTGACGGCAATACCGCCATTGCGGCCGAAGACCGTGCCGATCGCCGCGATCTCGCCTCTGTCACCGACCGGTGTCGAGGTCGCATGCGCGTTGAGATGCCTGACCTCCGAAGCCGGGATCTTCGCCTGCCTGAGTGCTGCCTCCATCGCCCGGCGGGCGCCGTTGCCGTCTTCGGGGCCTGATGTCATGTGGTAGGCGTCCGCAGCCGTGCCATAGCCGACGAGTTCGGCGAGCGGCGTGGCGCCGCGGGCAAGCGCATGCTCCAGTGTCTCGATCATCAGGACACCTGCACCTTCGCCCATGACAAAACCGTCGCGGGCCGTGTCGAAGGGCCGTGACGCAAGTTCCGGCGTCTCGTTGAAACCGGTAGAAAGCGCACGCGCAGCGGCAAAGCCGCCGAGGCTCACCTTGTCGATGCAGGCCTCGGCGCCGCCGCAGATCGCCACATCCGCTTCGCCGGAGCGGATCAGCCGCGCCGCATCGCCGATTGCCTGGACGCTGGCGGCACAGGCCGTCACCGGAGCCCCGAGCGGCCCCTTGAAGCCATAACGGATGCTGACCTGGCCGGCGGCGAGGTTGACGAGGAAGGAGGGCACGGTGAAAGGCGACAGCCGCCGCACACCACGCGTTTCGCCGATCCGCACCGCTTCGGCGATCGCCGGAAAGCCGCCGACGCCCGACGCGATGATCGTTGCCGTGCGCTCGCGCTCGCCTTCGTCGGTCGGCATCCAGCCGGCCTGCCTCACCGCTTCCTCCGTCGCTGCAATGGCGAAGTGGATGAAACGGTCCATCTTCTTCTGGTCCTTCGGCGGGATGCAACGGTCGGGATCGAAACCAGCCTCAGCATCTTCCGCGATACCAGGAACGATGCCACCGACCTTGGCCGAGAGCTCGCCGACAATATCCTCCGCCAGCACCCGCAGCCCCGAACCGCCATCGAGAAGACGCTTCCAGGTGGGCTCGACGCCGGTGCCGAGTGGCGAGACAAGTCCCATACCGGTGACAACGATGCGATCCATTCTTTTGTCCTTTCTATGCGTCGATGCCGAGATAGCAGGCGCGCATGCGGGCGATCCGCTGGTGCACCTCGTCATCGGCGGCTGGACCTGCAAGCAGGCTGGTGTTTTCAGGTGTCACTTCTTCGCCGGTCCGCGCATCGACCAGCATCGTCTGGCGCTCTTTACCGGAAGCGTTATCGCCCAAGAGAAAGGCGAGGTCCTCTTCGGGAATGTGCCGGCTTCCCCAGGAAAACAGCGTCATCAGAACAGGAAAGAAGTCACGGCCCTTGTCCGTCAGCCGATATTCGTAGCGGGCAGGGCGCTGATGGTAGAGACGCCGTTCGAACAGCCCCTTTTCCGTCAGATGTTTCAGCCGCCGCGTCAGGATGTTCGGCGCCACGCCGAGGCTTTTCTGGAATTCGTCGAAGCGTGAAAGCCCCTGGAAGGCATCGCGCAGGATCAGCATGCTCCACCAGTCGCCGACGCTGTCGAGCGCGCGCGCCGCCGGGCATTTGAAATCGCTGAAACTCGTTCGCTGCATGGCTGATGTCACTACAGCAGTGACTATCATCATGCAAGTTAGTTATCTCAAACGTCACCCTCGAAAATACGGGCAAGCAGGATGCCGGCAACGAGCATGCCCGCTGCCACGAAGATCGTGTCACCCGGCGTGCCGATATAGAGCGGCCCGATATTGGCAAAGAGCAGGAAGGCGATGAGGAAATTCGCCCAGCCCCACACGACATTCGCCGTCGGTGAGCCGAGCTTTGCCCCTTGCGCGAAGGGGATGCGGAAGCGCCGGCCGCTGACCCCGGCGACGAAATGCGGGATGCCGTTGGTCAGAAATGCCGCGGCGATGAAATGGACGATATAGGCGATCCAGGGCAAAGGCTTCTCCGTTGCGGCACGAGTGGCGTCAACGGAGAATGTGGCCGGGATTTAGGCTCCGGCAAGAGGGGGGATGCGACCGCCCGTGACGCTGCAGGCCGGCCCCCGCAATGAGACGAGCCGACCGGCTCAGACAAGCAGGAGATCTTTGAAGTGAAGTGCGGCGGAATTGTCGAGATCGGCGACATGGATTGCCCCGCCTGCTGGGCTTCCATCCGCATCATAGGATAAAATGCCGCTGGCCTGATCGTAGATCAGCTTGTCATCAGCCTCGAGCGCCTTCGTTCCCAGAACGAAATTCTCGGCCGAAAAGCTCGATGGCTTGAGCCCGGTGAAGACAGCGTCGTCGAACACCAGCTTATCGCCTGCGGCTGAAGAGAAATCGACGATCTTGTCAACGCTGGTATTGCTGGGCTTCACATCGAAGACGAAGGAATCGCCTCCGCCTCCGCCCGTGAGAACGTCAGCACCGGTCTTGCCGATCAGCTTGTCATTGCCAAGCCCGCCGATCAATCGGTCGTTCCCTTTCCCGCCGTTGAGAAAATTGTTTCCGTCGTTGCCCGTGAGAATGTTGGCCGTATTGTTGCCTGTCGCGCTGAGATTGGCCGTCCCGGTCAAGGTGAGGTTTTCGATCATTCCGACCGTATGCTTCTGATCGGCCAGGCTGAAGCTGATCGAAGCCTTTACGGTATCCGTTCCGCCGCCCCGGCTTTCGTCGACGATCTGGTTCGCATTGGTCACGGTGAAGGTGTCGTTGCCGGCGCCGCCATAGAGATGGTTGGTGGCCGGCGGCGTGCTGGCGCCGCTGCCTGCTACCTCGATGATCAAGGGATGATCGGTGACATCGAGCGTCAGCGACGACACGTTGCTGAGGCTTTTGATCGCCGTCGTTCCGGTCACGGGGTCGAAGACCTTAACGGAGCCGAACGAGGCCCCGAGATTGACTTTGACGGCTGTTGTCGCGGCCTGAATGGCTGTGTCGGAGGACTGGTTCCAGATATCTGGCTCGTTCCAGACGATGATCTGGTAGCTTCCGTCCGATTTTTCCGTCAACAGGCTGCGGGCCGACGACGGCAGACCGTCGATCGAATAATTGAGTGTTCCCGCGCTGAAGCTCGCCTTCGTTGCGCCGTCGTCTTCAAGGATGGCGGTCAGATTGTGGATCGCCGTTGCAGCCGGTTTGGCTGAATAGTCGAGATGAAAGAGACCGAAATGCCGCTCCTGGTTGGTGCCCTGCGGATCGGAATAGGCGTCCAGCAGCTCGTAGATGAATGTCTTTTTCGATCCGAGGGCCGCACCGTCCATCAGCGTATTGAGCAGGAGCTTTGCCTGCGTCGCTTCGCTGACGCCTTCCCAACCGCCATTGGTGTCGGCGGTGAGCGAGGTGTGGTAACCGGTTTCGGTGATCGCCAGTGGCTTGCCCGGATCGGCAGCGCGCTGAACGCCGGATTCTCGGGAAAGCCACGAGAATGGCTGGTCGCCATCCTTCGCATAGGTGTGGATCGTCGTGTAGTCGGAGGCCGAAGCGACCGTATATCCGGTAAAGCCGAGGACTGGGATATTCTTCAGCAAGGGATCGGCGTTGACCGCGGCAGACAGGTCCTTCTGATAGGCGACTGCTGCTGCCTGGCCGCTCAGCCCATGATAGCTGACCGGCCAGTTATTGACTTCGTTCGGACCTTCGATGCCGACGACCGATCCGGGATGGGCTTGCACGAAGGCATGCAGCCGCTGGGCGACAGTGGCGGGGTCGACTTCGCGCTGGGCGCTGAAAACGAATTGCACGCCGGCTTCCGCGGCATCGCCGAGATGCGTTTGGCCGTTGGGATCGGAGGCGGAGTTGGGGGCGTGATCGCGAACGGTATCAAGGCCAAGATAGTCGAGAGCCTTAACAACTTCTCCGACATTGGAATATTTTCCGTCGGTGTAGTCGATATGCGTGTCAATTCCAAAGGAACGAATAATATCGTTTATTCTAACGGCTTGAGCCAAAGTTTTTCTCCCAGTTTATGAGGGAATTGGCGATGGGAATTTATTCTTCACATTTCTGATGCCAATTCGATTTAATACACGAGGAGGGCCGTGCAGTGCTGCCCGTTAACCATGATAAATTGTCCTGAATGTGGCCCGCGCCGGATCGGTCTTAATACCGAATCTGTGCTTGCATTTTTGCATCCAGCCGGCCGACCATGACCCAGTGAAACAGACGCATAGGCAGAATCTGGCGAAGTCCAACATGGCCCGGAGGATCCGATGACCGTTAATGTTCAGTTCCGGTTTCGCAGCGGCTTGCCGTCGACGGCGTTCGACAATGTCCGTCTCCGCGGCAGTTGGGACGAGCAGGGCCGACCCTCGAGCGATTGGACGTCTCACCCAATGCAGCGCTCTCGCGACGAGGATGGTTATGATGTCTTCGTCGCCAGGGTTTCTTTTCCCGATGCCGAGATCGGCACGCATTTTCGCTGGGGGGTCGAGTTGGATCGGCCCGGCATTCCAGGCCTTTGGGCGATCGCCGCCGAATTGGACGACGAGGCCTCGACGCGCCGCGAACGCGCCTTCGATCTCCAGCAGGGGATAGCGCCGCAGACCTATTATCTGACATGGATCGGCCGTCTGGGGGCAAGCCGGGTTGAGAGGCGCAACGGTGCTGACGGCATCCGCTTTTCGGTCTGGGCGCCGAACGCCAGGGCCGTTTCGCTCGTGCTTGCCGATCCCGCCATCGGTTACATCGCCGATGACGGCACCGGAACGGTGGCAACCATCGGGATGCGAAAGACCGTTGATGGATTCTGGAGCGTTGAAACCGGCGAGGACCACGGCCTTTCCGATTTCGACAGCATGGTCGGCACGCCCTATATGTACCGCATCACCAGGGACGATGGGTCGCTCGCCTACCGCACGGATATCTGGTCCCTCATGCAGATCGGCGCCGGAGACTTCGATCCCGACGGAGCCGCCTACCACGGATCGCCGGCGGCATTGGACGGACCGCAGAGCTGCTCGGTCGTCTGCGATCCGAAGCGGGTCGTTCTTCCATCCGGGCAGGAGCTTGCCGCCGAGACGTTCTGGGCTGACGAATTCGTTGGCGGCCAAGCACTTCCGGAGCGGTTCGAGGATCTGGTGATCTACGAATTGCACGTCGGCGCACTCGGTTTCGGCAAGGCCGCGCCCGGCACGCTTGACGATGCCATCGCCTTCATCGAGCATCTGTCGGCACTCGGCGTCAACGCAGTGGAACTGCTGCCGATTGCGGAATTCGAAACGCGGGCCAACTGGGGTTACGGCACGTCGCATTTCTTTGCCGCCGACCAGGGGGCTGGCGGCACCGACCGGCTGAAGATGTTCGTCAAGATCTGCCACCAGCGTGGCATCGCCGTCATCCTTGATGTTTGTTACAATCACTTCGATCCGGACGGCGAGCGGGCGCAATGGGCCTATGATTCCAACGATCACACCCGCAATATCTATTATTGGTATGAGGGAACTCCCGGCGATTACGCCGATCCGACAGGCGGCTACATCGACAACATCTCCACGGGATGGGCGCCCCGCTTCGATGAGGAAGCCGTGCGCCAGCTTTTTATCTCCAGCGCGGCATTTCTCGTCTCCGTCTGCCATATCGATGGTTTCCGCCTCGATCAGACAAGTTCGATCCACCAATATCCGGTCCGGCATGCCGATGGCCGGCGCGCCGATCGGGCCGCTGCCTTCGGGGCCAAGTTTCTGAAGCAGTGGACCCGCACGATGCGGCTGATCAAACCGCAGCTTTTCCTGACGGCCGAGGATTATTCGGACTGGTCGGCGATGACCGAGCCGAGCCTGACCGGCGACGGGCTCGGCTTCGATGCGACCTGGTACGGCGATTTTCATCACAACCTCGTCGAATATCACGGCGGCGCTCAGGCGCAGCTGTTGAAGAATGCCGGTTTCGGGGACAAGCGGGCGCTGACCATGTCGTCTCTTGCCGGCGCGCTGCAAACGAGCGCGCGATCCAAGGTGGTCTACAACCAGTCGCATGACGATTGCGGCAATCGCGAGGGATCGGCGCGAACCGCTGTTATCGCCGTCAATTTCGCGCCGATCATCGGCGAGACCAGGGCA
The DNA here is from genome assembly GCF_005862305.2 of Rhizobium indicum. Lineage (NCBI taxonomy): Bacteria > Pseudomonadati > Pseudomonadota > Alphaproteobacteria > Hyphomicrobiales > Rhizobiaceae > Rhizobium > Rhizobium indicum. The sequence goes on along the minus strand of NZ_CP054021.1, from coordinate 317,472 downwards.
TGGGCGGAGGCGAGATCCAGGTTCGCGGCGGCGATGACGCTGCTATCGCCGGGGACGCCGATGTTTTTCATGGGCGAGGAAATCGGCGCCCAGAAGCCCTATCGCTACAATGATTTCCTCGACAACCGCGAGAATATTCTCGGCGAAGCTGATGGTAGCGGGGCAGGGATGCTCAGCTGTTATCGCGATCTGATCGCGCTCAGCGTCCATCAGGATGCCATTCGCTCCCGCAACATCGACATTCCCCTGGTTCACGACGAAAATCGGGTGATCGCGTTTCATCGATGGAACGACGGCGAGGATTTCCTCGTCGTGGGGTCGCTGAACGACGCTTCCTTCGAACACGGCTATCGGCTGCACAGCGAACGGCTGGGAGACGATCTCTGGGAGGAGATCTTCAACACCGATGCTGACACATATGGCGGCTGGAACGTCGGCAATGGCGGCGGAAGAATCAGAGCCACGGCGGGAGTGCTCAATGCCGTGCTGCCGGCATCAGGCGTTCTGGTCTTTCGCAGGCTGTGACGCGCCACGCCCGGGACGGTCAGACAAACCCGAGCGGCAGATTTTCCACTTTCCTGTCATTGGCGTAGTCGCGCTCATGCGGCGAGCGACGGCGGCCGTCGCGGCGAGCGGAAAGATCGATCCGGTTTTCGGCGAAGATCCCATCGGGCCAGGTGCCGGTGTCATGACAATCAGCGTCGATCTTGGGGGCAAGGATTTTCAGGATCATCAGGGTTCCTCCACGGCGCACCATCAACACTCGGAAAGGCCGTCTAGTTCCGTTTATAAACCCCGAATTATTAATAAATTAACCATAAGGTTTAAGAGCAAGGAGCGTCGCCGCACCTCCATGCCGTCACTCGCGAAAGGGTGACATTTAATGGATGACTGATGACGAGGACATCGACGCCAGCATCCCCTCGGTTGCCCGGATCAGCCGCGCCGTGCGCGCCATCACCTCGGTTCCGGCCTCCGTCTCGGCAATCGCGGTTGCCAGACCGTCCAGTCCGTCCGCCACCTGGATCAATTTCGGCAGCATATCGGCCCGTCCGACTGCCTCAGTCGATCTGGCGAGCTTACGCAGCGCCTCCGAATAGCTCGATATCAAAGCGAGTTTCTGATCTGTGGGAATAGTGGAGAATGAGCGTTTCTCGGAAGGCGACAGCGGCAATTTCGGCATGGATGCGACCTGTTGAACTGCGTGTGAACTCGCATAGGCGTTTTTTGTTCCGAGCTGGCCCATTGCTCGATGACCCGTCTGCTTCAGTGGAAATGGCGTCGCCGTGGAACTCCGGGACCTAGAAGGCCGTTGAGGTGCATCAACATAGGAGGTTTCCATGCAGCTGATCGATACTCGGGTCACACAGGCCGGCGACATCTTTACCGTCGAATTCCTGGGCGAGGGAGGAGAGTCGATTTCCGTCAAAATCGACAACTCCCATGGCGAACTCGATGATACGACGGCGGTCGACCGCGCCAAGGTCATGATGGTTCAGCTGACCGCCTTTGCCGGCGGGGAAGCAGACGGCAGCATCAACCGTTACGATGCCTTGAGCAACGGCAATTTCGACGAAGGCAGCAAGGGCTTGATCGGCCAGCCGAGTGCGCGCTCGGCCGGCGACAGGCAAACGTTGGAAGAGGAACTCGATGAAGGCCTCGAGGACAGCTTTCCTGCAAGCGACCCAGTCTCGGCAACGGTATCGTCCATTCCCGCCAACGCACCACGGCACTGATTGCAACGCAATTGCGTATTCTTAATTCCAAATACAGGTGAAGGCTGTCCCGGTTCCGGCAGGCGGTCTTCACCAGCATGACAGATTGATGTCAGAACTGAGAAACAGCTGAAAACTTCAGCTGTGTGATTGACATGGGAGCCTTCTAGAGAGGGCACGAGAAGGGAGCGCCGGTGAGGCGCTGCCGAGGTCTCGGAGACGCGCCTCCATGAAAATCATTCAGATCACCGACACCCATTTCAGCCCCGATAAGCCGCATTTCAACGGCAACTGGGCGCCGCTTCTGAGCTGGATCGAAGAGACCGGCGCGGACCTGATCGTCCATACCGGCGATCTCACCGTCGATGGCGCCGACAAGGACGCGGATATCACCTTCTCGATGGACCTGATGCGTCAGGTGTCGATCCCGATGCTGATCGTCCCCGGCAATCACGATGTCGGTCATCTCAAAGGATCGGACCAGCCCGTCAATGCCGAGCGGCTATCTCGCTGGCGCAGCCTTGCCGGCGACGACCGCTGGCTGGAGGATTCGGCTGGCTGGCGCTTCATCGGGTTGAACTCATTGCTTCTCGGCCGTGAGGATGACGAAGAGGAGGCGCAGTTCGAATGGCTCGATCAGTCGCTGTCCGGCAGGGCAGGGCGGCGCGTAGCGTTGTTCGCGCACAAGCCGCTGTTCGTCGATGCACCCGACGAAGGCGATACCGGATATTGGAGCGTTCGCCCGGCTCAGCGTCGGCGGCTCTATGATCTGATTGCTGCCCATGACGTGGCGCTGTTTGCGAGCGGCCATCTCCACTGGGCCTGGCAGGGGCGCTTTGACAACACCCAGCTGATATGGGGTCCCTCGGCCGCCTTCATCATCGACAAGATGGAGCGCGAGATGCCGGGCGAGCGCCTGATCGGCGCGGTCGTCCACGAGTTCGATACGGCAGTCGAAAGCACGATCGTCGCCGTTCCCGGCATGACCGCGCATGTGCTCGACGATGTCGTGCATGAAGTCTACCCCCAGGCGGTCAAACAGCGGGAACCCGTCGAATGAGCGCGCTCTCGCTTCGCGGCATCACCAAGGCTTTCGGCGGCAACCAGATCCTTGATGGCGTCAGCCTGGATGTCGCCGCCGGCGAATTCATCGCGCTGGTCGGCCCTTCCGGCTGCGGCAAGAGCACGCTGTTGCGCGTCCTTGCCGGCCTCGACCACGCCGACCAGGGAGAGATCCTGATCGGCGGGCAGGATATGTCCGGCGTTGCGGCCGCCGATCGCAACATCGCCATGGTCTTTCAGTCCTACGCGCTTTATCCGCATCTGACGGCCTCTGAGAACATCGCCGTGCCCTTGGCGATGCGCCGGCTGTCGAGGATGCAGCGGCTGCCCTTCATCGGGTCATTGATGCCGGGCCAGCGCGCCACCCGCAGGGCGATCGCCCGTGACGTCAGGGAAATGGCGACGTCGCTGAAGATCGATCATCTGCTTGACCGCAAGCCCGGCCAGATGTCGGGCGGCCAGCGTCAGCGAGTGGCGCTTGCCCGCGCCATGGTGCGCCAGCCGAGCATCTTCCTGATGGACGAACCGCTCTCCAATCTGGATGCCAATCTACGCGTTCATGCCCGCGGCGAGATCGTCGACCTGCATCGTCGCGCCGGCGTGCCGACGCTTTATGTCACCCACGACCAGGCGGAAGCGCTTTCCATGGCCGACCGTGTCGCCGTGATGATGGGCGGAAAATTGCTGCAGATCGCCAGCCCCGAGGTCATCTACGATGATCCAGCCCATATCGAGGTCGCCCGCTTCATCGGCCAGCCGCGCATCAATCTGCTGCCGGCCTTTGCCGAAGGCGGCGTCATTCTCTGCGGCGGCCTGCGCCTGACGCTTCAAAATACGCACGACGGGAAGATGCCGGTCACGCTCGCCATCCGCCCTGAATTCGTCTTTCTGTCCAAGAACCGGCATGACGGCCTTGCCGCCCGGATCGAACGCGTCGAATTCCTGGGCTCCGAAGTCATCCTCCATTGCCGGCTCGAGGCGATCGGCGAGACTATCGTTGCCAAGGTTCAACCGTCGGAAGCCTCCGGCCTTGTGGCCGGCGATCCGGTCGGGCTGCGGCTTTCGCCCGGCCGCACGCTGATCTTTGCCGAGGACGGCAGCCGGCTGGCCGGCGGTGTTGCAACGGGTGATGCCGGGCTCGCAATAAGCGATGCCCAGCGGGAGAGGGCGCATGGCTAGCGTCGTCTCCATGGGCGTGCCGCACGATGCCGCCGTTGCGCATCGGCGCAGCGAGGCCCGCATCGCCTGGATGCTGGTGATGCCGGCTATGATCCTGCTGTTCCTCTTCGTGCTTTTGCCGGTTGTATCAGTCATCGTGTTCGGCTTCACCGATTTCGAACTCGGCTACGGTAAGTTCCGTTTCGTCGGCTTCGAGAATTACGCGCACCTGATCACCGACCGGACGTTTCGCAAGTCGCTGTGGAATACGACGGTGTACACGGCGCTCGTCGCACCGGTCTCGATCCTTCTCGGCCTCGGCATCGCCATGCTGATCGAGAGTGAGACTAAGGCGCGCAGCTTCTTCCGCACCGCCTATTTTCTGCCGGTCGCTTCGCTGATCGTCGCCATGGCGACCGTCTGGCAATATATGTTCCACCCCACAATCGGCCCGCTCAATGCGCTGCTCGCCCTCGTCGGGCTTCCAGGCCCGAACTGGCTCGGCAGCTCCGGCACGGTGCTCTACAGCCTCTCGATCATCGGCGTCTGGCAATCGGCCGGCTTCAACATGGTGCTGTTCCTCGCCGGGCTGACGGCGATCCCGCGCGAGCTTTACGCGGCAGCCGAGGTGGATGGCGCCAGATCCTCCCTCGACCGTTTTCTGCTCGTCACCTGGCCGATGCTCGGGCCGACGACGCTCTTCGTCATCACCATCAGTATCACCAATTCAGTCAAGGTCTTCGAAACGGTGAAGACTCTGACCGAGGGCGGCCCGAACAAGGCGTCGGAGGTGCTGCTCTTTACGATCTACCAGGAGGGCTTCGTCTACCTGCGCGTCGGTTATGCCTCGGCGATGACGGTGGTTTTCCTCCTGATACTGGTGGTGCTGATGTTCCTGCAGTACCGCATTCTCGACCGCCGGGTGCATTACACATGATGACGAGCGCTTTTTCCCTCGGCAGGATCATCCGTCTCACCTTGCTTTCCTTAGGCGCGATCATCTTCCTGTCGCCCTATGTCTTCATGATCTCGACGGCAGGCAAAGCCCAAAGCGACATCTTCACCTCGTCGCTGTCGTTGATCCCGGCGCACTTCACCTATGCCGAGAATTTCGCCAAGGCCTTGAGCCGAGTGCCGATGGCGCAGCTGTTGTGGAACGGCGTCGTCGTCTGCGGGCTGATCTTCTTCTTCCAGGTACTGGTGGCGATCCCTTGCGCCTATGCCATGGCAAAGCTGCGCTTCGGCGCCGCCCGCGCCATGATGGTGCTTGTCATGCTCGGCCTGCTGGTGCCGATCCACGCGACCGCGCTGCCGCTCTATGTCGCTTTCGACCGCGCCTCGCTGCTCAACAGCTATGCCGCCCTTGTCGCGCCCTTCACCATTTCGGTCTTTGCGATCTTCATGTTCCTGCAGTTCTTCCGCGCCATGCCGGATGATCTCATCCATGCCGCGCGTCTCGACGGCATGTCGGAACTCGGCATTGTCGCCCGCGTCATCGTGCCGAATGCCTGGCCGGCGGTCACCGCCTTCGCCATCTTTTCGGTCGTCGCCCATTGGAACGATCTCTACTGGCCGCTGATTGTCATCAGCAAGCAGGACTACGCTACGCCGCCGCTCGGTCTGATGTATTTCCGCGCCGCCGAGGCCGGCGACGACTACGGCGCGCTGATGGCGGCGACCCTCATCATTACCCTTCCCCTCGTCATCGCCTTCCTGCTTGCGCAGAAGCGCTTCGTCGAGGGCATCACCATGACCGGTCTCAAAGGCTGACCGGTTTCAACCCAGGAGAACGAGCGATGAAACATATCACCCAGCTTCTCGCCGCAGCGGCCGTCTCGATGGCAATCGCGCTTCCCGCGCATGCCGAGACGACGCTGACGGTTCATTACCCGATGCCGGGCTTCTTCAAAGACGTGATGGATACGATCTCGAAGAAGTTCATGGAAGAAAATCCCGATATCAAGATCCAGTTCGCCAGCCCGTCGGCGACCTATGAAGAAGGCATCCAGACGATCCTTCGCCAGGTCGGCACCAGCGCAATGCCCGATATCACCTTCATCGGCCTCAACCGCCTGCGCATGCTCGACGAACGCGACATCGCCGTCGACCTCGGCCCGCTCGTCCAGAAGGACGGCAATATGGCCGAGCAGGGCTTCTCCGACACGATCCTCAAGCTCGCCCAGGTCAAGGGCAAGCAGGTGGGCCTGGCTTTCGCGACTTCCAACCCGATCATGTATTACAACGCCGATCTCGTGAAGGCGGCCGGTGGCGACCCAGAAAATCCGCCGAAGACCTGGGATGAGGTCATCGCGCTCGGCGGCAAGATCAAGGCGCTCGGCGATGGCGTCGACGGCATCGATTTCCGTTGGCAGGGTGATGACTGGATGTTTTCGGCACTGCTCTTCGGGGCCGGCGGCAAGATGCTGAGCGACGACGAAAGCAAGGTCGCCTTCAACGGCCCGGAAGGTCAGAAGGCCGTCGAGGTCCTGCATCGCCTGGTCACCGAGGGCGGCATGCCTGTGTTCACCAAGGCCGCCGGCGAACAGGCTTTCGCAGCCGGCAAGGTCGGTTTCGAATTCCAGACCACAGGCGCGCTGCGCAACACGATCAAGAATGTCGGCAACAAATTCGATCTGCGCACCGCCAAGATCCCATTGATCGATCCGGTGAATGGCCGCCTGCCGACCGGCGGCAACGCCGTCGTCATCCTGACGCATGACGCCGCCAAGCAGGATGCCGCCTGGAAGTTCGCCAAATTCGCCGCCGGCCCTTATGGCGCTTCCGTCGTCGTGCCCGGCACCGGTTATGTCCCGAACAACGAACTCGCCGCAAAGTCGGCCGATTATCTCGGCGATTTCTACAAGCAGAACCCGCTGTTCCAGGCAGGCCTCAGCCAGATGCCGGTGATGATCCCCTGGTATGCCTTCCCAGGCTCGAACGGCGTCAAGGTCACGCAGACGATCGTCGACAATCTCTCGCGCATCGTCGACCAGTCGGCCGAGCCGAAGGAAGCGCTCGATGACGCAGCCGCCGATGTCGAGGGCATGCTGCCGCGCAGCTGATCGGCTTCCCGATTGGGAACAGGGCAAGGCCGCCACGCCGAGCGCGTGGCGGCCTTCTTGTTTCGCAAGCGTCAGATGGCGCGCACGGTGCCGCCGCGGCGAAGCGTATAGGCGACATCGAGATGACGGGCAGGGGCGGCATTCTCCGCCATGTCGAGAAGCAGCGAGGCGGCCGTTGCCCCCATGCTGGCATCCGGCATTTCAATGGTCGTCAGGGGTGGATCGATCAGCCGGCCGATGGCGATGCCGTCGAAGCCGGCGACCGAAACATCCCCAGGCACCGACAGCCCCTCGCGCTTCAGCGCGCCGATGACGCCGAGCGCCAGCAGATCGTTGGAGGCGATGATCGCCGTCGGCGCAAGCGAAGTCATCGCGACGCCAAGATCGAGCTGGTCATAGCCGCTGACGAACGGGATCTGCACGGCATCGAGGGGTGTCAGCCCGCTCACGGCCATGGCGTCGAGGTAACCGCGGTAGCGAAGGTGGGCGCGGTCGGAGGCGGCAAAATTACCGGAGAGAAACAGAATGCGGCGATGGCCCATGCCGATCAGGAAGGTCGTGATCTCGCGGCCGGCGCCGCGATTGTCGGCGGTAACAGCCGCCGGAAACTGCGCCGTCGGCAGGTTGTTGAGCAGCACGGTCGGCGGGAGCTTCGCAAGCAGCGCCTTGCTGGTGGATGGATCGCAGACGGTGAGGATCAGCCCGGTCGGCCGGTCGTTCAAGAGTGCTGCGACGGCATCGGCCTCGCGCGCCGGATCGTAATTCGACTGGGCGATCAAGACACCATGCCCGGCCACCAGCATGCGGTTCTGGATGCTCGACAGCGACGAGGCAAAGACCGGATTGGTGATGCTCGGGATCAGCACGCCGATGACGGGCCTGCGTCCGAGCCGCCCAGCAGACAGACCGGCCGGGCGATAGCCGAGTTCGGCGGCCGCACGGCGCACCTTGCGCACCATCAGGTCGCTGGCCGGTCCGTTGCGGTTGAGAACCCTGCTTGCGGTCGCCAGCGAGCATCCTGCTCGGAACGCGACCTGCTCCAATGTCGCCATCGAAAAACGCCTCCTGGTGACTGCATCGAGGCGCAATCCCTTAGGCGGGTTCGATGACATTGGTCTGACACCTAGAGCATGATGCCGAAAAGTGTGAGCGGTTTTCGGACGACATCATGCTCTAACTCTTTAATTGAGAACAGGATTCAGATTTTAGGCCGACCGGGCCTAAAATCATCCTGTTCTGGGCAGAGTTATCTACTTCTTATTCGTTACACACATGGAAGTTGATGGGAAATGCAACCTGTGGAATAGTCAGATTGACGCCATCTACCCCATTCATTCTCATCACCTGGACAAGAATGTCTCATAAAAAAATGGAATGCTCCACGGTGTGCTGGTTTCTCGCGACGGTCTCCCTCGTCGCAAGCTTCACGTCGCCAGCCTATGCGAACAGCCTGTCCGTGCCCTGGCCACAAACGCAAAGCGACATCAAAGCCGACCCTCATGTGCGTTTCGGCATGCTCGCCAACGGCATGCGGTTTGCGACTATGCGCAATGTCACGCCGCCCGGACAGGCAGCGATCCGCTTTCGCATTGGCTCAGGTTCGCTCGACGAAAACGACAACCAGCAGGGTCTGGCGCATTTTCTTGAGCACATGGCCTTCAAGGGTTCGACACATGTCGCCGAAGGGGAGATGATCCGTATCTTGCAGCGCAAGGGTTTGGCTTTCGGGCCGGACACCAACGCCCATACCTCTTATGACGAGACTGTCTATGCACTCGATCTGCCCGAGGTCGATGCAGACACGGTTTCGACGGGCCTGATGCTGATGCGAGAAACGGCGAGCGAGCTGACCCTCGACGCCGGCGCCTTCGATCGCGAACGCGGCGTCATCCTGTCGGAGGAGCGGCTGCGCGACACGCCGCAGTATCGCGCGGCGCTCGAAATCATGAATTCGTTGCTCGCCGGCAAGCGCGCGACCATGCGGGCACCGATCGGTAAAGCCGACATCATCAGCAATGCGCCTGTGGCCCTTGTCCGTGATTATTACCGGGCCAATTACCGACCCGATCGGGCAACGCTGGTGGTGGTGGGCGATGTCGACCCCGTCGCCATGGAAACGGAAATCCGGCAGCGCTTCGGCGACTGGAAGGCTGTGGATCCGACGCCGACAAAACCGGATCTCGGCACGCTGGTGACGAAAGGCGAAAGCGCCAACCTCATCGTTGTTCCCGGCGGCATGACGAGCGTACAGGTCGCCTGGACACGTCTCTATGACGCCGCGCCTGACACCTTCGCCAAGCGCCGCGCTGAGCTTATTGAAAATCTCGGTCTCATCGTGCTCAATCGCCGGGTTAGCACCATCGCCGGCAAGGCGGATGCTCCATTCATCAGTGCGGGCATCGGCTCTCAAGATCTCCTCGATTCCGCTCATGTCGTCCTGATCGCGGCGAACTCCGAGCCGGACAAATGGCAGGCGGCGCTCACGGGCATTGACCAGGAACAGCGTCGTATCCAGGAGTTCGGCGCTACGCAGGCGGAAATCGATCGCGAAATTCTCGACTATCGCTCGGCCCTGCAGGCTGCTGCGGCCGGAGCCGCGACGCGCACGACCACCGACGTCGCTTCCATGTTGGCGAGCAGCGTCGATGACGATCAAGTCTTCACCTCGCCTACCGAAGAACTCTCGCTGTTCGAGACGATGACGAACGGCGTCACGGCGGCCGAGGTCAATCAGGCGCTGCAGCATGCTTTCTCCGGCAACGGTCCGCAGGTCGTGCTACAGACGGCCCAATCACCTGAGGGCGGAGCCGACGCGGTTCGGCAAGTCTACGATGCGTCAAATGCCGTTGCCGTCTCGGCACTATCCAGTGCAACTGACGTCGCCTGGCCCTACGCCCATTTCGGCGCGCCGGGCGCTGTGGTCGAACGCCGCGCCATCGACGATCTCGGCTTGACCATGGTGCGCTTTTCCAACGGCGTGCGGCTTACCGTCAAGCCAACCAAGCTGCGTGCCAACGAAGTGCTGGTGCGTGAAGATATCGGCGGCGGTCGGCTGCACCTGCCGCACGACCGTTCCGCTCCGATCTGGGCATCTCCGGCCGTCGTGCTGTCCGGCGTGCAGGCCATGGATTACCAGGATATCCAGAAAGCGCTGACGGCCAACATCGTCAGCATCGATTTTTCGGTAGGCGACAGCTCCTTCAGGTTCGACGGTCATACAAGGACTGAAGATCTTGCGACGCAACTGCAGCTCATGACCGCATACACCTCCGATCCTGCCTATCGCCCCGAGGCGTTCAAGCGCGTGCAGCAAGCCTATTTGAGCGGTCTCGATCAGTATGAGGCGACGCCCGGCGGCATTGTCAGCCGCGATTTCCCAGGTCTCGTGCATTCGGGCGACCCGCGCTGGACCTTCCCCGATCGCGCGCAGTTGTCGGCCGCTCATCCAGACGATTTCGAGGCGCTATTCCAACCTATGATCTCCAACGGCCCGATCGATATCACCATTGTCGGCGACGTGGCGGTGGATGACGCGATCCGGCTGACGGCTGAAACCTTTGGCGCCTTGCCGCCGCGCCCGGAGATGATGTCGAGCGACGATCGGAACGAGGTGCGTTTTCCGGTGACGAACGAGAAGCCCGTTGTGGAGACCCATAACGGCAGGGCAGATAACGCCGCCGCCGCGGTAGGGGCTCCGATTGGTGATTTGCTTTCCGACCTGCCGCGGTCCTTCGCCGCCAATCTCGCCACCCAGATTTTCCAAAACAGGTTGATCGACCAGTTTCGCATCGCAGAAGGAGCAGGTTATGTGCTGGAGGGCGATGCTGACCTGTCAAGTGAAGTCCCTGGCTACGGCTACGCATATTTCTACGCCGAGACAGACCCGGCAAAGGTCGCGCGCTTCTACGCACTCGTCGACGAGATCGCCGAGGATCTGCGGTCGCATGATGTCTCCCCGGACGAACTTGCGCGCGCCCGGGAACCCATCATCGAGACACTGAAGCATCAGCAGCAGGGTAACGAATATTGGATTGAATATTTGCGCGGCGCTCAGACGGATTCGCGCGGCTTAGACCGGATACGCGACAATCTCAGCGGCTACGACAAGGTCGCCGCCGCAGATATCCGCGCGTTTGCCGCGACTTATTTCAGCCCGGAAAAATTCTGGAAATTCGAAGTGCTGCCGCCGCCGGTGCGATAGGTCGTGGGCACGGCTCAGGAACGGCGTTTGACCACGCGCATGTTCATCTCCGCGCGAAGCGCAAAACCATGTGTCTTGTAGAGCGAAATGGCCGACGTGTTCGCCGCATAGGCGTGCAGATAGGCGGTGTCGCCGCTCGATGCGATTTCGCCGGCAACGAAGCGAAAGAGCAGGGTGCCGAGGCCGCGTCCCTGGAAATCGGGATGGGTGCAAAGCCCGCTGAGCTCGATGAAGCCTGTCTGCCGCATCCGTTGCCCGGCCATCGCCACCAGGCGGCCTTCGCTCTTGATCCCCCAGAAGCTGCCGAGGCTCTGGGCTCGCAATGTGAACGGCCCAGGTTTGGTCAGTGTCGCCAAATCAAGCATGTCGGCGGCATCGGCCTCCGTCAGCGGCTGGATGCGAGAATCCGAAATCCTCTCATGGTGTCGCTCGGCAACCATCTGGACCACTGATGCCTCCGTGACGACGGCAAGACCCGGTGGAATGGCGATCGGCCCGGATTCGACGAGAATCATGCTCTCCTCCGGCGAAGGCAGGTTCTCCAGGGCGTCGAGGCTCTCCGGCGTATCGTCGGCTGACGCCGCGAAAGGAACGATGGAGGGTGGGTACCGCCGCGCGGACATGCCACCTTCGGCAAGATCGGCATGCGCGGTCTCCAACGCGCTCCAGATCGGTCGGTCGAGAATATGTTTCATTGTGTTTCCTCCTTGGCGGCGTTGCGGCGCGCAAGCGGCACCGCCGCAAGCCCGTCCTCGATGGCCGCGAGCTGTTCGAGGATCGGCCCGTCGAGATCGCCGCAGAGATCCGCAACGGCGGCGGCGATGCGCGGCCAGATCACCTTTTTCGAATAATCGACGAGGTCCTGTCCCTTGTCGGTCAGCGAGACCAGTCTCCGGCGCTGATCATCCGGGGCCGGCTGCATGTCGACGTAACCGAGTTCGAGAAGCTGGCCGATGGTGCGGGTTGCGCCGGGCTGGGTGATGCCCACCGCCTGTGCGAGCTCGCCGATCGTCAGCGGCCCAGACCGATCGATCGCTGCAAGGAATGGATATTGGCCCGCCTGAATGCCGAGACCGGCCTCGTCGATGACCTGCTGGGTATCGGCCTGCAGCCTTTCTCCGATGCGCCGCAGCCGGCTGCCCATGCACAGAAACCCCAGCGTTCGGACCACATCCTCGACCATGCCGATCTCCATTTGTATGGGATGTTATATAACATGTTATGCATTAAATGGCAATTCTTCTGAGCAAAGGGCCGGCAGGTGAAGCCGGGGCAGGGCGGCACGAGCAAGTGCCTCGATCAGCCCCGCCATCTCCTGGCCACCAGAAACACCGCCAGCACACAGCTGAGCAGGCCAAGGGACAATGGCAAACCCTGATGTCCGATCAGTTGCATCGCCAGTCCTGTCGCGGGCGATCCGACGATGCCGCCGATGCCCCATACCAAGGCGAAGGTCGCATTTCCGGCGATCAGGGCCTGGCCGGTGAAACGCTCGCCGAGCTGGATCAGCGACAAGGTGTAGATCCCGAACGAGACCCCGCCCCAGACGAAAACGAGCGGCCAGATAAGCCACGAATTGAAGGCCGACGGCAGCAGCAGGCAACTGGCGAGGCAAGCCAGGACACAGAAGAGCATCATCCGCGTCGAGCTGAACCGTTCGGCCAAGCGCCCGAGCAAAATCTGCAGCACGGCATTGCCGGCGATGAAACAGGTGATCAGCGAAGCGATACGCCCCTCGGCGCTGCCGAGGGCTGCGCCATAGACCGCGAAGAGGGAAAGCAGGGTCTGCTCGAAGGCGGCAGCCGTGAAAACCGCGAACAACAGCAGCGGCGCCAGTGCGAAGAAGCCGCCGACCGATGTTGCCTCGCCTTCGTCAGGCATCTCAGGCAGGCGTGGGACGACCGCAAGCACGATCAGGCCGCAGAGGAGGAGGGCCGCAATACCGATCAGGAAGGGCGGCCAACCCTCAGTGCCGGTGAGCCAGAGCGACAGCGGGCCGATGGCGAAGCCGCCCGAAACGATCGACGAATAGAGACCCATGATCCGGCTCCGGCGCGGCGCTGGCGTGATCGTGACCAGCCAGGTTTCGCTGATCACGTAAAGCGGATTGGCGAAGACGCCGAGCAGGAAGCGCAATGGCATCCAGGCCCACACGTCCTCAGTCCAGGCGATCGCAATCAGGGCGAGGGCGGCCAGGATCGAACACAAGATCGCCAACCGCGCCCCACCCACGCGCCGCGAAAGCGCCGGAATGAAGGGCGCCGATAGAATGAAACCGAGCGGCGTCATAGCCGCCGACAAGCCGATCAGGCCCGATGTCGTTCCCTGCCGTTCCAGGATGAAGCTGAGCAGCGGATAGGTCAGCCCCTGTGCCACGGCGAACACCGTGACCGTCGCGATGATGCCCGCCATCGCGGCCCATGGGATCCGCTCCGCTCGCAGCGATGTCGTGCCGTGCAAGTGCCGATGCGACAGGTCAACCGGTTCCACGCAGGAAATATCGTTCACAGCAACCTCCATAGGGTTTGAAGGGCCGGGGCCTTTCACCTGAAAGAGGATGAATTCTGCAGGATAGGGTGAGCGTCGTACTTAAGCTTTCCCAAAAAGTTCTCAAAAACGTCCAAACCGATTATAGATGCGCCCCATGCAGGGATCGCGCTTTGCCTTTGGTCCGTTCGTGCTTGATCCGGTGGCGGGAACGCTCCTTCGGAACGATGATCCCGTCGCAGTCGGCCATCGCGGGCTGAAGCTGCTTGCAGCACTCGTCGAACGATCCGGCGAAATCCTCGGCAAGGCCGAGTTGATGGACGCGGCGTGGCCGGGCATATCAGTCGAGGAAGGCAACCTAACCGTCCAGATCGCACAGCTGCGCAAGCTGCTTGGTCCGGCCGCCGACGGCGGTGAATGGATCTCCACGGTTCCGCGCGTCGGCTACCGCTTCATAGGTGCCATCAATCAGCTCGGCGGCGTCAAACGAAAACCTTTGCCGCTGCCCGACAAACCATCGATATCAGTGCTGCCCTTCGTGAATATCAGCAACGATCCCGAGCAGGAATCCTTCGCGGATGGGCTGACCGAAGACCTGATCACCGACCTCTCCAGGATGCCGGGCCTGTTCGTCATCGCCCGCAACTCGGCTTTCGCCTACAAAGGCAAGGCGAGGGACGTGCGCGAGATCGCCGAGGAACTCGGCGTGCGTTACCTGCTGCAGGGTAGCGCAAGACGGGCAGCGGGACAGGTGCGCATCAACGCCCAACTGGTCGATGCGGCAAGTGGCGATCATCTATGGGCGGAACGCTTCGATCGCAGCCTGGACGATATCTTTGCCGTTCAGGACGAGGTGACGGCCAAGATCGTGGAGGCGCTGCTCGGCCGGCTGCGCGTACCGCCGCCGCGCAACCGGCCCAAAAATCTCGAGGCTTACGATCTCTGCGTGCGGGCGCGCAGGCTGATGGACGATACGCCGCAGACGGCGCGGGAAGCGCATCTGATGCTGACGCGCGCGATTGTCCTCGATCCTGATTATGCCGAGGCCTATCGCTGGCTTGCCATGAACCACTGGATGGGAGAGGTGCATAGCGGCGGACCAACGCAACCCACCCGTGACCTTGCTTTGGGGCTGGCGCGCAAGGCTGTCGCGATCGATCCCAACGATGCCGGCTGCCGCTGGATACTGGCTTATCTACTTGCCTATGAGCGCAGCTTCGACGAGGCGGAAGCGGAATTTGCCAAGGCGATCGAACTCGACCCGAACGAGGCCGACACCTTCGCGGCGCTATCCGACATCGCGGTCCTGGCCGGGCGGGTCGGGGAGGGCCTCGAGCATATCGCCAAGGCCTTCCGGTTGAACCCGTTTCCGGCAAGCTGGTACTATCTGGCGCTCGGCCAGGCGCAATATGCTGCCGGCCAATACGCAACCGCTGTCGAGACGCTGCGCAACGACGAGACCTATCGCACGAGCTCACGCCGTTTCCTGGCGGCAAGTCTTGCCCAACTCGGCCGGCTCGACGAGGCACGCGCCGAGGCCGAACTGTTTCTCGTCGCCAACCCGCATTTTTCAACCCGCCACTGGGCGGCGACCGAGCCATTCCGCGACGCTCGGACGCTTGAGCATTTCGTTGACGGCTACCGCAAGGCGGGACTTCCGGAGTGACGCGTGCCTCAAGACGGCCCGTGATTAGATGGTGCCGGGCCGCGTGGAGGTGGTGAACTGGCTCTCGGAAGACAAAAAATCCTCTTCGGCGGTGGGCAGTTTTCCGTTTGGTGTCAGGTCGTCGACCGCTTTGGGAAGATCGCGCTTCAGCCGCTCAAGAATCTCTTGATGCGAAAGGCCGGTATTGGCAGCGATCTCGTTGAGAACCTCCGGCCCCAGTGCTTCCGCGAGCTGGCCGTCATCGATGTCGGCATTTGGACCGGGCTGTACCCACGACTCCGCCTTGTCACCGTGACCATTCTGCTGAAACGTCTTCAGCAGATCGCCGAGACCGCCGCTGACGATGCTGCCTGATGTCAACCCGCCCAGAAGGCCGCCGAGACCACCCGAACCGGTCAGTCCGCCAAGAAGGCCGCCAAGCCCGCCGGGCTGCTGGTTTCCCGCGCCAGCCTGCTGGGGGTTCTGGATGCCCCGTAGGAGCTCTCCGATCTTGTCTCTGTTTTGGTAGCCGGCAACGGCAAGGACGGCGAGAAGCGCCTTCAATTGACCGCTCATCATGATGAATCCTCCTATGGTGCTCCAAGGTGCACGCGACCCAAAGTAGGGCGCTGCATGGGCAGCAATGTCCAGAGGGGCCAAAGGTTCCGCCGCTTTGAAAACAAGGGCTCACGGCTGACCGTTCGACGATCTCGAAGGCCAGCTGTCCCACTTCATTTGCTCACGCCGCGGTCAGATTTCCGGGCAGCCTCGGCGGTTTGCAAAGGTCATTCGTTCCGGTCCACGGCGAGTCATCCCCTGCACGACGATACTGCGGGGAGACATGCGTACGATCTGCGCTCTGCGAAGTCCTTCGCTACGTGCGATGTCGAGAGCATCATCCGGGTCGCATCCGCGCCGTCCGCGCCGATCATATCCGTCATATCTGTCACGATCGAGATTACGATCGTAAACCCCGACGCCACCGGGGCCGACCCGCAACTCCAAGTCCTGCGCTGCCGCGATCGTCGGCGAGATCGTCAAGCCGCTTATCGCAGCCAAGCCGACCAGTACGAACTGAAGAGATTTCCGCATGAGTTCCTCCCATGATCCTATGTTTATCGTAATGACAACATCGCCATGCGAGATTTGTTCCTTGAGGTAAGAGGGCTCGGTGAGGGCGCCGAACGTGTCGTTCGTCTCATCGAAAGCGCGTCGCATGAATCCAATTCGATGCGGCGCGCTTTAAAGATCATTCGTTTCAACAGCCATGTTCGACGCCGTCGACGCGGCAACCGGTCGATCAGTCTCAGTCTGGCGCAGCGCGATTCCGCTCCGGTTCCCTGATCGGCCGCCGGCTCTGGCCTGATCGATCGCGACGTCAGCCCTTCCGGGGACGGACCTCCAGGAATACGTATGGCGCGCCGGTTCCCGAGGGGATCGCATACACGTCATAGGACGCCTGCGGGTCGTCGCCCATTCCCAACGAGCCGGACGGCATGCCCGGCACGGCCAGCCCTCGGACCGGCGGTCGCTCCTGCAACAGGCGCTGGACGGCCTCGAGCGGCACGTGTCCCTCGACGTAATATTCCTCGACGACGGCGGTGTGGCATCCCTGCATGTCGGCCGGCACGCCCAACCGCGCCTTGACCGCTGCAAGGTCGTCGGTGTCGCGAGCGTCGAGGGTAAATCCTGCCGCTGCCATCGCCTTCGACCATTCATGACAGCAGCCGCAGTTTGGATCCTTGTAGACGGTCATCTTCGCCGGCGCGGCGGCGCGTGTCCCTCCGCCAAGGAACGCCAGGGCGGATGCCGCCATTGTAATAAAGCTTCTCCTGTGCATCGTCTCCACTCCTTGATGTCCTGCCGCCCGGATCGAGACCGGGCGGCAGGAGCCCCCTATTTTACTTCGGTGACGGTCAGCTTGCCATTCACGCGTTCGGCGACGAACTCGATCTTCGAACCTTCCTTCAGCCTTTCGAGCAGAGCCGGGTCTTCGACCCGGAAAACCATCGTCATCGCAGGCATGTCGAGGTTCTTCAGGTCCTCATGCTTGATGGTCACCTTGTTCGTTTTGGCGTCGACCTTGTTGACGACACCCTTGGTGAATTCCTGGGCGAACGCACCAAAGGCCGCGCTGGCAGAGAGCAGGACGGCCACGCTGATTTTGATCATGACAGTTTTCATGTTCGTAGCTCCTTTTTGCGGATTATTTCCCAGCGACGGTGACGTCGCCGTGCATGCCGGCTTCGTAATGGCCGGGGATCAGGCAGGCGAACTTGAATTCGCCGTCGGTAGTGAACTTCCAGACGATCTCGCCGGATTGACCAGCCGGAAGGCGGATGGAATTGGCGTCGGCGTGTTCCATTTCCGGGAACTTCTCCATGATCTTCTTGTGCTCCAGAATCTTGTCTTCCTGATCGAGCACGAATTCGTGGTCGATCGTTCCGGCATTCTTGATCGCGATCTTGACCGTCTGCCCCTTGCGGACGTTGAAGGCTGCGGGAGTAAACAGCATCTTTCCGTCGTCGGTTTCCTTCATCGTGACGCGGATGGTCTGTGTCGCCTTGGCCTTGTCGCCGGGTTCTCCGATAGCCATCTTCTCGCCGTGGCCGCCGGCATGATTGCCGGAGGCAAGTGCTGGCGACGCGAGTGCTGCGAGGGCCAATGCCATAAGATAATTTTTCATCCGTAATTCCTTTTCGATGTTGAGATCAGATCTCAGCCGTTTGTCGGCTTCGGCGTGATTTGCGTTTTTGCATCTTTGGCCTTGGTCACGTCCGGAAGTTCTCCGGTCCACTCGAAGGCCTGCGTTCCGGGCGGGTTTTCGTACCAGCCAGGATCTGAGTAATCGTCCGCCGAAATCCCCTCGCGGACCTTCACGACCGAGAACATGCCGCCCATTTCGATCGGACCATGCGGCCCCCAGCCGGTCATCATCGGAACGGTGTTTTCGGGGATGGGCATTTCCATTTCGCCCATGTCGGCCATGCCCTTGGTGCCCATGGGCATGTATTCCGGCTGCAGCTTCCTGATCTTTTCGGCGACCTTCGATTTGTCCGCACCTATGAAGGTTGGAATGTCGTGACCCATGGCGTTCATCGTGTGGTGCGACTTGTGGCAGTGGATCGCCCAGTCGCCGAGATACTTGGCGTCGAACTCGTAGGCACGCATCGCGCCGACAGGGATGTCGATGCTCACCTCCGGCCACCGCGCTTCCGGCCGCACCCAGCCGCCGTCGGTACAGGTCACCTCGAAATCGTAGCCATGCATGTGGACCGGATGGTTGGTCATCGTCAGGTTGCCGACGCGGACCCGCACCCTGTCGTTCTTCGACACGACCAGCGGGCTGATGTCCGGAAACACGCGGCTGTTCCAGCACCACATGTTGAAGTCGGTCATCTCCATGATCCGCGGCACGTAGGAGCCGGGGTCGATGTCGTAGGCGTTGAGCAGGAAGACGAAGTCTCGGTCGACGCGCATGAACTTGGGATCTTTCGGATGGATCACGAAGAAACCCATCATGCCCATGGCCATCTGCACCATCTCGTCGGAATGCGGGTGGTACATGAAGGTGCCGGATTTCACGAGGTCGAACTCGTACACATAGGTCTTGCCAACTGGAATATGCGGCTGTGTCAGTCCGCCGACGCCGTCCATGCCCGAGGGCAGGATCATGCCGTGCCAGTGGATCGTCGTGTGCTCCGGCAGCTTGTTGGTGACGAAGATGCGGACGCGATCTCCCTCGACCGCCTCGATCGTCGGTCCCGGTGACTGTCCGTTGTAGCCCCACAGATAGGCGGTCATGCCGTCTGCCATCTCGCGTTCGACCGGTTCGGCGACCAGGTGGAACTCCTTGACGCCATTGTTCATCCTGTGCGGCAGGGTCCAGCCGTTGAGGGTGACCACGGGCTGATAGTCTGGACCTGAGGCAGGGTGGAGTGGCGGCTGCATGTCCGCCGATTCCATGGTCGGTGCGTCGGGCAGGCCCATCGCCGCCGTCTTCGTCCAGGCGGCTGCGGTGAGCAGAGCGGCGCTGGCTCCAAAGAGTTGTCGTCTGTTGAACATGGAGTGTCCTTTCTCAATGACCGCCGCCAGCGCTGCTTTCGGAAGCAGCGGCGACCTCGGTCTCTGCCGACGCCTTCGTCGCGCCGCCGCCGTAGATCGCAGGCGCCAGATCGGCTTCGGCCAGCCAGAAATCTCGCTTCGCGTTGACGGAGAGCAGGATGGAGTTGATCTTGTCGCGGGTGTCTGTCAGCAGCTCGAAGGTGTTCGAGATCATGCCGTTGTAGGTCAGCAGGGATTCTTCCTCGACCTTGGTGCGCAACGGCACGACGCTATTGCGGTAGTGCCGCGCGATATCGTAGTTCGAGCGGTAAGCCTCGTAGGCGGAGCGTGCTTCCGAGCGGACGTTGACGGCTTTCTCCGCCAAGAGGTTCGCCGCCCGCATGTAGGCCAGCTCGGACTTGCGCATCCGGGCCTTGCCGGTGTCGAAGATCGGAATGGCGAATTCAAGCTCGACCTGCGCGGTGGTTCGCGTTTTCGTCTCGTCGTCCTCGATTTCGCGTTCCGTTTCGAAACCGGTCAGGACTTCGAGGTCGGTCACATAGCGTGTCGCCTCGGTGAGGCCGTAGGACTTGGCCGTGGCCTCAAGGTCGAGCTTTGCGATCTGCAGATCGATGCGGTTCCTGAGAGCCTCGGCCTCGATGGTATTGCGTCTGACGACGGAGTTGGGGAGCGGCGGCAGGCTGTTCGGGACCTGATAGTCCAGATCGGAGCCCCATAGACCCATCAGCCGCGTCAACTCCTCCTTGGCAAGACGGGCGGACAGGCGGGCCTTCGCCGTTTCTCCGGCGAGTTCGGCGACGAAGACATGTTCACGGGCTTGAGCGCCCTTGGTCATTGCGCCGGTCTCGCCAAGCTTCTCCGCGAGTTCTGAGGCTGCGTCGGCGGTCGCCTGGGCACGCTGGAGCTGCCCGACGGTCTCCCATGACGCCACCGCGCCGATCCAGGCGCGCCGGGTGTCGGCGGCGACCTGAAGTGTCTTCACCGCCGAGGTCAATTGCGCTTGCCGGAAGCGGGTGTCGGCGATCGCCATGTCCCTGTTCTTCGTGGCGAGCGCCAGGATGTTCGTCGTGATCATCCCTTCGATCGTTTTGAACGCCTGCAGTTCCGGAGTTCCGATCCCGGTCGTGCCGATGGAGACGGTCGGGTTGATGAACATCGTCGACTGCCAAGCGTCGGCGGCGCTGTCGCCAAGGTCGGCATAGGCGGCTTGGAGGCCCTTGTTGTTGAGCAACGCGATCTGGACGGCCGTCTCGACGTCGAGAGGCTTCGTCCGAGCAAGCAGACTTTTGACCTGCGCGGCCGCCGATCGGGCCTGGTTCTGGTTCTGGATCCAGACGGTCTCTTTCGCCGTGACAATGGCGGTTTTGTTGGCAACGGAGGTGAAACCCGCCTCTTTGCGGGAATAGTCGGCGCCTGTAACGCAGCCGCTCAAGGCGAGCGGGAGTGCCAGCGCCGCGATCAGTCTTGTGGTGCCGATCATGAGTCGTCTCCATTCATGGGAGACTGCAGATCGTTCTGTCTGCGCCAGCGTTTGGGATCGACCGGCTGCCGGGCGACATAGCCTGCGATCGGCGACCTGTATGCCGCCGGAAGTGCGGACGGCTGGTCGACCGCGGTGGGAGACGCCACCACGTCGGGAGGAAGTGTGGATGCGCAGCCGCCGACGATAAGCGGCAGCCCCACCACGAAAAGCGAGGGTTTCATTATGAAATTTCCGAATAGGAGATAGCCTACGGGCCGCTCGCCCCGAAGCAGGCAAGCGTCCGACTAGACCCGATCAAACGGGTACGTCTCTATTCAGATATTCGGGGGACGGTGGAGGGGCGGCAGCTCGCCAACGGTTGTTCGATCGTCGATGAACTGCCGGATCGAGGTTACGACGGGTCCGCCGACATCCTGGCCTTCACAAATGATGCCGAGCCCGCCACAGAAATCCTTGCAGCATTCTTGCTTGACAGGCTTCGATGCGCCATCTGCGTCGTCACTGACGTCGCCCTGGGAGTGGTCATGAACAGCCATCTTCGTCATGTCATGGCTATCGTGATGCTGCACAGCATCGGTTTCGGACACGACCGCTGCCATTTCGGGGAACGAGGAGCCATGCATGGCGGCGCTGGCGTTCGACAGCGAGTACCCCGCCAGTGATACGATGATCACCAGCCGCATCATCACGAGCAGCCTGCTCATTGCGATTCGGTACATCTTGCCCATGCTCCTCGAACTACATGCAAAGCAGTTCGATTTCAATTGCGACTCATCTGTCGTCGATGTTCGAGTCCTTTATGTGGCACGGAGCCGCTCATCCCGTTCACGATCCTGGTGTTCGTCGCCAAGACCGGCCGCTATGTCGTGCTGACGCTGGCAACTCTAGAAATTCTCGGCTGATCGTTTCCGGCGCGAGAACACCATCCGGTCGACCGTCTCGTCACGGGCGACCAGCGTGTTCCAGACTGCTGGCAATGCCGGCGGAACGCGCGTTCCACCTCATGCTCCAGACCTGCACGACCTGCCACGCCAAGTTCAGGATGGAATAAGGGCGATCACGCGGGACCGGGAATTGCTCGCCTTGTTCAATCGTCCGACCTTTCAAGCACGGCCTCATTCGCTTCAAACAGCCATGTTCGACGCAGCCGACATCACTTCCCGAGGGGCGGGACCGCCGAACATATGGCGACCATCCTCCTCGACTTCCGTGAAACACCAGCGCACGACGCCATCCCGATCGAGCAGGAATTCGCCGACGAGTTGGCCGTGGCCGGTGGCGATCATCTGCTTGTCATCCTCGGTGATTTCATAGCCGTCCGCCTTGTCGAGGAATTCCGACGCCGCCATCGGGTCCATAGGCGCTGGAAGCTCGCCCGGCATGTCGATGCGCATCGACATCACCGTGTTCATGCTGACTTTGCGCGGCCACTCATTCTCATCTTCGGTGAATTGAAGATTCGGCAGGCCGAAGGCCCTGTGCGATACCCGTTCCGGGTCTGACGCCGCCAGCAGATTGGGAAGCGGATGGTAGCGGAAATAGAGGCGAGCGCGCTCGATCGGCGTGTTGACGATGGTCAGGCTATCGATGCCTTTCTCCTGCAATGCGTCGGTGAGTTCGGCCATGGCGGCGATCTGCCGGCGACAGAAGGGGCAATGCAATCCGCGGAACAACCCGACGAACACCGGCTTCTGGCCGCGAAAATCGTCGATGGCAACCTTGCCCTGGCGGGTGATCGCATCCAGCACCACGTTCGGCGCGCGATCTCCCGGCTGCAACGGTCTTGCGGCGTGGTTCTCCTGCATGTTTCGTTCCTCCCTTTATGCTTTTGAATCGATTTGCCTAATCGATCTCCTGCGGTTGTTGAACGGGGACAGTCAGTCGAGAAACGGCAGGACGACGAGCGTGCCTGGATCGAGGTTGTGGCGGATGCACACATCCTGTGCCAGCGTGAAATACCGTTCTGCCTCGTCCATGTCGTCATGCTCGAGGCTGAGTGTCGCCAAGCCATCATAGCACGGAAACAGCAGTTGCGGCTCGTCAATTTCCTTCGCGACCTCAAGGGCTTCCTCGTAATACTTACGGGCTAGCTTCGGCTGCCCGTGGCATTGATGAATTTGGCCCAGCACGATCAGCGGCACGGAGAGATGGTCGCGCTGATCGAGCGCCCGGTCGATTTCGACGGCTTTTTCCGCGGCCGGTACACCCTCGGCGGCGCAGCGATCGGTGAAGGTGCAGCAGGCAACGGCGAGGTTGGCGAGAAGCCGCGCCTGGAAGCCGAGATCGCCGATACGGGTCGCAAGCTCCAGCCCGCGCCGGCAGATCTTGATGGCGTTGGCCGGGTCGACAATCGTGTAGAGAACGCCGAGATTGGAATAGGCGCGACAGGCGGCACTTTGCAGATCGGCTTTTTCAGCGACCGAGAGGCTGCGCTCCACTTCCTGCACGGCCTCGCGGCGACGCCCGAGCCGCGCAAAGGCCGCCCCCTTGGTGTTCAGCGCCTCCGCCATCGCTCGCGCTGTCTCCCGTCCGGTCTCGGTCGTCCCGTCGATCGGCAGCGTTTGCAGGCATTGCAATGCCTGCGTCGCCCACTCGGCGGCAGCGGCCTGATCCCCCATGCGGAAGGCCAGATGGCCGCGCTCCTGCAGGACATGTGCACGTTCGACCGGCGCATCGATTGTTGCGATTATCGCTTCGGCTTCGGCCAAATGTGTCTCCGCTTGATCGCGGCGTCCTGCATCAAGATGCAAACGGCCGACCTTGCGCAATATCCGCGCTGCGGCAATAGGGTTGTCTTTGGTCCGGTGAATCGCAAGCGCTCGTTGATAATGGTTTACGGCGGCGTCGCGGAGGCCGGCAGGGCCACAGAGATCGGCAAGACGCTCGAGAAGCGCGAGTTGCTCTGGTGTAACCTCCGCCTCGTTTGCGAAGGCCGCAAGGGCCTGACGGTAGAGGCGCATCGCATCGTCATTGGCGTAGGTTTTGCGCGCCAGATCGCCCGCCGCCATCAGATAGCTGGCCCCCTTGGCCTTTTCAGTGGTCAGGCTGAAGTGATGGCCGAGCTGCGCCAGATGCTCGGGCCGGTCGGGCGCTACGCCATATTGACGTTCCAGAACCCGGCCGATCCGTTGATGAAGCTCCATGCGCCGTTGCAGCAGGAGATTGTGGTAGATGACGTCGTGCATCAGCGTTTGGCTGAAGCGATAGCCAGGCGAGCTGCCGGCATCGGGCCCGCGCAATTCCTCGATGATATTGGCATCGCAGAGATGATCCAATGCAGCATCGATGGCGGCCGGGTCGGTGGCGATAGTGCGGAGCAGGGCGGTATCGAACTTCGGGCCGACCACCGCCGCCTCTTGCGCCAGCCGTCTGATGTCCTGTGGTAGACGATCGACGCGGGCAAGCAACAGGGCTTGCAGGTTCACCGGGATATCGACATCCGTGTCTTCTGCTGCGACATGCCAGCGTTGGCCGTCATTGTGCAACGTGCCCATGTCGATCAGTGCCCGAAGGATTTCTTCGATGAAAAGCGGATTGCCGCCAGCGCGGTCGAGGATGCGCTTGCGCATCGTTACCGGCAACTTGCCATGATCCACGCCAAAAAACGCAGCAAGCAGCTTCTGCCCGTCGGCGGCAAAGAGTGGGGCAAGACGCTGCACGGTGACACTGACACGATTGGAGTCCAGTGGGTCGGTCTGCGATGTCGGCCGGTAGATCGCCAGCAGCATCAACCGGCTGCGCTCCAGCCGGTCCATCATGAAGCGAAGCACTTCCAGCGAGGCGGCGTCGGCCCAGTGCAGATCCTCGATGACAAGCAGCAGGGGACCTTGCGCCAGCCGCCGCTCAAAGACGGTGCGGATGCCATAGAAGATCTGCCGCCGCAACTGCTCTGGCTCGATGTGCCGCAACGCGCCATCGGGATCGCCGAGGCCCAGGACATGCAGAAAGAGCGGCAGAAGCCCCTCGACCTCCTCCTGCGCCAGATCGAGCGCGCGGAACCCCGTTGCCAGCAATTGCCGCGCCCTGTCGAGATCGTCCCGCTCGCCGATGCCGTAGGCGATGCGTACGACCGCGCCGAGCGTACCATAGGATTGTTCGCCGAGCGGAGAGCAGGTCGCTTTGCGGAT
This sequence comes from Rhizobium indicum, assembly GCF_005862305.2. NCBI lineage: Bacteria > Pseudomonadati > Pseudomonadota > Alphaproteobacteria > Hyphomicrobiales > Rhizobiaceae > Rhizobium > Rhizobium indicum. The sequence goes on along the minus strand of NZ_CP054021.1, from coordinate 292,467 downwards.
GGCGAGGCCCTGGAAACGGGCGGCATTGCCGGCGGTTGCGACGAATTCGTTGACCAGCCGCGACTTGCCGATACCGGCTTCGCCGATCAGCCGGACAAGCTGCGCTGCGCCGCCGCAGGCAAGGTCGAGGCATGTCAGCAACCCCGACAACTCCGTATCCCGTCCGATCATCGGCGCCCGAAGGCCGAAACTTTCAAGCCCGCGCGCCGTATGCGGCGCTTCCGACAGCCCTGTCAGCCGATGGACAAGGACGTTTCCGCTTTTGCCGCGCAACGTCTGCGCGCCGAGACTGTCGAAGGCAAAGGCATGGCGGGTGAGGCGATAGGTCAGCGGCCCGACAAGGATATCGTTTTCGCCGGCCATGGATTGCAGGCGTTGGGCGGTGTTTACCGTGTCGCCGGTCACGGAATAGGATTTTGTACTGACCGCACCAAAGCCGCCGGTAACGACAGGGCCGCTATTGATGCCGATATGCAGACGCAGCGGCACGCCGGCGCGGGCGTGCCAGCGCTCGCCGACCTGCGTCGCCCGACCGATCATATCGAGTGCAGCACCAAGCGCCCGGACCGGATCGTCCTCATGGGCGACCGGCGCGCCGAACAGCGCCAGCAGTGCATCGCCGACGAACTTGTCGACGAAGCCGCCATAGGCTTCGACCGCCTGGGTCATCTCTTCGAACAATTCGTTCTGCAGCACCCGCATGACTTCAGGATCGATCTGCTCGCTCAGGGTCGTGAAGCCGCAGAGATCGGCAAAGAGCACGGTCACCGGCCGCCGGTCGGCATCGCCCTCCGATTGAGCTAGCGCCTCAATCTTCGGCTTCGTTGCGGGTTGGACTTTACCGGATATCGGCGCGCCACATTGGGGGCAGAAGGCAAAATCGGGCTGACAAGGATAGCCGCAGGCGGCGCACGATATCGGTTGCCTTGCGCCGCATCGCGGACAGAAAGCAAAACCGCTCTGAACATCGAACCCGCAGCCGCTGCACTCCATCGGACGCATCTCACGAAACCCCGATGTACGGCTATTTCAGCCGCAACCAGCAGGCCTCAGACAGGGGACAAGCATGAACCTGCTGCCCCAGGCCCGCAAGCACTAAACACAAGCGGCGGAACGACTAGGATGATCCTGGTCAGAAGATCTTAAGACAGCCAGGTCGCAGAGTGAGGTTCGAGAAACCATGTCACGATCAAATTCTTTGTGATGAATATTGACAATATATGCTACGCTGCCCCACGTTAGAGGAAGAACGAAAGGGTAGGCCGATGGCATCGGGCAGCATTCATGTGAAGGTCAGCGGCGTGCTGCAAGATCACATTCAGCAGCAGATCGGTGACGACGGCCTCTATGAGAATGCGAGCGAGTACATTCGCGCACTGATCCGACGCGACTTGCAAACGCGCGACGAGGCATGGGATGCCCTGCAAAAGGAACTTGCACCCGCGATGCGTGCCGACGACAGCGAGTTTGTCGTCGTTTCCGCTGAAGACGTTATCCGCCGCAACAAGCGCCGCTGAGCATGGTAGCCTATCGGTTTTATCCACGCGCTGACGCCGCGCAGGACAAGATTTGGCGTGACACTTTCGAGGCGTGGGGAGAAAAACAGGCAGATGCGTACATTCTCGGGCTGCACGTTTATTTGCAGCGTTTATGCGAGGATCGCCTGATCTGGCGACGGCTTCCGCAACGGTTGGCAGTTCCCGCTGACATCAGGCGTCGGGCCTATTTCAGCCGCTATGAGCATCACTACCTGTTCTTTCGTGAACTTGAGAACGGTGATCTTGGCGTCATGAGCATTCTTCACGAACGGATGGATTTACCGGTGCGGCTTAAAGAGGACCTGGCCGCTCTTTCAAACAAAGAGTCGTGACATACTATCTTTGGTCGGAACGGCGCGTACCTGGAATTCCTCGGACCGCATTCGGCTTCTCTGCGGCCTGAAGAAAATCGATCTCATAGAGCGGCATAAATACATGACCGAGACGCCAGCCTCGATCATGAGGTCCTGGGCAAGCATAGACGATGACTGCGGGCTGCAGGATCGCACGGCTTGCTTTTGGGGTGTTCGATCACCGGCCGTTACTGCCGAAGGGTGTCGGCGAGCCTTGCAACTCGGCAGTGAAGGAGCACCGGCCGGTCCACGTTGATCATCTCCTCGATCCTGGCATCGAGTTCGCTCGGGCTCTCGCAGCGAAGGCCGACGGCGCCATAGGCTTCCGCGAGCTTGGTGAAATCGGGCAGCGAGGCCGAATAAGCGCGCGATCGACCATTGTCATCCGGTACCTGACCCCATTCTCGCGCCATGCCCGGATGCTCATCGCTCAAGATGAAGATCTTGATCGGCGCTTGATGCTGTATCGCCGTCGACAGCTCTTTCATCGTCGTCTGCACCGACGCGTCGCCGGCAATGTCGATGACAAGGCGGCCGGGATTTGCGAGCTGCGCCCCCAGCGCGGCAGGAAGACCGAAGCCCATAGTTCCCAATCGCCCTGAGATAATCCAGCGATTTGGCCTGTCAAAACCGAAGAACTGCGCCACCCACGTCTGCTGACCGATCTCCGTGGCGATGATGGGGTCGTGCGACTTTGTCAGCGCATGCAGGCGCTCCAAGGCATGTTGCGGCATGATTGCATGGTCCAGCCGCTCGTAGGAAAACGAATGATGGGCTCGCCAAAGGTCGATCTGTGTCCACCACGCCCGCAACCGCTTCTGGTCGGGGGCGGTGGAAAGTGACCGCCAGGCATGGACCATATCCGCCAGCACATGCGCGGCGTCGCCTTGAATGCCGATATCGACGGGAACGCGTTTGTTGATCGACGAGGCATCGATATCGATATGGATTTTCTTCGATTGAGGCGAAAACTCATGGACGCGCGAGATTGGGAGATCGTCAAACCGCGCGCCGATGGCGATCATCAGGTCGCAATCGCCAATTGCCGTATTGGCTTCATGCGAGCCGTCCTGTCCGGCGACTCGCAGCCAACTCGGTCCGGTGGCCGGATAGGCTCCAAGACCCATGAGCGTGGAGGTGACCGGGAAGCCGGTGAGGTCGGCGAGTTCGCGCAACAATCGCGACGCCTCCGGTCCCGAATTGATGACGCCGCCGCCTGTATAGATGATGGGTCGTCGGGCTTCGGCCATCAATGCGACAGTCGCCCGGATCGCATTCTGATCGCCTTGCACCGCGGGCTGGTAGCTCGGCAGCGGAGATACCTGGTCGGGTGAGACATAGGCCCCACTGGCGAAGAGCACGTCCTTCGGCATGTCGACGAGAACAGGGCCGGGTCGACCCGCCGCCGCAATCCGGAAAGCCAGATGAATCGTTTTGGCCAGATCGTCGATGTGGTTGACCAGGAAATTGTGCTTTGTGCAGGGGCGGGTGATGCCGACCGTATCGCATTCCTGAAAAGCGTCCGTGCCGATCAGATTTGTCGGCACCTGACCGGAGAGGCAGACGATCGGAACGGAGTCCATAAGGGCATTCTGCAGCGCCGTGACCGCATTTGTAACGCCCGGTCCCGATGTCACCAGCATGACGCCAACTCGTCCCGTCGAACGGGCATAGCCTTCGGCTGCGTGTCCGGCGCCTTGCTCGTGGCGCACCAGGAAATGTTTGATGTCCTCTTGTTGGAATATTTCGTCATAGATCGGCAGCACCGCGGCGCCGGGGTAACCGAAAATGTGTTCGACACCGTTGTCGCGTAGCGCCTGCAGAACGATCTCGCCTCCGTTCATGAGACGATCAGAAGGCGTATTGAGGGAAAAGTTGGCTTTCTCGCCGGTCATATCTGGGTTCCGTCGTAAGTGAAGTGATGGGTGCGACGGGGCATGAAAAAAGGCCCCGTCAGGGACCTGTTTTCGGCGCATGGGTGGCTATTGCCGAACGATCAGACCGTCCTGCCCATGCGCGATATCACCACTACGAGAACCATTGTGATTTTCATGGGCGATAGAGCTAGCTCCAAATCTACACGTCGTCAACGTCGTCTCTGCGCAGATTGTATCTGTGGTTGAGAATATTTGAGATCAGTGGTTCGTCAGTGACGAGGCAAGGGCAGGTGACGAACCGCTCGCAACCTATCGACCAAAGGCATCTGCCCGTTCTATCGCCCGCGAACCCAAGTCCTATGGCGAGGTATGTGCGCCATCGAAGATCTGCCGCGCCTCGGCCCGCGGCGCGGCGACGGAATGACGCTTAACGAGCGAGCATTCGAGCTTCGCAATGGGATAGCGCTTGCCGGGTGTACTTTCCGGGTTGAGATGTTCGATCGCCCATTGCCCCATGGCAAGATGTGGAAGGACCGAAGTCGTCAGCGGGGGTACAAGATGTCGTGAAATTTCTTCGTCGTCATAACCCACCACCGACATGTCCTGGGGAATGCGAAGCCCTGCATCCTTGAGCGCTTCATAGCACCCGATGGCGGTGCGGTCGTTCTGGCAGAAGATCGCGGTGGGCGGCTCTTTCAGAGCAAGCAGTTTCATCGTGGAAGCATAGCCGGCACCGGCCGACCAGTCGCCCTCAATGACCAATTCCGGATCGAAGGGTATATCGGCGGTCGCCAGCGCGCGGCGATATCCCGTCAACCGGTCCTGCGCCGCCTGCATCCAGATTTCGCCGGTGATCGTCGCGATACGATGGTGTCCGTGCATGATCAGATGCCGGGTGGAACTCTGCCCTCCCGCGATCTCGCTCGGCACCACGGCGGGAAAGGCATGGTCTGCCGTATAACAGTTCAGCAGGACCGTCGGGATGTTGAGCTTGCTGACATAGGATGGAAGCTCCACCTGGCGGGTATAGATTGTCATATAGATGAGCGCCGATATGCCTCCGCTCGTCAACGCCTCGATTGCCTTCGGCTCCATGACGGGGTCACTGAGCGTCTGGGTTACCAGAAGGACATTGCCGGCGTTCCAGGAGGCTTGCCGCGCGCCTTCGATCGCAACGATCGCTTCCGGGCTGGTGGCGAGTTGATCCACGGCGAAACCGATGACGTTGTCCAGTCCCGAATAAGAGGCCTTCGTCGCATAGGTCTTCTCCATATAGCCGAGCGCCCGCGCCGCCTCCAATACGCGATCGCGTGTTTGCTGTGAGATGCGGGTGCCGGGCGTGTCGTTGAGGACGAAGGAGACGGCCGCCTGCGAGCAGCCAGCCGCCGCGGCGATGTCCATCATCGTCACGCGCACAGGCTTATTTGGGGTCTTTGGTTTTCGCATTCGTGGAAACTGTCTCTGCTTGTGATAACGGGTCAGGGTGACTGATCGTCGGTTTGGGTAATTAATATTAGCATCTATCTGAAAGCGCTGGCAATTGCATGAATTGTTGCAATGCCGTCAGTTATTGGCAAATGCCAGTACAAAATTGCCATCCGAGCCACTGCGCGATGAAATGTTTTGATCTGCATTGATAATACTATTTACTAATTAAATTTCTTGTATACCGTCAGGGGGCGATCGGAACCTATGCCACTCGTCGCTTTGCGACGGCCCTAGGAGGGGGCGCGCATCCGGCCGGCCGTAAATCGCAAACGGGCCCATGCAACTGCGGCCCCTCGGGAGGTGTATTATGAAACAGCTGAAACGCAATACAGCCTTGTTCTTCGCCGGGCTGATGCTGAGCGCGGCGCCGATTGCCGTATCACATGCCGCCGACAAACCGACACTTGCATTCGTCGTCAACGGAGCGTCCGACTTCTGGAAAGCTGCAGAGGCGGGCGTGAAGAAGGCGCAGAGCGAGATGCCGGACTACCAGATGGAACTTAAATACCCTGAGCAGGCGGCTGTCGCCATTCAGCAGCGTCTCATGGAGGATCTCGTCAGCGCCGGCGTCAAGGGGATCATGGTCTCCGCGGTCGACCCCAAGACCCAGACGGACGGCCTCAACAAGATCGGCTCGCAGACGGCACTCTTCACCACAGACAGCGACGCACCGAAGACCAACCGCGTCGCCTATATCGGCTCATCCAACATCGACGCCGGCATGCAGGCCGCCGAGATCGCCAAGAAAGCGATGCCGGACGGCGGCAAATGCATCGGCTTTGTCGGCCTGCTTGGCGCCGACAATGCCAAGGAGCGCATCCAGGGCATGAAGGACGGCCTGAAAGGCACGAAGATCGAGCTGACGGATGTACGCGGTGACGATATCGACCAGACGCGTGCAAAGAAGAATGTCGAGGATGCGCTGGTGGCCAGCCCAGACGTCACCTGCATGGTCGGCTTCTACTCCTACAATACGCCGCGCATCTATGAGGCGCTGCGCGACGCCGGCAAACTCGGCCAGATCACCGTCGTCGGCTTCGATGACGATCCGATCACGCTCGGCGGTGTCAAGGAAGGCACGATCGCGGCGACCGTCGTGCAGCAACCGTTCGAATGGGCTTATCAGGGCATGAAGCTGATGGCGGCCTACCTCAAGGGCGACAAATCAGGCGTTCCCAGCAATGGCTTGATCATCATCCCGACAGTGATCATCGGCAAGGATGACGTTGACAAGTATGCCGCCAGCCTGAAGGCTATGTCTGGAAAATAACCCTTCTTCGCGGCGGCGGCACTCGCCGCTGCCGCGACAGACGAGTCATGCCGACACAGCATCAGCTGCCATGGACAGGCGATGAACCATAGCTCCGACATCCCGTCACCGGACCCACTTGCAACGCCGTTCCTTTCGCTTTCCGGCGTTGGCAAGACCTATCCGGGCGTCGTTGCGCTTGAGGGCCTGTCGATCGACATCATGCCGGGCGAGGTCATCGGCCTCGTCGGCGAGAACGGGGCTGGAAAATCGACGCTGATGAAGATTCTCGGCGGCGTGATCGCACCCGACCGAGGCACAATCCTGCTCGACGGCGCAGAGCTTCGTTTCCTCACTGTGGAATCGAGCATCGCATCCGGCATCGCCTTTGTGCACCAAGAACTCAATCTCTTTGAGAATCTCGACGTTGCCGCCAATATCTTTCTGGGCCGCGAACCGCTGAAGGCCGGACCTTTCAAACTCGTCGATCGCGATCGGCTGCGAGACATGGTGAAGCCGCTCTTGAAGCGGGTAGGGGCTCATTTTTCCGCCGACACACCCGTGGCATCGCTTTCCCTTGCCGAGCAGCAGATGGTGGAAATCGCCAAGGCGCTGTCCATCAACGCCAGGCTCGTCATCTTCGACGAACCCACGTCCAGCCTGCCGCTGGCCGAAACCGAGCGGCTCTTGAGCATTATCAAATCGCTGAAAGCGGATGGCATCAGTGTCATTTTCATCTCGCATCGCCTCCACGAGGTTGAGCGCGTCGCAGACCGCGTCGTGGTCCTGCGCGACGGCACGCTTGCGGGCACTCTCGCCAAGAAAGACATCGGCCACGACCAGATGGTCAAGCTGATGATCGGCCGGGTGCTTGCGGCCCGGACCGCAAAACCGCAGCGCTCGCCCGGCTCGGTTGCGCTGAAGGCAAGCGGCGTGCGCACCGAGGCCTATCCCGGCCGTCCCGTTGATCTGGAAATCCGGTATGGCGAAATCATGGGGCTTGCAGGGCTCGTGGGATCGGGCCGCACCGAGCTTGCAAAAGTACTCTTCGGCATCGACCGGAGCTACGGCGGAGCCATTCTGCAGGACGGGCGGCAAATTGCGGTCAATTCTGCCCGCGACGCCGTCGCTCGCGGCATTTTCCTTGTCCCGGAGGATCGCAAGCGCAACGGTATTCTTCTTGATTTCCCGATCGCCCAGAACATAAGCCTTGCCGATCTCCCCAAGCTCTCCAGCCGCTTCATGCTTTCTGCCGAGCGGGAGAGGGCGACGGCCGAAAAGCAGCGCCTTCGCCTTGGTATCAAGGCGCCCTCCGTTTCGACGCGAACCGGCACTCTGTCCGGCGGCAACCAGCAGAAGGTGGTGCTTGCCAAGTGGTTGTCGATGAGCCCGAAGGTGATGATCTTCGACGAGCCGACACGCGGCATCGATATCGGCGCGAAGAACGAGATCTACGGTCTGATGCGAGCGCTTGCCGATGCCGGAGTGGCGATCCTGATGATCTCCAGCGATATGGAAGAGGTGATCGGCGTTTCTGGCCGCATCGCCGTCATGCACGAGGGCCAGATCGCCGGCATATTGGAAGAGGACGAAATCAGCCAGGAAAGCGTCCTTTTGCTTGCTGTCGGCAAAAGGGTAAAATAGCGGCTGCGGCCAATATAAAATAAGGTATCGGGGATGGATCTCGAATGATCAAAAAAGATCTCGGACTGCTGCTTTTGATCGTCGTCGTCGGCATCGTCGTCGCCATCATCAATCCGCGCTTCCTGCTGCCGATCAACCTGGCCAACACTGCCAACCTGATCGGCCTGTTCGGCATTCTGTCGATCGGCCAGGCCTTTGTCATCATCACAGGCGGTATCGAGCTTTCCGTGGGCTCGCTCGTCGCGCTTCTCGGTGTGCTGTTTGTCGACTTCATCGCGGTCCAGGATATGTCCTGGATGCTGGCGCTGCCGCTCATTCTCGCGCTCGGCGCGGTCATAGGCGCCGTCCACGGCTGGCTGATCACCCGGCTCAACCTGCAGCCCTTCGTCGTCACCCTCTGCGGCCTCCTGATTTATCGTGGGGCAGCGCGCTTCTATACGGCCGACGGAACTGCGGGTTTTGCCTTCGGCCAAAATTTCCCCGACCTCGAATTCCTGACCGCCGGACGGTTTTACGGCGTTCCCAACACCTTCATCGCACTCGTCATCATTGCTGTGGTCATGTGGATCATGCTGCATCGCTCTGTCTTCGGGCGTTATCTTTACGCAATCGGGAAGAACGAGGAGGCGGCCCGTTATTCCGGTATCCGTACCGGCCGCATGATCATGTCGGCCTATGTCATTTGCGGGCTGCTGACGGCGCTTTCGGCGATTTATTTCGCCATGTACACGCGCTCGATCTCGCCGGCGAGCCATGGCCAGTTCTACGAACTCTACGCGATTGCCGCAGCCGTGCTTGGCGGCTTTTCGCTCCGCGGCGGCGAGGGGTCGATCGTCGGCGTCGTGCTGGGCACGGTCCTGCTCCAGGAATTGCAGAATCTCGTGAATCTCCTTGGTATCCCCTCGTCGTTGAATTTCGCTGTCATGGGTGGGGTGATCCTCATCGGCGTCCTGATCGACCAACAATGGCACGCGATCCGCGCAAAGCGCCGCGTTGTCGCCGCCGCCCGGCAGACCGAAACCCGTCTTTCGAACGAAGGCAGTTTGCCAGTGGTTGCCAATCAGGACTAGGTCAGTGGATGGGGCCATGCGTGTCGTGACCTTGGCCCGTTGAGATAGTCCGTTTTGCAAGATCAGATCGGGGCGGGTGAGGGCGCCGACCCATCGATCTGCACGAGTTCACCAAAACAGTCGCGCCGGCCGCGCGGTTGGAAAACCCGCTTCTTACGCTCGCGACGCCACCGAGATCCGGTGCAGCTCGATCAGCTTCTCGCGCGCCGATGTCGGCCCGAAATCCAGATAGCGCTCGCGGATTAGATCCAGCGCCGCATTGCGGAAATCCTCGCTGTGGCGCCGATTGCTCGGCCGCGATCGCTTCTTCGAAACCAGCCCGGCTGCACCGGACTCATCATAGGCCTGCAGCAGCCTGTGGACCTGACTTCGGCTGAGCCCAAGCAGTTCGGCGGCCTGGACGACGCTCAGGCGCTGATCACGGATCTTCTGAATAACTTCGAGGCGATGCAATTCTTTCTGCGACATGGTGATCATAAAGGACATGACGACTCCGACCGCTCATTGTCTCGACCAGGCTGAAGGTCGTCATCCTTGCTCCCAACGTTGGCATTGACCAGCGCGTCGAGAGGCGAGACTGTCGCATCTCTAACTGGCCCAACTGTGTCGCATTACTAAATAGCCCCTACATACATTTATCGCATAAGATAGATTATGGAACATAATGATGCTGTTTGATTACAATGGCATACCTTCCTCATCCATCTCAGAGGCCCACTCTTTTGAAATCGGCCTGCTCGAATTTGCATCTTGACGATCCAGCACATCGACGAGTTGACCTGCAGACGTGCCCTCATAGAACAGCTGATCCCAGCCAACAAACTCTTCCGAAACCCGTGTCTCGGACGACGCGTGCTTGGCGATAACGTCCGGGTCAGAGTGTTGAGCATTGACGGGATTCGACGGGAAGCTCGCCGTTGCTATTCCTCAAGTGTCGGGATGACTTTCGATGGTCTTTGCAGCTCCGAGGCGGCAGCGGTTGCCGCTGCATCGGCGGGACCGCCGGAAACATGGACGGTCGGCGTTGCAAACTGGATGCCTTTTTCCGCGAATGTCTTCTTGAGCATGGCAAGCGCCTTTCGGCGAACCCCGAACTGTTCGCCGGGTTTCGTCATGAACTTCAGCCGTATCTGCACACCGTAGTCCGCCATCTGCTCGATCCCCTGCATTTTCAAGGGCTCGATGATGTTGGGCCGGAGTTCAGCATCCTCTAAAAGCTCAACGCCGATGCGCTTGATGGTCTTGCGGACCTCTTCAAGATCGCTGTCATAGTTCAGGGTGAGCGTAATGATGTCGATGACCCAGTCGCGGCTGAGGTTTTGCACCGCGCCGAGTTCGCCGAAGGGAACGATCGTGACCGGACCGCGGTGATGGCGCAAGCGGATCGAACGCAGTGAGAAACCTTCGACCGTCCCTTTATATTTTGCCGCCTGGATGTATTCGCCGGTGCGAAAGGCATCGTCGAACAGATAGAAGACGCCGGAGATGATGTCCTTGACGAGTGTTTGGGCACCGAAGCCGACGGCTATGCCGACGACCCCGGCGCCCGCCAGCAGCGGTCCGATCTGAATGCCAACGGCATCCAGAATCATCAGGAAGCCGACGGCTCCGATCGCCAGGAACAGCACATTGCGAAGAATGGGAAGAAGGGTATTCAACCGCTGACGCCGGCGCGCGTCGGGTCCGTCCTGATGCCCTGCCTGCACGCTTCGCGACGCCACCGCCATCTGGCTGTCGATCAGAGTGCTTGCGAGCTTCCAGATAACGTCGGTCACCAGCAGCACGATAACAATGCGGATTCCTGCGCGGATCAGACGCGTGGTCACCGTTTCGGCTGCGGCGAGGTCACTGAGATTGACATTCCAGGCGCGGGCAATGAGCAGCGCAGCGACCACAATGAGGCCGTTCCGCAGCGTTTGCATGATGACAGCGGACCAACCGACGATGGCCGGATCTTCGACCGCCTGCCCCTCCCCGGATTGAATAATGCGACGAATAATATCACGAGCCACCGAAACGGTAAGAGGCAGAAGCGTAATGATGATCACGGTCCAGAATGCCCCGTGGAGACCGGACACCCATAACAGCCACGATAACAGGATGCTCGCGCTGAAGCCGACACAGACCAGCCGGCTCACCGGCGGCCCTTCAGAACGAAAGTGCCGCAGCCAGATCATAACGATCAGAGCGATTGAAACGACACCGAGCCATGCTGCGGTAAAGAGGTCGACCAAGATCGGTGAAGCCCCGATCGTCCTGATCACTGCAATGGTCGCCCAGCCAGCCGCCAGCACTGCGGCGATTCCGAGGAGCCAGTAGTACCAGAACCAGGCAAGCGAGGTGACAAGCGTCAGAAGCCGCATATGCGGTAGACGGGCGCCTGGCGCGATGACAATACGGCCCACAAGCACGCCAAGGCGCACCATGAGCGCGGCCGATAGCAGGATGAGTGCGATATCGCGAAACACGGCGGGCCATGGAAAGAGGATAAAGGCACCGAGACTTCCGATCAGGTAACCGACCAATGCGAGAAGACCCATTGAAAGCCGGGCGGCGTGGAGCTTGATCCGCTGCCGGACGGTGTCGGCAGGCGCATTCAGCACAAAATGGAGAAGCCCTCGCCCCGACCACCAGGCAAGGCGCTGCGCAACGAACCCGCCTGCTACGAAGAGTATGACCGCCAAGATCAGCCCGACAGGCTCGATACGATCATCCGTCTGGAAGACCCGGATCGCCGACTGGATCTGCCCGGGAAGGGTTGGAACGGCATCGACGAGTGTGAGCAACCTCTGGCGCAAATCCTGTAGTGACGTGGCAATCGACGGCGGTGCCGCCTCTTGCGAGACTGCAACCGGCTGCGCCGGTTCCTGATTGCGGGGGACGATCCGATCGACCAGCGCTCGTCCGGAATCATCATTCGGCAATTCGATAATAACCCGGATCGGCGCCGAGGAATTAGTCGGCTCAGCCGCCGAGGCGGGGTTTGTGCTCGCCAGCAGAAGCGTTGAAAATACCAGCGTCAGGAATGCGCACACTCTGCGGCGGGGATGACGGTCGTCGTTGATGCGCATGTAGCCGTGGCCCCCGCGACGGTGTCGTCGCTTTAGCTGGGTTGGTCGAAACTTCGGACTTTGTGAAGCGTTGCACGACCAACGTCAATCGACGAACCAGTCTCGGGGACGCAGACTGCGAACCGAAGGCCAGACGGCGTCAAGACCGCAAGCTTCTGAAGGCATCCCTGATCTCCTGGCTGAAAAGTTCTGGCTCCTCCCAGGCTGCGAAGTGACCGCCCTTGGAGACGCGGTTGTAGTAGACGAGCTTCGGATAGGCCTTCGACAGCCAGTGCTTTGGCGGCTTGTAAACCTCTCCGGGAAACACCGTGACGGCGACCGGGACTTTGACGGGCGTGAGTTTTGCGCCCGACATGGCATTCTCCCAATAGATGCGACCACTCGAAGGGCCAGTGTTCGTCAGCCAGTACAGCGTGATGTTGTCGAGGATGGCATCTTTGCCAAGAGCCTGTTCGGGATCGCCGCGTGTATACACCCAGTCGGCGATCTTGTCGTAAAGCCAGGCAGCCAAGCCGACCGGAGAATCCGCAATACCATAGCCGACCGTCTCCGGCCGCGTGCTCATGATCGCTGCGAAACCGAAGCCGTTGTTGAGGAAGTCCCGGGCCTCGTCGAAGACGACCTTCTCATCCGGAGACAAGCTATCAGGAGCCGGCTCTCCATTTTTAAGAGCCTGCGCTGCGTCCGCTGGGAAGGTCGTGGCACGCTCGACCCTGTTGACGTGGATCGCGAGCAGCCCATCGGGCGCCTGGCGACCCAAGGCGTCGCTGATGATCGCGCCCCAGTCGCCGCCTTGCGAGACATAGCGGTCATAGCCAAGCCGCTTCATCAGGACGTCCCAGGCAGCCGCTATCCGCTGGGGGTTCCAACCCGTTGCTGGCGGTTTCCCGGAAAAGCCAAATCCTGGAATCGAAGGGATCACCAGATGGAAGGCATCATCAGCCATGCCGCCATGCGCCGTCGGATCCGTGAGCGGCCCGATGACATCAAGCAGTTCGAAGACTGACCCTGGCCAGCCATGGGTCATGATCAGCGGCAGCGCGTTTTCGTGGCGGGAACGGACATGGACAAAATGGATGTCCAGTCCGTCGATATTGGTGAGAAACTGCGGAAATGCATTCAGCCTGCTCTCCGCCTTCCGCCAGTCATAGGACGACTGCCAGTAGCTCACCAGTTCCTTCAGCCTGTCGGGCTGCACACCCTGCGAGCGATCCACAACGGTTTCGCCGTCGGGCCATCGGGTCTCGGCAAGACGCCGCCTGAGGTCCGCGAGCGCCGCCTCGGAGACCTCAACCTTGAACGGTTGAATCTCCTCGGACGCGACGCCGACAACATCAGCGGCGCTGGACGTGCGCGGAAGGAGAACGGCGGTTATGCCGGCCGCGGCAAAGCCTGATAGCAGCGAACGGCGCGATACGTCGCGGTGTTTCAAAACGTTCAGCATTGCCATGATGCCGTGTCCTTTCGTGATGTCGAGGAGAGGAAAAGATGCCCTGCCCGCTTCAATGCCGAAAATGTCAGGCCTCGTCCGCTCCGGAACGAAAGACCAGAAACTTGTTGCCTTCGGGATCGCGAAAATAGGCGCAGTAAGGACCCGTACCGTTCTCGCCACGCGGACCAGGAGCTCCTTCGTCCGAGCCACCCGCCGCCAATGCCGTTGCATGGGCTTCGTCAACCTTTGAACGGGACGGAGCTTCGAAAGCAATCATTCCACCGTTGCCGACGGTGGCAGGGCGGCCATCGAACGGCTTGATGATGCCGAATTCGAGCGTGCGATGACCGTAGTAGATGGCCCGGTTGGGCTGGACGAGGACTCGTCCGATCCCGAACACGGCCAGAAGCTTGTCGTAGAATACCGACGCGGCATTCAGATCATTGGTGCCGACAGTGGCGTGGCCCGGGAGGCTGCGGACCTTGTCGGGGGCGGCCGCAACCTGTCTGCTTTGGGTAATATCGTTCATATCAGTTCTTCCTTATATTGTCGTGGTCGACGCTCTGCCTTCCGCACGCAAACGCCAACGAGCTGTCGCAAATCGGCGGCTGGTGGATATTTGGGCGGGTCGACGGCCGGCCGGCACCTCGGGAAATTGAGAGGCACCCTCTCGTTCAGCTGTCAGCCTTGGGCAGCCGGGTTGCCGCGCTGCCGCCGTAGAGAGGGTTCCTCTCACTTTCTCCGGCTACCGCGAGCTGACGCCATGCTCAATTATTTGTGCAGACAGCCGGCTTTTGGGCTTTGGCTGACCGCCGTTCAGAAAGGACATCCTATGTCTAAGGACAAAACCGTAAATGCTGCATCAGTCGCGGCAACTCCCGCTTCCCAGTCGTCTGAAGCCTTCGCTTGTACGCAAGCCGCGCACGACGCCGTCGGCTTCATCGAGATCGACGAAGTCCTGACGCTGAGGAGGATGGCAATCCGCGCCCCCGCGCCAAAAGGCACCGTGCTTTTCCTCCATGGGTTTCCGGAAACACTGACGGTGTGGAACGGCATCGCGACAACGCTTGCTCACGACTACGACGTCCATGCCTTCGATTGGCCGGGCTACGGGCAATCGTCGCGCCCGGCTTCGGAACGGTTTTCCTATGCGCCGAGGGCGTACGCCCAGGTGTTGAAGGCCTATATCGACCGGGCAGGCATCGACCGGTCGAAGCTCGTGATCTACGCGACTGACATCGGTGCCCTGCCCGTCCTGCTGCTTGCTCTCGACGAGCCGACGATCGCCAGGCAGATCATCGTCGGAGACTTCGCGCCGTTCGACCGGCCGCAATACATGTGGGAGAACCTGCAGAACCTCAAAGCCGAGCCGACCGCCTCGCCGACCCGTGCCTACATGAACAAGACAAGCGACGAGATCCTTCAGAACGTGCACAGGCGCGGCCTCTCGCCCGATGAGCAATTCGAT
This sequence comes from Rhizobium indicum, assembly GCF_005862305.2. Taxonomy (NCBI): domain Bacteria; kingdom Pseudomonadati; phylum Pseudomonadota; class Alphaproteobacteria; order Hyphomicrobiales; family Rhizobiaceae; genus Rhizobium; species Rhizobium indicum. The sequence goes on along the minus strand of NZ_CP054021.1, from coordinate 277,277 downwards.
CTGCCGGCTGACGTCCAGCAGGACATGACCCGTTCGTGGAGCCTTGACGGAATGACTTCAGCGGATGCCTTCGCCCACTACTACGCGAATTTCACCGGCGATCAGCATTATCTCGAGGCCAACCTCACCTGGCTGAAGACGCCCGTGAAGGTGATCTGGGGCGAGAAAGACATCTATATCACAAGAGAGATGGGCATCGAGTTCGCCGCCAAGATCGGTGCAAAAGTCGATATCCTCTCAGGTATCGGCCACTTCCCGCATCTTCATAATCCGAAACAAATGGTCGAAGAGATCCGCACATCATTCAGATAATGTTTGATTATCTTCGTGATGACGCGCCCGCAGCCGCGGCAATGCCCAGTCGACGAAAGCCCGTACCTTCAACGCAAGAAGCCCCTGTCGCGCGTAGACGATATGTATCGGCTGAGGTGGCCCGTCAAAATCGCGAAGGATGGGAACGAGCGCGCCAGACGCCAGCTCGTCGGGAACCTGATAATCGAACAGCCGCGCGATCCCCGCCCCGCCGACCGCCGCCGCAACACAATTCGCCGCCGTATTCACCTCCAGCCGGTTGCGGGGCACCGCCTCAATCGGCGTGCCGTCGACGTCGAAGGTCCAGAAGAATGTTCGCTTGTTGAAGATGATTCCGTCGCGATCGATGAGGTCGCCGGGACGCTCCGGCATGCCATGCCGCTTGAGATAGGCAGGGCTCGCACAGGTCAGCAGGCGGAATTCACCGATCTTGACGGCATGGAGGGCGCTGTCGGCGAGCTCGCCGAGACGGATCGCGATATCCACCTGCTCGGACACGAGATCGACCGTGCGGTCGAGCGACAGAAGGTTCAGCGACACCTCCCGGTATTTGTCCATGAAGCTCAGCGCAACGGGCAGCACGTAGCGGCTGCCGTATTCGATCGGTATCGTGATCGTCAGCACGCCTCTGGGCGTCTGGTATTCCCCGGACGCCCTTCGTTCGGCCTCATCGAGATCCGCCATGATCTTTCGGGCGGCATCGACATAGTCGCGTCCGGCATCGGTCAGCTGCAGATTGCGGCTGGTGCGGACGATGAGGTTTGCCCCAAGATGTCGCTCAAGTTCGGCCACCTTGCGGCTGACGCTGGGTAGCGGCGCGTTGAGCTTCCTGCTGCCGGCCGAGATGCTCCCGGCGTCGACGACCGCCAGCAATATGCGCATCGCTTCGAGACGATCCATCGGACACCGCCAGTAAGATACCGCTTCTGTTCAGCCCGGCCTAAGGCTCGGCTCTAACTCTTAAATTTATAACAGGATTCAGTTTTTAGGCCGACCTGGCCTAAAATCATCCTGTTCTAGTCAAGCAGCTTCCGTATGGCCATGATCCCTTTTGCAGCATCCGACCAGGATTGACGCCAGATCAAAATGCCGACGCTGAGGATGGTGGCAACAGCGAAGGGGATCGGCCCGAGAAACCAGAAAGCGGCTGCAAAGGTGAAGTAGTAAGATCGGACACCGACGCTGAACGATCGAAGCGCAGGGTTCAAAACGAGAGTCAGGGCGTTTGTCCAACCGGCGATGTCCCTGTCTTCATCCCGGGATGGGCTGGCCCCGATCGCCGCCAGACAGTAGTTGATCTGCCGGACCGCCCAGATGAAATCGGATAGTCCCCGCAGCAGCGTCGCCATGATCAGGAGGACTTTGCACTGGAAAAACCACGCTGGGTCCTGAGCCGCAAACATTGCGATCAGCCCGCCACCCGACCCATAGTTCGGCTCCATGAACAGCGCGCCGCTCAGGCCAACGATGACGATGAGATTGGCGGAGCCGAAGAAGGATGCCGAATTGATCGTGTGCCCGAGGATCGCGGCGTCGCCGATGAAGTTGTTGTCACGCGTCAGAACCTCGCGCATCCAGGCTGTGCGAATGCGCACCATATCGACGGAAAGGCTATCGTTCCTTCTCGGCCATCCCGCTGCCATCAAAGGCTCGACCGCCACCCAGACGAGAAGGAAGAAAACGATAGCCGCGACGTTCAGAAAATCCATGGTGCCCCCGAATTGAATCTGGATTTTCCTGAACACTACTTCGAGCTAACGGCAGCTCCAAGCGTATACGGTGGCGGTATCGCGGGCGTCGGCGGCGCTGACTACGCCCGCGACATTGGCCAAGGGAAAGAGTGCCCTTCTAATCGTGCCGCTTGGCTAGTAGAGCGCTGCCAAATCACGCCGGCCATCGACGACGTGAACGATCTCCACGATCTCGATGGGACCGTCATCCGTGTTGGGATGAGTTTGATAGAGGATCACATAGGGCGCCTCGACCAGCATGCGGGCGGCCGGATGGATCTCCGGATGACGCTGGCCCAGGCGCGGCTGCTCGATCAGCGACGTGGCCTTGATACGGAACCGCTGGAAATACCGCTCGGCCGCCTGGGGCTGCTCGCGGGCGATGTCGACGTAAATTTTCTTCGCGCCGGCACGGGCGGCGGGTGTCCAGATCAGCTTAGCGGGCATGCGAGGCGGTAGACTTGGCTTCCTGGCGCGCCTCTTCAAGCGCATCATCAAAGTCGGCCGGGATGGCCGTGCCACTCGCCTTGCCTTCGGACCACAGGGTCCGCAGACGCTGGATGTCGCCCTTGCGGGTTTCCCATTTGGCTGACCAGTCACGCATGGCTTCGCGGATTACTTCGCTGCTGCTGGCATAGGCACCGCTCTTGACCGCGTCGCGAAGCAGGTCCGCCTGCTGCGGCGTCATTGAGACGCTGATCTTTTCAACATTGGCCATGTGGCACCTCCAGACTCTTGTGGTGGTAAAGATTACCACCAGCCTGACAGTCTTGCCAAGCTTTTCGCGCATGAAAAACCTGGCGAGGTCCTCTACAGCGCCGCGAGGTAACGGGACACCGTCGAAGCCCGAAGCCGAATGTGTTCGATCGCCTGCTGCGGTGTCACGGCCAGGAAACCGATATGGTCGCGTGGGCGTAGCTGGACGAAGGCGTCCAGATCCGAATCCACCACCGTGGCGATCTTGGGATATCCTCCGGTCGTCTGGTGGTCGGCCAGCAGAATGGTGGGAACACCGTCTCCGGCGACCTGCACCGAGCCCCGCACGATCGCTTCCGACGGCATGTCCAACGCGACGCTTGGTGCAAGCGACGGACCTTGAAGACGTACACCCATGCGGTCATAGGCGTCGCTCAGGCGGAAGGGCGACGAAAGGAAATTCGACAAGGTTCCTTTCGAGAAGAACCGATCCTGTGGACCGACCACCACACGCAGCTCGGATCGCGGTCTTGCGATGACCGGACATGTAATCGGACCATGTCGATCGTCTCGCACTTCCGGGTCGGCGACGGTGATGGTCTGCCCGGCTGCAAGGCGCCCGCCGCCGAGGCCGGAGAGACTGTGCGTCGACATGCTGCCCAGCCAGGTCTTCGCCTCGATATGACCGGCGAAGGCCAGATACGTCCAGCTTCCCCAGTGTCCCGGACGAACTGCCAGTCGCTCGCCGGCCCTCAAGGTGGCGACCATCCATGCGCCGCGCTTGTCGCCGGCATGCTCTACGATGAATCCCCCTCCCGCGACGGCGAACGTAACCTCCCCCGACACGCAGTCGAGAACCAGGCCGCCCATAGAGACTTCGATTGCGGGCTGACAGGCAGGATTGCCGACGGCGACGTTGGCGGCGGCAAACGAGGTCCTGTCCATGGGACCGGAGGCCGGGACGCCGTAACGCATCAATCCGCGACGTCCTCCGTCCTGGACAGCGACGTGAGGGCCTGCGAAGTTGATTGCAAGGACCGCTTCGCTCATGCGAGGCACCTCGCGTCGAATTCGGCCCTCGATATGCGGCGGAAACGCACCGCGTCGCCGACGTCGAAGAGGAACGGACGGTCGTTGGACGCGGCGTCGAGGATCTTCGTCGGCGAGCGGCCGATGATCCACCAGCCGGTCGGCATGGTGAGCGTGCTCACCAGGCATTGCGGACCGGCGATCAGCACGCTTCCGGCGGCGATGCCGCGAATAGGCGCCGGCTTCCTCGGCTGCTGAATGGCTTTGGGCACGCCTGCGAGGTAAGCGTATCCTGGAGCGAAGCCGTACATGAAGACGCTGTAGTCGCCGGAGAGATGGGCGGATATAACGTCTTCCGGCGATAATCCGCTTGCCTCGGCGACGGCGGCAAGATCGGGCGCAAGATCAGGATCGTAGCAGACTTCGACTTCGCGCATCGCTCCGATCGTCTCTGGAACCTCAGCCCCCAGAAGCTCCTCAATGGCCGCCTCCGTTGTCCGGTGATCGGCCACGAGCGGATCGAAGCATACGAGAATGCTGGCATAGGCCGGAACGGCTTCGACGAATCCTTCAAAGGGTGCCGCCTTCAAGGCGGCATCCAGCTTGACGACCTGATCGTGGATCCATTTATCGATGGTCGCGCCGAATTCGACGAGCACCGCGTGCCCGCCCACCGGGCGGTAGGTCGGAACGCTGCCGGGCGATGCGGACGGGTCCTGTGGCACCTCAGTCGGCGCCTTCGATCAGAATGAAATCCGCATCCGCTGCCCGCGCGCAGGTCCCGTAGGCTTCCGGATCGGTGACGGTAACCTGGGCGATAAGATAGCCTTTGGCCATCACCTGTTTTCCTGTGTCGGCTGGAGGAATGGTGCCACCTCGATGCCTGCCTTTTGCAGTTCCTGGCGCACGTGGACGGCCATGGCGAGCGCTCCTGGGCTGTCCCCGTGAACGCAGATCGAATGCACATCGAGAGGGATCGGAACGCCGTCGACCGTCGGCATGAGGCCGCTGGACAGGTACCCGATCAATCTCGAAGCCGCCTCCGCGGGATCATCGATCATCGCTCCCGGCAAGTTGCGCGGAACGAGCCGACCCGTGGAGAGGTAGCCGCGGTCGGCAAAAATCTCGCTGAAGACGGTCATCCCGGCATCGCGGGCCGCATGCTCCAGCTCTGTCCCGGAGATCGCCAGTATGGCAAGTTCCGGCGAAACCGCTCGGGTTGCGCGTATGATGGCGTCGGCGACCGGCCGTTCGTCGGCCGCCCAATTGGCGAGTGCGCCGTGTGGTTTGACGTAGCGGACGCGGGCGCCCGCCAGAGCCGCAGCTCCCATCAGCGCGCCTGTCTGCGTCGCCACAAGCTGCTCCACTTCCCGGATGCTCAAGGGGATCAGACGTCGCCCGAAGCCCTCGCGATCTGCAAAGCCCGGATGGGCTCCGGCGACGACACCCCGTTCGCTTGCGAGCGCGAGCGTCTCCACCATGGTCGCGGGATCTCCGGCGTGCCCGCCGCATGCGATGTTCGCACTGGTAACGACGTCAAGGATCGCCTTGTCGTCGCCCATGCGCCAGGGTCCAAACGCCTCCCCCAGATCAGAATTGAGATCGATTTTCGTCATGATTTCCGTCAACCCTTCGCGCCGGTCTTGTCAGCTTCGTCGCATTCTGGAAAGTCGAAGCCGAGGTGGAGCACATCTTCGCCGTTCCCGTCAAGAAAACGACGCCGCTGGTTGCGCGCAACGAGCGTGTCTGGTGGTCGCAGGCCCGTGGATTGTCCTTGCAGTTGCGTCCGATGGAAACGTGGCTAAAATCGGGGGTGAAATGGTCGACCGCCCTGTCGCTGATCGAGCGCGTCGTATTCTTTCAAGAGCCAGGTGACCTAGCCACCCGGCAGCATTGGCGTGCAGACCGGGGATGCGGAATGAGTCTTGTCAACAGAGCTTTGGGAACGTCCGAATTTTCTTTTACCGAAGAGCCTGGCATTTTCACCTGGGACTTGGCGACCGACAAGGTTTATGCGGATTCGGCGCTGGCAAACCTCTTTGGGCTTGATCCCGAAGAGACTCTCACGGGGCTGCCGGTCATCAGATACCTCGACCGGATTCATCCGGACGACAAGCCATCCGTGGCCAAGGCAATTTCAGAATCGGTGATCACAGGAAATCCGTATCGCTGTGATTATCGGGTATTTGATCGAAGCGGGCAAATAGTCGGCGTCGCGGCCTTGGGCCGCTGCTTCAGGGATGAAGCCGGAAACCCGTCGCAATATGCGGGCATCGTCTTCCCGACGAATGATCACGGGGAGCAAGACGAATTGTCCGCTCATTGCAAAGCGGCACTGAAAATTGCGCGGTCATCCGGCCTGCGGACGACGGCCGATGCGCTTGAAGCGATCGTCAAGGAGCTTGCCAAGCCGATGCCTTCAGACGTCGCGCAGGTTCATTGATTCCTTCCAAAGCGTTGGTTGTGGCATCAGACTTTCGGTGATGGCGATATTGCTGCTATCGGCGACGCGCCGCGCGCACTCTGAATTAGTGACAAAGGAGAGTGGGCATTTCGAGGTGGGTCAACAGCGACCGTGTCACCCCTCCCAAGAGGAATTCGCGTAGTCTCGAATGACCGAATGCGCCGGCGACGAGCAAATCTGCCTTGTGTTCCAGGGCGGCAGCTTGAATGACGCTGGCTGGCGAATCTCCCTTCGCTTGCACGGCTGCGACATCGACGGCAAGACCAGCCTTCCGAAGCGCAGCCGCAAGGTGATCTCGGCTGCGCTCGTCAATCTGCTTATCATCGGTGACGGAAATCAGGACGACACGCGATACCCGTTCCAGCAAGAACCTGGCACCCGCCAGTGCCCGCGCGACGGTGGCTCCTCCATCCCAGGCGACGGCGACAGCATCGATCCGGCCGCAGAAATTATCCGGGGGGAAAAGCAGGAGCGGTCTCCCGCTTTCAAACAGCACGCTCTCGATCAGCGGCCTCATCAGCACAGATGCTTCCAAAATGGAAAGATCGTATACGCGCGACAACTCGGCAAGAGTTTGTGCGACAAATGGCTCCCTCGCATCGAATGGCTGGATCTCGACCTCGACCTCGGCTTTTTTCGCATAATCATGGAGCGTCTGCCCGAGAACGGTTCCATTGTCTTTACTCAATCGCTCCGCCTCCGCACGCATTTTGTCTACGTCAAGGAGTGATGGAAATCGCGGCTGAAAGGGTTCGATCCTGACCAGCGGTATACTTGCCGTCAACCCGGCCTTCTGGTGAAGGGAAACAGCGACAGCGTTCTGAAGGAGCGAGAAGGAGCTTGCGTCTGGATAGGTGGCCAGCGGTAAATGGAATTGTGCTTTCACGGCTGATGTCCTCCCGATGATTGGAGGTATCATAGCGCAGAGGTGTCTCCCGCGCTTTGACGAAGATCAAGGTCGCTCCACCGCGAAAGCGCGAGCGTGATATTGACCGTCCTCATCAGGAAGCAAGCGGAATTCGTTGGGCGAAGCGGCAACGATCTATGTTAAGCGATGAAATGCGAAGCGCGATTGAATATCAGCACTTCGCGGCGCAAACCCGTCCGGACGCCGCCGAGCAGCAGCTTGCGGATGAACAGCAATGGCATATACGGCGCAACTGCCTTCGATGAATCAGCTGGCGCGCTTGGACCCATCGGATGATGACATCATTGGTAACGACGGAAGCATTCCAGCGCCTCAGCCTGGCGCTTGCAATCGGCATCCTTGTCGGCATTGAGCGCGGCTGGCGGGATCGTGAGGCTGCGCCAGGCAAAAGAGTAGCCGGTATCCGCACCTATGGCCTGTCAAGTTTCCTTGGCGGTTTCTGCGGTTTCCTGCAGCCTGTGACAGGACCGATTCTGCCGACAGCTATCTTTATATTCTTTTGCATCACGGTTCTCCTCTTCAGCCGCATGCAGGCGGCACAAGAAGAGGATTACAGCGCCACCGGCACCATTGCGGCCCTGGCGGTCTTTGCGCTGGGCTTTGGTGCGGTTGTGGCGGATATGACGGTAACGGCCGCAAGCGCTGTGGCAATAACCGCCCTTCTTGCAGCGCGGGAACCGTTGCATGGATTTCTTCGCCGATTGACCTGGCTTGAGCTCAGGGCCGCCCTGATCCTCTTGACGATGACCATCGTCATCCTCCCGATCCTTCCCAACAGGCCGATTGATCCTTGGCAGGCAATCAATCCTTTCGAGCTTTGGATGATGACGATCCTCGTGGGAGCCGTTTCCTTTGCCGGTTATATCCTGATCAAGCTGAGCGGCGCCCGAGCCGGAATATTGCTGACCGGGACCAGCGGTGGCATCGTCTCCTCGACGGCCCTGACGCTTTCCTTTGCCCGTCAATCGAAGCAGATGCCTGCCCTCTCGCCACTCCTCTCGGCGGGCGCAATGCTGGCGGGAGCCGTTTCTCTCGCCCGCGTGCTTTTGATTTGCAGCGTCATTGCACCAGCCATTTTCAGGGATCTTGCTCTATCCCTCGCTCCGGCTGCCGCTATCCTCGCCATAGCTGGCGGCTTCGCCGCATTGCTGCAACGCCCGGATGATAGCACCGATTTTTCACCCCGAAACCCGCTCGAGGTGATGGTCGTGCTGCGCTTCGCACTCGTTCTCGCCGTCGTGACAGTCCTAACGCGAATGACCTTGACCGTCTTTGGAACTCAGTCGCTGATCGCGCTTGCGTTCATCACAGGACTGGGCGATCTCGATGCGATAACGCTTGCCGTGGCGAAATTGCCATCCATCCAGGTGCCCGCGGATGCGGCCGCTCGCGCCATAGCGGTCGCCGCTTTCGCCAACTTTCTTGCAAAAGCCGTTCTTGCTGCAAGTATGGGGAGCATCGCCTATGCGGTTCGTTTCGCGATCGCCGGCGGTGTCGCGACTTTGGCCGGAATTGCTGGCCTGCTGCTAGCATGAGCGCTTGTTCGCATATCGATCACCGGCTCCATTCTCAAGCAGAAGGCGACCTATCAAGCGATTTGCCTTCGGTTCGTGGAACGATATTCGTCCGCATAGGCAGCCCCATCAACGATCATCACTGCCGTCTCACCTCCGAGAGATGACCAGCAAATCCGGCAAGCATGAGCTGAAATGAATAAATACTCTATCGAACTGGCCTAGACACGGCGATAGCGGAGCGCGTCCACGACGAGCGCAAACGCGGGCGTTAGCTGTCGGCGGCTGGGATAGTAGAGATGGTAGCCTGCAAACGGGGGCGACCAGTCCTCCAGCACGCTCATCAATCGTCCGTCTTTGACTGGCTTGTCGGCGTAATCACTTGTCACGTAGCCTATGCCAAAGCCATCAAGGGCCGCGGCAATGATCAATCTACCACTATTAAATGCCAACGACCCTTCTACCCGGACACGCAGCTCATGCCCGTCCTTCTCGAATTCCCAGGCGTATAGCCCGCCAAGGGAAGGCAGGCGCAGGTTGATGCACTCATGTTTCGCGAGATCGTGTGGGGTCAGCGGTGTCGGATTGCGGGCGAAATATGCGGGTGAAGCGACAGCCACCATGCGCATTTCCGGTCCGATGCGCACGGCGATCATGTCCTTATCGACGAGTTCGCCCAGACGAACGCCTGCGTCGTAACGACCAGCCACGATATCGGTGAGCCCGGACTCGGCGGTCAGCTCGATCTGAATGTCGGGATAATCTGCCAGCAACCGCTTTAACGCGGGCCAGAGAAGGGATTCGGCAACCTGGTCAGTGGCGTTGATTCGAACCGTTCCAGCGGGTTTCTCGCGGAACTCGGTCAGTGCCGCGAGCCTGTCGTCGATATCGTCGAAGGCGGGGCGCAACGTTTCGAGAAGACGCTCTCCCGCCTCGGTCGGCGCAACGCTTCGGGTCGAGCGAGTCAGCAATCTAAGGCCGAGGCGCGTCTCTAGGCGCCGTATCGTCTGGCTGAGCGTGGACTGGGACGTGCCCAGCTTCGCCGCCGCCCGTGTGAAACTGCGCTCTTCCGCAACCACCATGAAGGCATTCAGTTCTCCAAAATCCTGCCGCCGCATTTATCCACTCCTGACATAGGCTCATTCCGATTATAGCGACTAATCAACAATCAGCCATTGGCCTATCTTCATCTCAGCACAAAAGGTTCTGCTGCCAAAATGGCGGCAAGGATTTGCGGGCGGCTTAATCCGTCCGAAACGGCGATCGGAGAGTTCAATGGAAAAGCGCAACCTCGGGAAACTAAAGGTTTCCGCACTCGGTTTCGGCTGCATGGGGTTGAACACCACCTATGGTCAGCCGCTCAATCACGTCGATGGCGTTCGGATGATCCACGCGGCCGTCGAAAGTGGCATTACCTTTTTCGACACCGCCGAAGTCTACGGCCCCTACATCAACGAAAAATTGGTCGGCGACGCCCTTGCTCCCTTCCGGGACCAAGTGATCATCGCCACCAAGTTCGGTTTCGGCCTGAACCCTGACGGTGGACGCACTGGCCTGGACAGCCGCCCGAAGACAATTCGAAAGTCTGTCGACGGCTCGCTGTCCCGCCTGAAGGTGGACGCGATCGACCTTCTCTACCAGCACCGCGTCGATCCCACCGTGCCGATCGAAGATGTCGCCGGCGAGGTGGGACGGCTTATCGCAGAGGGCAAGGTCAAACATTGGGGTCTTTCGGAAGCCAATGCGTCGACAATCCGCCGTGCCCACACCGTACAGGCGCTCGCCGCCATGCAGAGCGAGTACTCGCTTTGGACAAGGGATGTCGAGCAGAATGGCATTCTAACCGCCTGCGAGGAACTGGGCATCGGATTTGTGCCGTGGAGCCCTCTCGGTGCAGGTTTCCTTACCGGTGCGATCACCGCCGAGACCAAGATCGCCCCGACCGATTTCCGTGCCAACGGACCCCGCTTTTCGCCAGAGGCTCGTGCCGCCAACATGGCTTTGGTGGATGTCTTAAAGCGGATCGCCGATGGCAAGGGGGCGACGCCTGCCCAACTCGCCCTCGCATGGCTTCTCGTTCAGAAGCCCTGGATCGCGCCGATCCCCGGCACCACGAAACTACACCGTCTCAAAGAAAGTCTCGGAGCCACTGAGGTCGTGCTAACCCCAATCGACCTGCAGGCCATCGAGGAAGCGTTGTCCCGGATTTCCATCCAAGGCCAGCGGCTCCACGAGGGTGCCCTCCGCATGATCGACGCCTGAACAGGACGACCATTTTAAACAAGGATGCCCCTTTTTCCGCATCGACCCTAGAGGATTACGAACATGCCGGACCGCTGTGTTGACTTGAACAGGAGACACCTGCTCGGCGGCTCTGGCGTTAACTGGCGCGGCCGCCGTGGCGATGGAACGTAAGCTTGCGGCGATCATGGCCGGAGACATTGTTGGCTACAGTCGTCTCATGGCTGAAAACGAGGCGACAACTTACGCAGAGCTCCGCTCTGTATTCGACGACCTGATCGAACCGACTGTCAGCCAACATGGCGGACGAACGTTCAAAAGCACTGGCGACGGTTTTCTCGCAACCTTCCCCAGTGTCAACGACGCGCTGGATGCGGCAGTAAAGATCCAGAACGGCTTCGAGAACCAACGATTCGAGTTCCGGATCGGCGTCAATCTCGGCGATGTCATTGAGGACAATGGCGACATTTATGGCGACGGCGTCAACGTGGCTTCCCGGCTCGAAGCCATGGCCGACCCGGGTAGCATTTTTGTCAGTAACGCGGTGGTGCTGAGCGCCGACCGCAGCCGCGGCAAGAGCTTTTCCCATATTGGGCGCCGAACGGCGAAGAACATTCCCGAACGCCTCGACGTCTACGCCGTCAAACGACCGAGCCGGCGAAATCGACGTTGGAGCCGCGTGCGTTCCTTCGTGCCCCACGTGGGCGTTCGGCTCGCCTATGGGGTCGGGGCAATTTCGCTCGGGATCGGGCTTTCGCTTCAGCCAATTCCACTGTCTGCGATGATCGCCGGGATACCGTCCGACTTTACCATGCTAGCGAACGCGGAAAGAATCGATCCGCGACCGTCCGTAGCGGTGATGCCTTTCGACAATATGAGTGGCGACCCCGCGCAGGCCTACTTTGCCGATGGCCTTACCGAGGACATTACGACCCAGCTTGGGCGCAATCCTGATCTCCAGGTGATCGACCCGGACTCTACATCTGCAGTGCGGGATGATGCGGGTAACATTCGAACGATTGGTGACCGCTTGAATGTTGCCTATGTAGTCGATGGAAGCGCGCGTCGTGTCGGTGATCAGCTTCGTATCGCCGCGCAGCTGATCGACGTGAAAAGCGGAGCACATCTCTGGACACAAAGTTATGACCGGAATGTCGAGGATATTTTCTCCGTTGAAAGCGAACTGACATCCCAGATCGTCGCCAGTCTCGTGTCTTATGTCGGCAGAACGGAGCAAGAAGTGGCGATCCGGCGCCCGACGAAGAACCTGCAGGCCTACGATGTTGTCCTGCAGGCCCGAAATCGGTTCAAGCACGACGCGAAGGATATCGAGGGACTCCTGGCCGCACGCGGACTTTACCAGAAGGCGCTGGAACTGGACCCGTCCTATGCGGTCGCGCGCGCCAGCCTCGGTATGACGTACATCTTCGACATGACGCAACGGGTCACCGGTCGGGCGACGGAAAGAGACGTGGAAATCGGTTTGAGCGAGGCGCGCCAGTCTATCCGCCTCGACCCAAATCTGGCGATCGGTTACCAGGTGCTCAGCTTCGGCCTGTCCGCCGCCGGCGACTATCCCGGCGCGCTACAGGCCGCGAAACGATCCGTGGAGCTCAACCCGAACGCCCCAGATAGCCTAATGGCGCTAGCCAAGGCACAAGTTCGATTTGGAGACTATGCGGCTGCTGTTTCGAATGCCGACGCGCGCGCCGCCTTCATCCAATTGCCCCCGAATATTATGCTTACGTGCATGGGCAGGCTCTCTACGCGGCCGGTCGCCGCGACGAGGCAGCAAATGTCATCCGCGAATGCCTGATCCGGTCGCCGCAAGACGCAAATTGCTTGTTAATCCAAACCGCGCTGCAGGCTGCGAGGGACGATCTGGGCGATGCCCAAACGACAATGGCCGACCTTGTCAGGGAAAATCCCGAGTTTTCGCTAAAATCGGAACGCGACTATCGCCGGTTTGGAGATTCCCCCTTAATGCGGCAGTTTCTCGCGGACCTGGAGCGCGCTAAGGCCCCAGACACAGCCGTATAGGGTCATTCCAAAGATCGTCGCGCATGAAAACGTTGAAGGAGCGGAGCCGCCGGAGTGCCGTATCAATATCTGAGGTCCGGCTCAAGCAGCACATCATCTTTACTGTCGGGGGAATGCCCGTTCAGGGAGATCGCCTTCACAAGGCGGGACTGAACCTAATTCCCGCGGCTCATTCACCAAGGAGAGATCGACAAGTTGAATTCGATTCTTGGCACCAAGAAGAACAAAGATCACCGCCAAATGAGCGCGTTGATCCTTCCAAATCAGATCGCTAGCAAGGGAGTTTTACAATGGACAATGAATTTATCGATGAGAAGCGGCGGCAGTTTCTCGGAACGTCTGCGCTTGTCTTGTCTGGCGCTGCCGTCGCCGGCTCAGTACTGGCTGGAAACGCCGCGGCGTCGGGTCAATCTGCTAAGGTCAAAGGACCCGCTGTTGTCAACTACCCGAACGACAAAGGCGTGACGATTGAACGTGTCACCTACCCTGCACGGAACATGGGCACGAACATTGTCGCTAACTTGTTTAAGCCCGCCAATTTCGACAGCAGCAGGAAGTATGCGGCAGTTGTGGTGACCCATCCGTTCGGCGCCGTAAAGGAACAGTCCTCCGGTCTCTATGCCCAGCGCCTTGCCGAAGCGGGATTTATCGGCCTGGCCTATGATGCATCCTATCAAGGCGAAAGTGGCGGCGAGCCGCGTCTTATGGAAGTGCCGGCACAGCGCGTGGATGATATCAGTTGCGCCATTGATTTCCTGGTTCAGCATCCGCAGGTCGATCCGGTGCGGATCGGCTCATTGGGAATTTGCATCGGCGGCAGCTACGCGTTGAACCACGCACAGCACGAGCACCGCGTAAGGGCCGTCGCAGCCGTGAGCACTTTCGATATTGGCCAGGGTCGTCGCGAGGGACTTTCGAACTCCATCTCCTATGAAGAGCGCGTCAAGCGGCTGAAGGATGCCGGCGAGCAGCGCAGCCGTGAAGCGCGTGGCGAACCAGTTCGCCTTGTGCCTGTTGTGGCCAATTCTCCCGACGACTTCACGCCAGCGACTCCCGTCATGTACAGGGAGGGTTATGAATACTACCGCACGGCTCGCGGTCAGCATCCGAATTCCGTTAATCGCTATATATTCTCGAGCTTGCCTCAGCAGATGGCATTCTACCCGTTCGAGATGATCGAGACAATTTCGCCTCGGCCTCTTCTGGTGATCGCGGGTTCCAAAGCCGAGACAAAATTCTGGAGCGACCAGGTCTATGAAAAGGCCAGGGAGCCTAAGGAACTCTTCGTTGTGGATGGTGCGACCCACGTCGACCTCTATGACAAGCCGCAATTCGTCGGGCCTGCAATCGCGAAGCTCAGCGACTTTTTCGGGCAGCATCTGACTTCGGCGTAAAACGGGGACGAGCTTGCTGCCTCTCTTATATCGAGGCGCCGAATGCGATCGTAGCGCTACGGAGTGCCTCCAAGGATCATGCGAGTGGCTAACAGCGGCGGTGCCAAATCACGCCGGCCGCCGACGTGCCGCAGCAGGCTAACCTGCGCGACAGGGTCAAGCGGCGCCTATGCCAGGAGCACGCTCAAACCGTCATTGCCGTCTCACTTCGTGGATATGGCCGGCAAATCCCGCAAGCAGCACACCGAGCGGAAGACGCCGAACCAGTCTGGCTGCAATGAAGGTTGCGCCGATTGCCGCGGCAAGTTTCAGCCAGGGGTAATCGCCGAGCTGCACATGGGCACTCGCATCGACCGATGTGGCCTTGGCTTTCAGCGCTGCTTCCGCATCCTCGCGCAGCACGCCCATGCGGGCATTCAGCAGTCTGACCTCATGTTGCAGGGCATTCAGGCTTTCGTCGGCCTTTTCACGCGCCGTCTGCTCCGCGGCATCGGCAAAAGGCGGCTCACCTTCTGCGATCAGTTCGTCGGGATCTGGGGGAAGGCCGTGGCGGTTGATGGATGATTGCATCGACATGTCCTCGAATAGGTTGAGCGAGAGGAAATGAGGCCCGGCATTGCGGCCGGGCCTCATAATATTAATGGTCGCGCCGGAAACCCTGGCTCTGGTGAGATCCGCCTTGCGATTGGGTTTGGGACTGGCCTTGGGATTGGCGATTGGTTTCGTCCGATGACGTGGTGCCAGGCTCGGGGAAGGTATAGGCACGCACCTTGGCGCTTCCATGCGCGGTGTCCCGCATTGCCACCGGGCGCGCATCGTCAAATGCACTCTCGGACACGGCGAGGTTTTCCGAGGCTTTGCCGCCCTGGGCCGATCCGGCAAAACCGGTATTGGACGCGCCTTGCTGTCTGTCTTCCAACGACCAGAGATCCGCCCGCTCATCCATGTCGATGCTGCCCTCGTCGTCCAGAATATCGTGGACGGTCTCGTAGAGCGCGTCATCGATATCATTGACCTGGACGAGGAATCCACCTCGCCGCAGCCCTTCTGCGTAGACCGCGCGATCCTCGTCTGGGAGGAAGAAGTCGGCCAGCGCGTCGAAGAAGCCGCTGCGGTCTTCGCTCATTGCGCCGGTATTTTTTGCGCCCGCCTCATATCCGGGCATCAGCCTTATTCTCGCAACCGGCACGCCTGCGTCCTCAAGACGGGAGACGGCGGATTCGGCGTCCGATCGGTTGTCAAAAAATGCGGCAAGGCTGCTGCCGCCTGTCGGGCCTGAAAAAGTCGGGTTGGTATCGTTGTAAATGCTGCCCATGGGACTCTCCTCTCGATGTGCAGATCCAGCCGCCAATGCGAAGTTTGGCCGATGATTGACCGGTGTCTGGTTTCCTGACTTGAAGAACCGTCGGCTGAGTTGAATGTTCCAGGGGAATGGCGATGCTCCACTGCATCGCTTGCTGTTTCATTGCCGCCTGCCATTTCGGCGCGCAGACTCGCAAATACGCCGCTTGCGAAATCTCTCAGCGGTTGACGTCAAACCTTCGAGACGCTAGCACGGCTTTGACGCATTGGGGATAATTCATATGGACATGTTTACGGCAGCCGGTATGACGGCTTTGCTGCAGGTCATTGCTATCGACCTCGTTCTCGCCGGCGACAACGCCGTGGTTATCGGTCTTGCTGCTGCCGGCCTCGAGGCGACGCAGCGCCGCAAGGCGATCATCGTCGGCATTGTGGCCGCGACCGTTCTGCGTATTCTCTTTGCCAGCGTCGCAGTCTATCTGCTGGCGATCGTCGGCCTGCTGCTGGCCGGCGGCCTGTTGCTGCTCTGGGTCTGCTGGAAGATGTGGCGCGAGCTTCGCGCCGGCCATGGCGAGAATCACGGAGCGGTGGGTGCCGAAGGCGCGCCGAGAAAGACCTTCTTCCAGGCGGCGACCCAAATCGTCATTGCTGACGTCTCGATGTCCCTCGACAACGTGCTGGCCGTTGCCGGTGCTGCGCGCGAACATCCGAGCGTGCTAGTCATCGGTCTTGCCCTGTCGATCGCGCTAATGGGTATTGCCGCAAACTTTATCGCCCGGTTGCTCACCAACCATCGCTGGATCGCCTATGTCGGCCTGCTGATCATCCTCTACGTCTCGCTCGACATGATCCACCGCGGTGGCGTCGAACTGTGGCCGTACGTGCAAGCGAGCGGGTTAAAGCTTTAGAGCCTGACCTCGGTCTCGAAGCTCATCTGGTCATACGCCGGCACCACATGGTCCGGCGTCTCAGCCATCACCACGTCGTAATCGAGCGGCGTGTGCATATGGGTGAGGATCGCCTGTTTCGGCTTCAGCCGGCCGATCCAGTCGAGCGACTGTTCCAGCGACAGGTGGCTCGGATGGTAGGTATATTGCAGCGCGTCGATAATCAGCATGTCGAGGTTCTGAAGCTTTTCGACGGTCTGCGGCGGGAAATCGCTAATATCGCTGCAATAAGCCACATCGCCGATGCGGAAGCCGAGCGAGTGGATATCCCCATGCTGCTGGATATGCGGATGGAAGGCGATCGTTCCGCCGGGACCATGGATTTCCACGGGCGCGTCGAGGTTTTCGATGACAACAGGCAGCACGATCGGCGGGTAGTTGCTGCCCGGCGGCGTTTCCAGGCAATAGCCGAAGGCTTCCCGCAACCTGTCCATCGTAAATTGGTCGGCAAAGATCGGCACCCGGCGGCGCGTATTGTGAAAATAGCCGCGCAGATCGTCGATGCCATGAATATGATCGGCATGCGGATGGCTGTAGAGCACGGCATCGACATGGTCGGCCCCTGCCCTGATCATCTGCTCGCGGAAGTCCGGCCCGGTATCGATGACGACGGTCGTGACACCGCCATCGGGTGCGAATTGCTGCACCATGAAGGCAGCGCGCGTGCGCCGGTTCTTCGGATTGTCGGGATTGCAGGCACCCCAGTCGCCGGTGATGCGCGGCACGCCCGGTGACGACGAACAGCCGAGAATGGTGAAACGCCGCCGGTAGAGCACGCCGCTAGATCCTCGGCATCTTCGAGAACAGCCGGAAAGCGTTCTCTGTCGTGATCCGTGCGACCTCTTCGGTAGCAAGGCCGATCGTCTCGGCGAGCACTTCGGCCGTGTTGACGACATAGGACGGCTCATTGCGCTTACCGCGCCAGCGCTTCGGCGCCAGATAGGGCGCGTCCGTTTCCACAAGCAGCCGATCCTGCGGGATCGTCTTGGCGATCTCCCGCAGCTCTTCCGACTTCGGGAAGGTCAGGATGCCCGAGAAGGAAATGTAGCCGCCAAGCGCGACGCCAGTCTTGGCAAGCTCCGGGCCTGCCGAGAAACAATGGAGAATGAAGGGGAAGGCCCCCTTCCCGGTTTCCTCGGTTAGTATGTCAGCCATGTCCTCGTCCGCGCTGCGGCTGTGGATGACGAGCGGCAGCCGGGTCTCGCGCGCCGCGGCGATATGGCGGCGGAAGCCGGTCTGCTGGTCCTCAGGCTTTTGCGTATCGTAGAAATAGTCGAGACCGGCCTCGCCGATCGCGACCACCTTCTCATGGGCATTGGCGAGACGCACCAGCTCTTCCGTCTGGATCTCCAGCTCTTCGTCGGCATTGTTCGGATGCGTGCCGACCGAGCAGAATACCGAGGGATACTTCTCTGTGATAGCAAGCAACGCGCCGAGCTTGCGCACCCGCGTCGAGATCGTCACCATCTGCGCGACGCCAGCTTGATGGGCGCGCGCGACGATCTCGTCCCGCTCGGCCTCGAAGTCGGCGAAATCAAGATGGCAATGCGTGTCGATCAGCACGGCCTCAAGCCTCCGGAGCCACGTAGCGCGGGAAGACCGGCGTCGGCGCTTCGAGCGTCGTTCCGGCAATGAGACGGCCGGCTTCGCCGAGGGCAGCAAAGTCGCGCTTGTCTTCGGGTGCTGCGACCAGATCGAGCAGCTTGGCCGATGAGTCCGGCATGAAGGGCTGCAGCAGGATGGCAATCTGGCGCACGACTTCGGCAGTCACGTAAAGCACGGTGCCCATCCGCTCCGGATCGGTCTTCTTCAGCGCCCACGGCGCCTGACCGGCGAAATAACGGTCAGTCTCGGAAACGACCGAAATGATCGAGGCGAGCGCCCGGTGGATCTGCTGCTTGCCCATATCCTCGCGGGTCGAGGCATGCAGCGCATCGACCTCAGCCAGCATCGCCTTGTCCTCGTCGCTGAGCGCGCCGCATTCCGGGATCTTGCCGTCGCAATTCTTGACGATCATCGATAGCGAGCGGCTGGCGAGATTGCCGATGCCGTTGGCGAGGTCGGAGTTGATGCGAGTGCCGATCGCCTCTTCGCTGTAGCTGCCGTCCTGGCCGAAGGACACTTCACGCAGAAAGAAGTAGCGCACCTGGTCGAGGCCGAAATGGTTCACCAGATTGACCGGATCGACGACATTGCCGAGCGACTTCGACATCTTCTCGCCCTTGTTGAGCAGGAAGCCGTGGGCAAAGACGCGCTTCGGCAGCGGCAGCTTCGCCGACATCAGGAAGGCCGGCCAGTAGACGGCGTGGAAGCGGATGATGTCCTTGCCGATGATGTGCACGTCAGCCGGCCAGTATTTCGCCCGCGGGCCGTTCCGGTCCTCGATATAGCCTGTCGCGGTGATGTAATTGGTCAGCGCATCGACCCAGACATACATCACGTGGGCCGGATCGTCCGGCACCTTGATGCCCCAGTCGAAGGTCGTGCGCGAGACCGAGAGGTCCTTGAGTCCCGACTTGACGAAGGAGATCACCTCGTTGCGGCGCTCGGCCGGACCGATGAAGTCGGGGTTCGCCTCATAATGCGCAAGCAGCTTCTCCTGGTATTCGGAGAGCTTGAAGAAATAGCTTGCCTCTTCCACCCACTCGACGGGTGTGCCCTGCGGCCCGTAGCGCACGCCGTCGGCGCGCAGCTCCGTCTCGTTTTCCTGGTAGTAGGCCTCGTCGCGCACCGAATACCAGCCGGCATAGCTGTCCCTGTAGATGTCGCCATTGTCGGCCATCAGCTTCCAGATGTTGCGCGACGTCTCGTGATGACGCTCCTGCGTGGTGCGGATGAAATCATCATTCGAGGCGTTGAGCAGCGTCGCCATCGCCTGGAATTCGCCGGAGTTTCGGTCGGCGAGCGCCTGCGCGGTGATGCCCTCGGCGCGGGCCGTCTGCTGCATCTTCTGGCCGTGTTCGTCGGTGCCGGTCAGGAAGAAGACATCCTTGCCATCCAGGCGCTGATAACGCGCCATCGCATCGGTCGCGATCAGCTCATAGGCATGGCCGATATGCGGCTTGCCGTTAGGGTAGGAAATCGCGGTGGTGATGTAGAAGGGTGTCTTGTCTGTCATGGCGGCCAATGTCCGGCTAACTCTATAAAAATGGTCAGCCGCTCTTAGCGCATGTCACCGTCAAGCGAAACCTCAACTTTCCAGTCGTCGATGATTTCCGGGACGATGGGGGCGTGAACTTGACTCAGCTTCTCGCCCAATCTACCCGTCTTGGGAAAGAGGGCGGGACAAGAACGAAGTGCGAGTTTTCATCTATCGGATTTGTCGTGGCCGCGCGCCGTCAGGGGCGCTTGTTTGACATTCGAACCGCTCTATTCGCTTTCCGGCCTGTTCGTCGGCGCGCTCGTCGGCATCACCGGCGTTGGCGGCGGTTCGCTGATGACGCCGCTGTTGGTGCTGCTCTTCGGCGTCCATCCCGCCACCGCCGTCGGCACCGATCTTCTCTACGCGGCGATCACCAAGACGGCCGGTACCGCCGTTCACGGCATGCATGGGCGGGTCAACTGGAAGATCGTCGGCAGCCTCGCGGCCGGCAGCCTGCCGGCCGCCCTGCTGATGCTGTGGCTGCTGGCCGGCGTCGATCGCAAAAGCATCGGCGTGACCAATACGATCACCACGGCGCTCGGCTGGCTTCTGGTCATGACCGCGATCATGCTGGTCTTCCGTGGCCCGATCCTCGAACTGGCGCGCCGCGCCATCGGCGATCGCACACCGCCGAAGCCGACGACCATCCTCGCCCTCACCGTCATTCTCGGATTCGTTCTCGGCGTCCTCGTCACCTTGACCTCGGTCGGTGCCGGCGCGCTGGGTGTGACGATCCTGCTGGTCCTTTATCCCAGGCTCGATGTGCGCGAGATCGTCGGTTCCGATATCGTTCATGCAGTACCGCTCACGTTGATCGGCGGCACGGGCTATTGGCTGATCGGCGAGATCGACTGGCCGATGCTGTTTGCCCTGCTGATCGGCTCTATCCCCGGCATCATCATCGGCAGCCTTCTGGCGCCGAAGCTGCACGAACGCACCATCCGCATCGTCCTTGCCGCCACGCTTGCTGTTGTCGCAGTCAAGCTGCTGACCGGCTGATCAGAGCACGGTGCCGAAAGTGTCAGCGGTGACGCGCTTTAAAGGCCCGGCTGCTTGATATCGGCGAGAATGCTGATGATCGTCTGCTTGCGGTCGAGGTTGTAACCATCGGAAATGGTCAGCCGCTCGGTGATTTCGGAATAGAGCCGCGCCAGCCGCTCCGCCGCCGCGATCCGCCCCTCGCCGGCTGCCGCGCGCGCGCGGTTCATGATGTCGTCGCCGACATGGCTGACGAAGAAATCGAAGATCGTGTCGCTCTCCCGACCCGAAAGCGCGTCGGCCAGCCGATGCATTGCCTTGCGGGCTGTCGGTCCCTCGGCGGCAAGCATCTCGTCATAGGCAGCGATGATCTCGCCGCCGCCGTAGTTCATGAGTTTCAGCGCCTCGCCGACGCTGCCCTTGGCGGCGGCAAGCACCGCCGCGCCTTCGCCTGATATGCCGAGATGGGCAAGGGCCGCGACGAGTTCATCATCGGCAAGCGGCGCCAGCTTCAGCGGCAGGCAGCGTGAGCGGATTGTCGGCAGCAGCCGTCCCGGCGCATGCGACAGCACCAGGAACAGCGCCCGCTTCGGCGGTTCTTCCAGGATCTTCAGGATGGCGTTGGCAGCATTGCGGTTCATGTCGTCGGCCGGATCGATGATGACGATCCGCCAGTTGCCGGTGCCGGATGTCTGCGAGAAGAATTTGCCGGCGCGGCGCACCTCGTCGACTGTTATCGCCGATTTCACCTTGCCGGTCTTTTCGTCCATCGGCCGGGCAAGGTGCAGCAGATTGTGCGAGGCGCCAGACGCGATCTGCCGGCTGACGGGAGAGGCAGGATCCGGATCGCCGATCGTCTCCGGCGCTGTCTCGGGATCGGGATGTGAGAGCACGTGATTGGCGAAGCGGAAGGCGAGCGTCGCCTTGCCGATGCCTTCCGGCCCTTCGATCAGGACGGCATGGTGGCCCTTGCCGGACCGGTAGGACTGCGCAAGGAAGGCTTCCGCCTCCGCATGCCCGAACAGCCTGGTATTTTCCCCCGGCCAGATGGCGCCGTCGAGCAGTCCGGGCCTTTCCTCACTCATAATGGGCTTCACTCATGATGGGCGGCTTCCGGCATTCGCGCACGGCCTGCCGGCGACAGCAGTTGTTGGATGATCGCCAGGATCTCGGCGGCGATCGCCTCCTCTGTCTGCATGGCGTTGACGACGTGGCAGCGCTCCGGCTCGCGGGCAGCGATATCGAGAAAGGCCTCGCGCCGTTTCTCGTGCGTTTCCAGCCGCTCCTTCTCGAAGCGATCGGGAGCATCGGTCGCGGCGCGCTTCTGCGCCCGCTCCAGCCCGACCTTGGCGGGGATGTCGAGGATCACGGTGCAATCCGGCATCACGCCGTTGATGGCGATGCGCTGCAGCGTCTCGATGAAATCGGGCTCGAGATTACCGGTAATACCCTGGTAGACGCGGGAGGAATCCATGAAGCGGTCGCAGAGCACGACCTTGCCTGCGGCCAGGGCCGGCCGGATCACCTCTTCGACATGGTCGTTGCGGGCCGCGGCAAAGAGGATTGCCTCCATCCGCGTGCCGAAGGCTTCGGCAGCCCCCGACAGCAGCACGTGGCGCACGGCTTCGGCGCCCGGCGATCCGCCTGGTTCGCGCGTCATCAGCACGTCGTGACCTTCGCCCTTCAGCGCCTCGGCGAGGCGGCGGATCTGCGTGGATTTCCCAGCGCCTTCCCCGCCTTCAAACGTAACGAACAATCCCGTACCGGATGACAATGACAACTTCCCGCATTCCAGGCGCCGCACGCGCCCCGCTCCTTCTATCTATCCGAAGATATCAGGGAGGAAAACCTTTCGCCGCGGCGACATATTCACCTTTCCCGGCAAATTGCATTGGAAACAGCTCGTCAGACGGGCGCGGGCTTGTCCCAGAGCCAGGAGAAGAACAGCGATTCGCCGAGTTCCAGCATGGCGTCGATCGCCCGGCTGCTGAGTGAGCCTTCGCCGACCGCGTGCACGGTATAGAGCGGCACTTCCCTGAGCAGCCGGCTGCCGGCGAAAATCCTCAGCGTGCCTGCCTGGGTATCCGGCTTGACCGGCGCCGTCAGCGGCCAGCGATAGATGATGCGCGCCGACAACCGGTCGGGATTGCTGATCGGGATATAGACGCTGACCGGCGCCTTGGCGACGAGGTCGACCGTGCGCGACGTGCCGCCGTAGACGCTGGCGGCGCCAATCACTTCCTTGTCGGCGAAGATCTGCCGGTTCTCAAAGGCCGTCAGTCCCCACTCGAGCACGCGCTTAGCTTCCTCCGTCCGCTCCTTGTCGGAAGCGATGCCGGCAAGAGCCACAAACAGCCGCCGGCCGTCGCGCTGGACCGAAGCAACGATCGAATAGCCCTCGCCCTCGGTAAAGCCGGTCGCCAGCCCATCGGCGCCGAGATCGAGCCCGAGCAGCGGGTTGCGGTTGCGCTGGAAGATCTTGTTCCACTCGAAATCCGGCTGCGCGAAATAGGGGTAAAGGTTCGGATAGGTCTGCTGAAGGGCGGCGGCAAGCGTCACCATCTCGCGTGCGGTCACCTTGCTCTTGCCGTCGGGAAGGCCGGTGGAATTGCCGAACTCGGCCTTCTCCATGCCGAGCTCGCGGGCGCGGCGCGTCATCGACACGGCAAATTGCTGTTCGCTTCCGGCCATGCCCTCGGCGAGGATGATGCAGCTGTCATTGGCGCCCTGGATGGCGACGCCCTTGATCAGGTCCTCGACGCGCACGCGCGATTTGAGGCTGGCAAACATCGTTGCCGTCCGCGATGGCGCGCCGCCTGTCCGCCAGGCATATTCGGAAACGGGATATTCGGTATCGAGCGTGATCTGGCCCTTGGTCAGCGCCTCGAAAACGAGATCCATCGTCATCAGCTTGGCGAGCGAAGCCGGCGAAAAGCCCTGATCCTCGTTCTTGGCGAGAAGCACCGTGCCGGTGGTAGCCTCGATCATATAGGCCTGCGCCGCCTTGGTGGCGAAGCCGGCGGCACCGCCATCGGCTGCAAAGGCTCCGGAGGCGAACGGCATCAGGCATGCAAGCAGGCGAAGCGCGGGCTTCAGCATCGCAATTTCCATTGATCGAGCGGCGTATTTCAGGAGGTTAGAACGCGAGGAAATCCGATGCAATTGCCAGTTCAGCGCTGGGCGAACTTTGCCTGATGGCGCTTGGCCGAGGCAAGGATGGACTCTTGCGTCAGCCCGTCATTGCGCACCATCACCGCGTCGAAGGCGAGATCGACGGTCACCGTCTTCACCTCTTCGCTCTGGTAGCCGAGCGCCAGCGAATTCTGGGGCCGCTCGTAGGGCATCGGACCGATCTCCGGCAGCACGACCATCTGGTCCATGGCCTGCGCGCCATTGTTGAAGGACGGTGCCGATGGCGCGACCAGAACATGGGCAGCCGGGGCCAGAGCGGGTGCGGCGGCGGCTGCCGCATTGTTGCGGGCGCTCGGCGTCGAGCCGGCATAGGAGGTGGCCGACCTCGGCACCGGCACGTTGGCCGGCGTCTCGTAGTTTTCCGAACTCTGCAGCTGGTCGCGGGTGATCTTTCGGCTGTTGGAGGCGACCATCACGCCGCTTGCGATCTGCCCTTCCGGATTGACGCCGGGAATGCGGCTGCCCTTCGGCGCGTAGGAGGCCATCAGATAGGGCATGTCGTGGCCGTCCATGCGGGCGCGGCCGACATATTGCACGCGCACCTTGCCGGTGCCGCTGTGCTGCAGATCCAGCATGTCGGCCGTCTTGTTGGAAAGGTCGATGATACGGCCTTCGTGATAGGGGCCGCGATCGTTGACGCGCACGATGACGGAAGAACCACTTTCGAGATTGGTGACGCGCGCATAGCTCGGCAGCGGGAAGGTCGGATGTGCGGCGGAAAGATGCATCTGGTCGTAGACTTCGCCGTTCGCCGTCAGGCGCCCGTGAAAGGCCGAGCCATACCAGGAGGCGACGCCGACCTTGTTATAGGCGAAATCTTCCTTCGGATAATACCACTTGCCCTTCACCTCGTAAGCGTTGCCGACGATGTAGCGGCCGCCGCCCTTCGGGATATTGTTGCCGGTGGCGACCCGCGGGCTCGCCTTCACGCCATATTCGGATTCGGAGAAATACTCTTTGCCGTGGGCTTTTTTCTTCGGCACCGCCTGCGTCGTGCCGCAAGCCGCAACCGTCGCACACATCGCCGAGATCGCCAGCCACCGTGCTGTCGTTGCGAAAGACGCCGCCCCGTAATCCAGTTTCATGTGCCCCACGCCGCTCAAAGATCGTTATGGTTAAGGAACCCTGCCCCATCTTGGGGCAATAGCGCCTTATTCCCGCCCGCCTAACGAGGCTTTAATCTTGCTAAGTTCGTGGCAATTTTACGAACAATTTCGCAGCGATAGCGACAATTCTGAGGGTTATGGTTTATAAATCACTAACGCGAGCCCTCCCGCCTGCCATTCCATCGCCGCAATGAGGCCAGAAATCAACGTGCCGATGCGGGGCATATGGTGAACATCCGGGCGCTTCCGGACGCCCCCAAAGCTCCATATTGAAACACCGCCCGATTTGATGCGCCGCAGCGGGGTGGCGCTTCATTCTGTATGGGAACGAATTGTCCGCCGCGAGCTTTGAAGGTTTAGACCTTTGGAGGATCACCATGAACGATGAAACCCTGACGCAGCTCGACACGGTCAGCCGGCAGTTGCACGCTCGATCTCGCGCGCTTTCCCAGCCGGATAAAGACAACGACATCGCAATCCTGATGTCGGCCCTCGCCGTGACGATGGAGGCGGTTCGATCTCTCGGCGAGGATATGAACCAGCTCAACGGTCCGAAGGGCCTTGGATCTGACGGAAGCTAAGTCTGTCATGTCTCCGGCGCAATTCACAGAAAGTTTGCGCCGGAACGAGAAGCGCAAAGCGCTGATCTTCGACGTGGATGGGAAGCCGTGGGCCGCCGCCTATGCTGCCGGTGGACGATAGCGTACCGACTTCGCCTTTTCCAAGGCTGCGATCGTATCCTCGACGCTGAGGAGGACAGTGGTCTCCATGGAGCTGAGTGCACCTCCTGCACCGATCGCAAGTGCGACGGCCGCCATCGATACGTTATCGGGCGCCTCCCACAGATTCCAACCATCATGCTCGCCGAAGGCGTACCAGAAGCCATGCAGCTTTCCGCCCACGGATTCAATGTAACTGCGTGCCGCCTCTCGGCGATCCTCGGGATTTTCGATCATCCGCGCCCAGGTCTCGGGCGTGTAGCTGAAGCGCGTGAGATACATGGCCATGGTTTGTTTCCTCCGCCAGAACAACACAGTTAACGCTCAAGCCGGGGAGAACGCGAGTCATTTCCAATATATGGACGGGGTCCCAACGATCTCGGTCGGCAGTCTCCGGAAGAGCAGCGAGTTCCGCCGTCAGAAGGTCGCGCGGCGTTCATCGAAAAGTAGATTTTAGCCGTTATTCGGACCCCGCTTCTCTCACATCGGGTTCCGGCAATGGATCTTGCGACAGTCCTTCTTCTACACAAGTCTTCCTTCATTGTCGGAGCGATCTGCTTCTTCTATGTGAGATGGCGTTCCGGAGCGACGCCGGGGCTCGGCGTACTTGCAGTTGGTTTTACTTTGCTCGCGATCGCCTCAACGCTGGCTGGGTGGGACGAGAGCCTTCACATGTCCGATAATGCCAGGACGTTCTGGAGTTTTGCGCTGGGCGCCAATGGTTACGGGCTGATGGCGGTTGGTCTTTTCGGCCTCAGCCGGCGTCAAAATTCTATACGAGATTGGTGGCCATTGCTCCTGCCCGTCGTCCTGATGCTGAGTGCGGCGATCACGCCATGGTATTTAAACAATGGATTGAGAGCATCGGTGTTCAATGGCAACGCCGCCATCCTGCTTGCCTTGTCAGGTTTCGTGATCGCCCGCGACTTCTTCCATGAGCGTCTTACCGCGCGGCTCGGGCTTTCCGCATCCATATGGGTGGCGACGTCTCTCTCGGCTTTGGTCGTCATTGGCTTCGTCTTTCCGAACGATGCGCCTCTTCCCCCGCGCTACGCATTCTTTCTGCTGATCATCTGTCATTTCGCAGTGGCTCTGTTCGTGCTCGTCCTCGTGCAGGAAAGAGCCGAAGAAAAGCTTATCAGACTTGCAAACACCGATATGCTGACCGGCATTCCCAACCGGCAGCATTTCTTCAATTCCCTTCCGAAAAGCCTCAGCCCCGGGGACGCCTTCGTCCTCATCGATATCGACTTTTTCAAGCGTGTTAACGATATGTACGGACACGACAAAGGTGATGTCGTTCTCATAAATGTTGCTCGGACGATTGCTCAGAGTGCCCCCACTTCCTGCGTGCTAGGTCGGTTGGGCGGCGAGGAGTTCAGCCTCTTTTTTCGCGGCCAAACGGCAGCCTCCGCTTTTGCGCTCGCTGAGCGGATACGCGAGGCTGTCAACGCCCTGAGCCTTGTCTTCGAAGGAAATCAGGTCACACCTTCCGTCAGTGCAGGTGTGGCACTTTGGGAAGCGGGTCTAACCGAACAAGACGTCCAGAAGCGTGCAGATCAGGCGCTCTACATTGCCAAAAACAAGGGTCGCAACAGGGTTGAGTTGTTCAGCAGCGTCGGGTTGACCTCCAGCGTCCTTGCGCCGGAACCTCTACCGGCTCGCGCAGGCTGAAGAACAGCTGAAGGTCGGCTCTCTCGAGCTAGTCGCACGTCGTGGCGAAGATGCTGGCAAATGCTGCAGAGCACGTTGACGCTGCTACCAAAGCTGCTAAAAAGCCAGCCATCGAGTGATTGGGTCGCAAATCGGTAGCAATGACCGGTTCGTAGAAATCAACAGCATGTTGATGTCTCAACCTTTTCAATCAGATGGAAGAGTGTCCGAGTGGTTTAAGGAACCGGTCTTGAAAACCGGCGTGCGGGAAACCGTACCGTGGGTTCGAATCCCACCTCTTCCGCCATCTTATATTGATTTTATTGCACAATTTCCGCTTTCCGCGCGAGAATTGCACGCTTGTCATAAACCCGCTTCTGGTATGAAAACCGCCAGCTGGTGAGGCTGGCGGCGCATTTGTTGAGCACCAAGGTTGGTTTCAGTGGCGCTGCCGGCTAAAAATCGAAATACACGGTCACACCTGACCGACGACGATAGGGGTAACGGTCGCGATAGCCGTAATAGTCGCGACTGCCGTAATACCGCGGACGATAGCACGAGCCGTAATACCGACAGTCGCGGTAAGCGTACCGGTGTTTCTTCCGGTGGCCATACGCATGTCCATTACCGTGGCGACGGTGTTTGACCTGCTCGACGTCGGAGGTATGCATATGTACTGCGTTCGGCACGACGATCGGCGCGGCGTTCAGCGGCAGGGCGAAAGATGCAGACAAGATCATGGCTGCAAGTGAGGTAAAGAGCATCTTCATCGGCGCATCCTTTCAGGCTGCGATTCTGGGTTAATAAGCATTAACCTCCGATGAACGGTGCGAGCATCCCAGAAAACACCGGCCTGCGTGCCGCTGGTGTGGTCGCGGATGGTGATCGCGCCGGCCTATGGTGTTGGTCCCGCCGTCGATGCGGCTCGGCAGCTGGCTAGCGCAGGTCTACGACCCACGCCGATGCGCACAGGGCGGCGCGCATTCGATTAGTTCCCAAATCTCTCCGCGGCGGTAGCTCGTGTACAGGAGCCAGTCCATGCCGCGGCGCTCTTCGTTGCAACGCTTGCACGCCAAAGCGATGTTGTCTCGATTGTTGCGGCCGCCATCAGAGCGGCACCCGGGTGCTCAAGGGTTTCGGCATTCCGCGGCTGCTTATGTGGCGGTTTGTCACTCAGAACCATAGGCTGGAGGCAGTAGCAGCAGCGGCCGCCCTGTTTCTCGCGTATCTTGATGCGGTTCTGAATGTGGCAGGTCATGATCAGCCGGTGATGGGTTCGATGGCCGGGTCAACGACTGTTCGCCGCTGCCTGCCGTGAGCTGAGCTAAGAATTTCGATGTCGTAGAGTTCGCGACCCTTCCGCCATCCGTCGTTTTCCGAAAGTTGCGGTTTTGTACCTCAGGAAGGTTGGCCTTCCCTGAGGGCAACAGATGAGTTTCACCCTCCTCCTTTGCGTCGACGATGAGATGATGTACAGGCAGCAACAGGACGCGACCGCCATTAACTTAAGAATGGGGTCGGGCGGCAGATTGACGTCACGTCGCTGCCACGAGATCACGTGGCCGTCCTCTAGTCGGCGTCCGCACAGCTTGACCCTGCACGAGAGCAGCAGTCGCCTATCTCGACTGTTTTGATATTATTGGGGCTGTAACGGCAAGGGAAATGACTTTGTCAGCAGCGCCCCTAAGTCTTCAGGTTTCCAATTTGGTATACCCGGCGTCTTAAGCGGCCCAACAAGCGCGAGGCTCCTTTATGATCGTTCAAGCTTGCATCAACGGCGCGCGGCCGAGCGATTTCCATCCGCTCCTTCCGCTGACGATTGATGCCATGGTGCGTGATGCCACGGCTTCGGTCGCTGCCGGCGCTGCGGAGCTCCACGTTCATCCGCGCGGAGCCGATGGCAAGGAGGCCCTTGCCGCCGTCGACGACACTGTCGGCGCGATCCGCCGTGTCTGTCCGGGAACGCTGATCGGTGTGTCCACGGGCGCCTGGATCGAAGGCGATCGGGAGAAAACGCGGGAAGCCATCCGCCGTTGGTCCGTTCTGTCGGATTATGCCTCGGTGAACCTCTCGGAAGACGATGGCCCTGGTGTCATGCAGTTGCTGCAGCAGAAGGGTATCGGCATCGAAGTCGGGCTGGCATCGGTCGCCGATGCGGAGCGCTACATCGGCCTCGATGATCATGAGCGGGTCTTTCGCGTGCTCATCGAGCTCGATAACGAACAGGATTTGCAGCGCGCATGCGATATCGCGGACGGCATTATCAAGGCGCTCGGGGATGGCCGGGTCAAGCGGCCCATTCTTCTGCATGGTTTCGACGACACCGTCTGGCCCTTCGTCAGGTTGGCGCGCGAGCGGCGCTACTCCACCCGTATCGGCCTGGAAGATGGTAAGCACCTCCCGGATGGGACGATTGCCAACGACAATGCCGCGCTGGTCACTGCGGCCGTTGCGATCTTCCGTGGTCACTCGAACTGATCCCGATATGTCGGCGGCCGGGCGGTAGCCCGGTATCTCTTCGGCGCCATCGAGGCCGGTATCGTCAAGGCGCGGAAATGTTTCGAAAATACGGGCTCGGCGAAGTCGATGTTTCGCCGGACAGCCCTCACGAGAAGTACGAATATATCAGGACGCCGACAGAACCCCAGAAGATAAGAGGCGTCAGTATCATCCCCGCAACGAACATTTTAGTCACAGCAAAACTCCGAACACCTCCACGCATGTCGAAGCTACCTATTGCATCGACGGAAAGTTCCTATGGGCACGAAGTCCAGGATGGATCGGACCTTGGTCTGGGTTTCGCTCGCGCTGCCGATAAGTGCCGGGCTCAACTCTCCCCGAGCGCTCGGCGGCGGTAAGTCCTGACCGCAATAGCGAGCGCGACAACAACCAGTGCTGCCGCAACGGCGAAGGTCATCCGCATGCCTGAGGCAATGGCCTCGGGATGCGCCGCTGTGATATCGGGTGTTCCCGAAGAGAACGCGAAGACGGCGCCCATCACTGATGCGCCGGTAATCAGCCCGAGATTGCGCGAAAGGTTGAGCATGCCCGAGATGACGCCCCGCTGGTCCGGGCGGACATCCGCCATGATGGCGGTGTTGTTGGCCGCCTGAAACAGCTGATAGCCGGGTGTCAGCATGGCAATGGCGGCGATGTAGCCTGGTATCCCGGGAAGCACGGCCATGGCGATGCAGCCTGCCGCCATGGCGACGAGCCCTGCGACCACCACGAATGGCGCGTCCAGACGGTCCACCAGACGGCCGGCCGGGACGCCGCTCAAGATGGAGATGACGGGGCCGATCGACATGACGATGCCGACGAGAGCTTGATTGAGCCCGAGCGCATGGGAGAGGTAGAACGGCGCGACTACCAGCGTCGCCATCATCACAGTCGAAACCAGCACGTTCATCGCCAGGCTGGCGGTGAGCACGCGATTGCGGAACACCGTCAACTGGATCAGCGGCGATGCCGCTCTCGCCTCGGCGAAGACGAACAAACCGGCGCCGAAGACGGCGACCGAGAGCAGAGCGATGTTCAATAGGCCAAATCGGCCGTGCCCGATCGTCATCGCCAGCGCGTAGACCGACAGCGTCAGCGCAAGCAGCAAAGTGCCTGCGATGTCGAAGCCCTTCCGACCCGTCTTCCCCTTGCTGATATCGGCGGGCAGATGGCGATAGGCGAGAACGAAGGTCAGAACGCCGAGCGGCACGTTGACGAGGAAGATTGCCGGCCAGCCGAGCCCGGCGATCAGCAGGCCGCCGAGCGAGGGCCCAAGAGCGGTACCGATTGCCGACATCGTTCCGAGCAGCCCCATGGCGCTCCCGGTTCTTTCCTTCGGCACCGTTTCGCCGACAAAGGCCATGGTGAGCGCCATCATGATGGCCGCACCCAGGCCCTGCACAGCGCGCGCGGCAATCATCAGCCATAGCGTCGGCGCGACGCCGCAGAGGATCGAGGCCAGCGTGAAGAGCAGGATGCCGATGAGCAGCAGCCGACGTCGGCCGGTGATGTCGCCGAGCCGTCCGACGCTGACGATCAGGGTGGTGATGGCAAGGAGATAGGCGAGAACGATCCACTGCGCATCCTGGAAGGCGGCATCGAACGCCTGCGCCAGGCTCGGCAGGCCCACATTGGCGATGCTGGTGCCGAGTGACGGCAGCAACATCGAGAGGGAAAGACTGGCAAGCGCCCATCGTATGGATGGTGCCTGTTCGGCGATGGCCTCGCTTCGCTCTGCAATGATCGATTTCACCCCGTGAACTCCGTTTTCTCTTAGTTCCCCGAATGGAACTGGTGAAAACCTAGTCCTTTGCTTAATATGGCGGAAGGCGCACGATTTGCACTTTATTCATGCGTTTGACGCCACATCAAGTTGAAGCCGTGTTATAGCTGATGGATGTCGACACCTGATCTCAACTTGCTAGTCACCCTCGATGTGCTGCTTGCCGAGGGCAGCGTTGCGCGTGCGGCGCAACGGCTGCGGCTCAGCCCGTCGGCGATGAGCCGGGCCTTAGCGCGATTGCGTGAAACGACGGGCGATCCGCTGCTGGTGCGCGCCGGCCGTGGCCTCGTCCCCACGCCGCGCGCGCTCGAACTGCGCGAGCGGGTCGGCCGGATTGTCGAGGACGCGCAGGCGATCCTGCGTCCTGCCGAGGCGCTTGACCTTCAACGCTTGGTCCGGACGTTCACGCTGCGCACCAGCGAAGGCTTTGCCGAGAGCTTCGGACCTGATCTCATCGCCTGCCTCGGTCGGCAAGCGCCCGGCGTGCGGCTGCGCTTCGTGCAGAAGCCGGACAAGGACAGCGCCCCGCTTCGCGATGGGACCGTCGATCTGGAAACCGGCGTCGTCGGCGGGACGACCGGGCCGGAGGTGCGGGCGCAGGCCTTGTTCCGCGATCGTTTCATCGGCGTCGTGCGCTTGGGGCATCCGCTTTGTGGGCGCGAGATGACTCCCTCCCTTTATGCCGGCGGCCAGCACATCTACGTCTCGCGGCGCGGGCTCGACAAGGGACCGATCGATGAAGCCTTGAACGCGCTCGGGTTGGAACGGCAGATCGCCACCATCGTCAGCGGCTTTTCCACGGCACTGGCGCTCGCCCGGAACTGCGATCTGATCGCCAGCGTGCCCGAACGGCACACCGGAGCCTTGCGCGCGGGAATGCATAGTTTTCCCCTCCCCGTCCCGACGCCTGAGATCACGGTGTCATTGCTCTGGCACCCCAGGATGGATGCCGATCCGGCGCATCGCTGGCTGCGCGGCTGCGTTCGCGACGCCTGCGCGCGAGCTGATTGAAGGGCCGCGTAGGATCAGAGGTCAGGCCAACTGAGCCGTTCGTATTGACTATCCTGCGTCGCCATGATTTCCCGTCCGGGATCACCAAGCGGGGACATTATGACCGACATCATTGTAAAGGACAGCAACGGAAGCCAGCTTCACGACGGCGATTCCGTGACGCTGATCAAGGACCTCAAGGTCAAGGGAACCTCGGAGACGCTGAAGCGTGGAACGCTGGTCAAGGGCATTCGCCTGACGGACAATCCTGGCGAGATCGAGTGCAGCACCAAGCAGGTCAAAGGCCTCGTGCTGAAAACCGAGTTTTTGAAGAAGGCATAGGATCAGCATCGCCCGCGATGCTGGTTGTTGACGCATCGTAAGGCCTGCTCCGCTGATCAATCGGCTTTCACCGCCTCCTGCGGCACTTCCTCGGTGATCACCTCGAAGCGGGAGAGCGTTGCCGGACCGAAGGCCGTCGACATGGCGACGTCGGTGGCGTCGCGGCCGGTTCCCATCAGGATCCGGCCGATACGCGGCGTGTTGTGGCGGGCGTCGACCGTATGCCAGTGGCCGCCGAGAAAGACCTCGAACCAGGCGCTGAAATCCATCGGATTGGGATCGATCGGAACGCCGATATCGCCGAGATAGCCGGTGCAATATCGTGCCGGGATATTCATGCATCGGCAAAGCGCGATGGCGAGATGGGCAAAGTCGCGGCAGACGCCCGCCTTGTCGATGAAGCCGCCATGCGCGGTCCTGAGCACGTCGGCCTTCAGGTAGTCGAAGGTGATGTGGTCATGGACGAAATCGCAGATCGCCTGGACGCGCGCCCAGCCGAGCGGCGTCGATGAAAACGTCGCCCAGGCGAAATCTGCAAGCCTGTCGGTGTCGCAATAGCGGCTGCCGAGCAGGAAGACCAGCACATCGTCCGGCAGGTCATTGATCGCGTGCTGGACGGCATCGTCGGGAACGATGTCGGGTTGGCCGCTGTCGTAGATCTCGAACTCCGTGGAGATCGTCGTCAGCCCCGACGGAGCGACGATCCGGCTGCAGGCATTGCCGAACACATCGGTATAGCCCCAGGCCTCGATCGGCCGGTCGAAAGTCAGGATCTGATCGCTGAGAAGATCGGCGCGACGGGAGGGATGGATGTTGAGGACGAGCAGCATCGGCGTCGGCTGCGTGCATTCATAGCCCAGATGAAACCCGGCGCGTATCTTCATTGTCGCTTCCTTGTCGCGTCTCCGCATCGGTGGAGGTGAGTATGGAACGTCGATCGCGCTACCCGGTTCCGTAGCCGCGGGACTGTCACTGCGCGGCCAACTCGTGGCAGTCCCAGATTACTTCGGAGGTAATCGAATTACCTCGTGGTGACGTTGACCTGCACAGTCATGCTGTCGAAATCCTTCCCGTCCCCGTCATAGCTGCCGCTCAACGGGACTGCTTGGCGCGGATCGCGGGCAACCGCGACACGAATGAGATCGCGGTTGCCGACGATGCCGTTGGTCGGATCGAACTCCGTCCAACCGGCGCCTGGAAGATAGATCTGGCACCACGCATGCGTGGAACCGCCGCCGAGCACGGTGGAACCGTCCCGGTCTGGAACATAGACATAGCCTGTGACGAATCGTGCTGCGAGGCCGAGGATGCGTGCCGCCTCCATCATCAGAAGCGCAAAATCTCGGCAGGTGCCGGAGCGAAGCTGCAAGGTTTGCACCGGCGACTGCGTTCCATGTTCATGGCGCCGCGCATAGACGAAGCTTTCGCGGATGGCGTAACAGAGCGTCATCAGCAGATGCCCGGTCTCCGTCGGACGCCCCTGGCGCACGAACTGGCGCGCCCAGCGTCCGACCTCGTCGTTCGGGTCGGCATAATGGCGCTGCATCGCCGGCGTCAGATCGGCGATCTCGTCCTTGTCGTAGGAGAATGGATAGGTCAGGGCCGCGTCGTCGACCTTGAGATCCAGGGCGACCTGCGGCGTGTGATCGAGCGTGATCCAGGTTTCGAAACGAAGTTCGGACGCCGGCCTCGAAAAATCGACGAGCGCCACGCAATTGCCGAAAACATCGTGGATCCAGCGCACATGACTTTCCTCAGGATAGATCGTCAACGACGCTTCGATCAGCCGCTGGTCGAAACTGTCGCGCGGCCGGAACATCAAGCGATGCTCACCGAAGTCGACATCCCTGACGTAACGATAGGACGTGATGTGGCGGACGGAGAAAATCGTCATAAGCCACCGCCGAAACTGTTCACTTTGCTGCTCCAAGACGGCAATGCCGCCTCTCTTCTGCGGAAGGGCCCTGCCGGCTTTCCCGCTCATCCCGATTTCTTGTCATATAAGCACGTTCGAAAGATTGCTATTGTATCTTCACCGATCGACGGCAGTGCCGTCCAACCTAAGAGGATAACATGCATATCATCTGGGACGTTCTGACGCTTCTGCTGACAATCGGCTCGCTCTATGGCGGTCGCGAATACCGGATTATTCGCGCTCGTGCCCGCGCTCAGAACTGGGGCAACTTCTGATTCGATCCGGATATCTCTGATTCGATTGCGAATCATGGCCGCATCGCTCGTTACCGGTCGCCGCTACGTCGAATGACGTAAAGTCATGCGCTTAAGAAAATGCTTTATTAGTTGAGGCGGAGTCTATCCGTCCATTCTCCCTGTTAATCCTAAGCCCGCCTCACCCCAGGCGGGCTTTTTTATTCCATCGCCTGCATCACTTCTTGGCGCCGGCCGAAAGCACCCGATGTGTCGCATTGTCCATGGCGTGGCTCGCTTCCTGGCCATCCTTCTTCAGCCCGTATGCGGTATTGCCGCAGCCGGAAAGTGTCAGCAGGCAGATGCAGGCGATGGCGATTGCAACTTTAGGCATCAGGTGTTTCCCCGGATTGAATGGCGATCAAGGGAAGATGACGCATTCTTCGCCAAAATCAATCCGCAGGCGATGAGCGCGAACGCGCGACATGGAACTCGGTGACGTCACAGGCGTTTACGGGAGCCATCCAACTGGGGTTAACGACATGGACTACCAGATTGCCTTCGCCGCCACGGTCGCAACAGCGTCCTTCCTCGTCTTCATGCTGATCGTCCACCGGACCTGACTGGCCCGCGGCAAACGGATTGGCCCTAAGGCGCGCGATCACTGGAACCCAGTGCCCGAAGTCGTTAAGCGCGGCCTCATTGTTTGCGATCCGGAGAGGTAGCGGCACCAGTTGCTGCCCCGACGACAACGCGTAGATCGGAAGGTCTGAAGCGCATAGATCGCAGACCATCCGTCAACAACACGGGAAAGGTGCAAAATAAAGCTTTCGACATCCGAAAGTATTTCTACGATCCTCGATGTAATTAATTTTAGCTAATTGCTAGGCTTAACTATCTGTTAACAATATTATTGCGCTCCGTCCCCTTCCGCTTATGCTTTACGCAAAAGGGGAGAGGGATGATGTTTAGCAAAAGTCTGATTATGCCTATTGGCTTCGCATTGCTCGCCATTGCCGGCCTGCTGTTCCAGATTGTCGCCCACGCGTTGCACTCTCCGGTCACCCTGCTGCAGCTGTGAGTCACATAAGTTGCTGAACGCGCACGCGATCTCAGTAACTGGGAGTGGAACTTCGTTTCGTTTCGTGCATTCTGTGACTCGTTTTGCCAGGAGGGAGATAACCATGGAAAGCGCAGGCGTGGGTTGGATTGCAGCCATCATTATCGGCGGTGTCGCCGGATGGCTGGCGGAAAAGGCAATGCGCAGCAGCATGAGCCTGCTCATGAACATATTGCTCGGCATCATCGGCGCTATTGTCGCCAACTGGATCCTGGGTCTGTTGCACATCCAGCCGCTCGCCGGTTGGCTGGGCTATCTGATCACCGGTTTCGTCGGTGCCTGCATCTTGATCGCGATCGGGCGCGTCATCCGCCGTTGACTTGGTCGCGCCAGCTGAGCCCGGTCGCGTCAACTGGCCCGGTTACTTTTGGCGGATGCAAACACTAAAAGCCGGGCGTTCATGGCGCCCGGCTTTTCTTCACTCTGAATTACCGTTCAGCGGCGGCTGAGCAGGCCGAACACGTAGGCAATGCCTGCCGTCACGGCGAGTGCCACGAGCGGTTCTTCGCGCACCTTGTCGCGCAGTCTTTCCGTCATCACCGAAGCCTCGTCGGTCACCGCCGACTTCGCCCCCTGCCCCAGCGCGACCACGCTTTCCGTCAGCCGGGAGAGATCGTTGCGAAGGGCTGCGACCTGCGCCGACAGATCGTCTGCTGCTATATCAGCCTTGACGCGCGCAGCGGTGGATTCGGCGGAAGCGGTTTTCAATTCTGCCATGGTCTGCTCCTGTTTCATGGGATGCCGCTTCAACGAAATGGCGGCCCGAAAGGTTCCGCCGCAACCGATCTTTTGTTCGCCGCAAAGCCGCCGCGGCCGAGCGGCCGCCTTGTGCAGCTTTTCGCGCGACAAACCCTTCATTTCCTGTCGGGTTTGTTTTAAGGAACGTCGAATGTCCGCCCGCGCGCGGGTCAATGATACTGCGAGGTTTGCGTTTCTATGTTCCATATCCTGAGAAGAGCTGCTCAGACCTGGGTTGCCAAGCTCCTCCTGCTTCTGCTCGTCGCGTCCTTCGGCGTCTGGGGCGTGTCGCATGAGCTGCTGTCAGGCGGCAACAGCACCACGGTCGTGACCGTCGGCGATCAGCATGTGGACGTCAACGAATTCCACCTCGCCTATCAACGCCAGGTGGCAAGCCTCAGCCAGCAGTTCGGCACGCGCCTCACCCCCGAGCAGGCCCGCGCCTTCGGCGTCGAGCAGCAGGTGCTCGCCCAACTCGTCGCCGGCGCCTCGCTCGACCAGCTCGCCGAAGACATGAACCTCGGCCTTTCCGAAGATCGCCTTGCCCAGCTTATCGCTGACGATCCGGCTTTCAAGGCCGTCAATGGCCGGTTCGACCGCGAGCTCTTCATCTCGCGCCTGCAAAATGCCGGTATCCGCCAGGACGATTACATCAAGGAGCGCAGCAAGGTTGCTGTCCGCAGCCAGGTGGTCGATGCCATCTCCAACGGCTTCACCGCACCGAAGACGCTGGTCGACGCCCTGAAGCTCTATGGTGACGAAAGCCGAAGCGTCGAATACCTGCTGCTCACCAATGCCAATATCGAGCCGATCAAGGCGCCTGCCGACGACGTGCTGGCGACGTGGTTCGAAGGTGTCAAGCAGCGCTACCGGGCACCCGAATACCGCAAGCTCGTCTATCTCAAGCTGCAGCCTGGCGATATTGCCGATGCCGCGACCGTCACCGACGACCAGATCCACGAAGCCTTCGACAAGAGCAAGGATACTTATCGCACGCCGGAAAGCCGCACCATCGAACAGCTGACCTTCGCCAGCAAGGATCTCGCCGCTGCCGCCGAAACGGCGCTGAAGAGCGGCACCAGCTTCGATCAGCTGGTCTCCGACCAGGGCAAGACGGCAAGCGATGTGCTTCTCGGTGAGTTCACCAAGGACAAGGTTCCCGACCAGGCCGTTGCCGATGCGGCCTTTACGGTTTCGCGCGATGGCGGCACGACGCCTGTCGTCGATGGCTCCTTCGGCCCCGTCATCCTGCGCGTCACCAACATCAAGCCGGAAACGACGAAGAATTTCGACGAGGTGAAGGAGGATATCCGCAAGCAGCTGGCGCTCTCCAACGCCTCTCAGGAAGTGATCAACGTTCACGATCGCATCGAGGATCTGCGCGCGGGCGGTTCGACGCTCGAGGATATTGCCGGCCAGCTGAAGCTCACCGCCGTGGCCGTCGATGCCGTCGATATGACCGGCGCCGACAAGGACGGCAAAGAGGTCAAGGATATCCCAGCCAAGCAGCAGCTGCTCGGCGAAGCCTTCAAGACCGAGGTCGGCGTCGATGCGCCGCCGCTGCCGATCGGCAATGACGGCTATGTCTGGTTCAACGTCCGCGAAATCACGCCGGACCGCGACCGCCCGGTCGCCGAAGTGCGCGAAAAGGCCGTCGAGGACTGGACGGCGGAACAGCAGAAGGCCGAGCTCGCCAAGAAGGCCGACGCATTGAAGGCCGAGGCGAAGAAAGGCACGGCCCTTGCCGATATCGCGACGCCGCTCGGTATTGCCGTCGAAAGCAAGAGCGGTGTCACCCGCGCCACCGATGATGCGGTCCTCGGCCGCGCTGGCGTCACCGCCGCCTTCTCCGGCCCGGTCGACACGGTCGCCAGCGCTGTCGGCGCCGATCCCTCGACGCAGATCCTGCTGAAGGTCACCGAGGTCAACACCCAGCCGACCGGCGACGTGCTGAACAATCGCGATGCCCAGATCACTGCCATGGCCAATGCCGCCGGCGACGATATTCTCGATCAGATGGTCAACCTGCTGCAGACGCAGTATGGCGCTCAGATCAACCAGACGCTCGCTGAAAAGGCGACGGTCCGCTAGGAGATTTTATGACCGATCTGAAGCCGTTCCTGGCCAAGGCCGCAAGCCGCGAGCCGCTGACGCGTGACGAGGCGCGCGCCGCCTTCGACATCCTGATGTCGGGCCAGGCGACGCCCTCGCAGATCGGCGGCTTCCTGATGGCGCTGCGCGTGCGCGGCGAAACCGTCGATGAGATCGTCGGCGCGGTCACCGCGATGCGCTCGAAGATGCTGACCGTCGAGGCGCCGGCCGATGCGATCGACATCGTCGGCACCGGCGGCGATGCCAGCGGCACCTACAATATCTCGACGCTGGCGGCGCTGATCGTCGCCGGCGCCGGGGTCCCCGTTGCCAAACACGGCAACCGGGCGCTGAGTTCCAAATCGGGCGCGGCCGACAATCTGGCGGCACTCGGCGTCAAGCTCGATGTCGGACCCGAGATCATTTCCCGCTGCATCGCCGAAGCCGGCGTCGGCTTCATGTTCGCGCAGCTGCATCATTCCGCCATGCGCCATGTCGGCCCCTCCAGGGTCGAGCTCGGCACGCGGACGATCTTCAACCTTCTTGGGCCGCTCTCCAGTCCGGCCGGTGTCCGTCGCCAGCTGCTCGGCGTCTTCTCGCCGCAATGGCTGGTGCCGCTTGCCGAAGTCATGCGCGATCTTGGCTCCGAATGCGTCTGGGTGGTCCATGGCGATGGCCTCGACGAGATCACCACCACCGGCATCACAAAAGTCGCGGCACTCGAGGACGGCAAGATCCGTACCTTCGAGCTCTCGCCCGCCGATTTCGGCGTCAGCCCTTGCGTGCTCGCCGACATCAAGGGCGGTGATGGTGTCGCCAACGCCGCAGCGCTTCGCGAAGTGCTCGGCGGCGCCAGGAATGCCTATCGCGATGTCTCGCTCGCCAATGCCGCCGCCTCGCTCGTCATCGCCGGCAAGGTCGAGACGATCCGCGACGGCATGACGCTGGCCACGCAGTCGCTGGATAGCGGTGCGACCGCGCTCGCCCTCGACAAACTCATCGCCGTTTCCAACGATATCGACTAGGATTGTTCGATGACCGATATCCTGAAGAAGATCGAACTCTACAAGCGCGAGGAGATCGCCGCTGCCAAGGCGGCCGTGTCGCTTGCCGATCTGAAGGCGATGCAGGCCGGTCAGTCCGACCCGCGCGGCTTCCACAAGGCGCTCATTGCCAAGCGTGATGCCGGCCGCTTCGGCCTGATTGCCGAAATCAAGAAGGCGAGCCCCTCGAAGGGCCTCATTCGCCCGGATTTCGATCCGCCGTCGCTGGCGAGCGCCTATGAGGCCGGCGGTGCCGCCTGCCTTTCGGTGCTGACTGACAGGCCGAGCTTCCAGGGGGCGCCGGAATTTCTGACCGCCGCCCGCGCTGCCTGCACGCTGCCGGCGCTGCGCAAGGATTTCATGTTCGAGACCTATCAGGTGCACGAGGCCCGCGCCTGGGGCGCCGACTGCATCCTGCTGATCATGGCCTCGCTGTCCGACGACGAGGCCGAACGCCTGCAGGACGAGGCCTTCGCCCTCGGCATGGACGTTCTGGTCGAAGTCCACGACGCCGAGGAGATGGAGCGGGCGCTAAAACTCTCCTCGCCGCTCATCGGCATCAACAACCGCAATCTGCGCACCTTCGAGGTCAGCCTCACCGTCAGTGAGGCGCTCGCCCCTATGGTGCCTGATGACCGGCTCCTGGTTGGCGAAAGCGGCATCTTCACCCATGCCGATTGCAAGCGCCTGCAGGCCGTCGACATCAATACCTTCCTTGTCGGCGAAAGCCTGATGCGCAAGGAGGACGTCGTCGCCGCCACCCGCGCGCTGCTCTTTGGCGAAGCCGCCATCGCGGCCGAATGATATGAGCGGCCAAAAGCCAGGCCTCACGCATATCGGTGTCTCCGGCGAGGCGCATATGGTCGATGTCTCCGACAAGGCCGAGACGGTGCGCAT
Source organism: Rhizobium indicum (assembly GCF_005862305.2). Classification (NCBI taxonomy): domain Bacteria; kingdom Pseudomonadati; phylum Pseudomonadota; class Alphaproteobacteria; order Hyphomicrobiales; family Rhizobiaceae; genus Rhizobium; species Rhizobium indicum. The sequence continues at coordinate 236,239 of NZ_CP054021.1, read as the reverse complement.
CGCCACTGCCGAGGGCCATGTGAAGATGGCGCCGGAAACGCTCGCTCTCATCCGCCAAGGCAATGCCAAGAAGGGCGATGTGATCGGCACGGCGCGCCTAGCCGGCATCATGGCGGCAAAACGCACCGCCGATCTCATTCCGCTCTGCCATCCTCTGATGCTGACGAAGGTCACGGTCGAGATTGAGGAAGATGCCGCCCTGCCCGGCCTGCGCGTTACGGCGACCGCCAAGCTGACCGGCAAGACCGGTGTGGAGATGGAGGCGCTGACTGCCGTCTCGGTCGCTTGTCTGACCATTTACGACATGGCCAAGGCGGCCGATAAGGCAATGGAGATCGGTGGCATCCGGCTCCTTGAAAAGTCCGGCGGAAAATCCGGCGATTTCCGTCATCCGGAGGCAAGATGAACCTTCTCCCGGTCGCCGAGGCCCTGAACCGCTTGCTCTCCCGCGCAAAGCCCATTGCTGCGTCCGAGACGCTGCCGCTTGCCGAGGCCGAGGGCCGCGTCCTGGCCGTCGATCTGACCGCCGGCCTGACCCAGCCGCCCTTCAATGCTTCCGCCATGGATGGCTATGCGTTACGCCGCGAAGACGCGCCGGAACCGGGCGCCGAGCTGAAGGTCATCGGCATGTCATCCGCCGGCCACGGCTTCGAGGGAAGCGTCGGCCAGGGTGAAGCCGTCCGTATTTTCACCGGCGCGCCGGTTCCGCCAGGCGCCGATAGCGTCCTGCTGCAGGAGGATGCCGAGAAGATCGAGGGCGGCATCAGAACCAATTTCCCTGTCCGGCATGGCCAGCATGTGCGTCCGCGCGGCCAGGATTTCGCGGAAGGCGAAGCCGTGCTGTCTGCTGGCACCGTGCTCGATTTCTCGCGGCTGACGGTTGCTGCCGGCATGAACCGGCCTGATGTCGAGGTGCTGCGTCGCCCGCTGATCGCCATCCTCGCAACAGGCGACGAACTGCTGCCGCCCGGAAGCACGCCCGGCCCTTCGCAGATCATCGCATCCAATACGTTCGGTATTGCAGCCCTTGCCCGCAAAGCCGGCGCCGATGTGCTCGATCTCGGCATCGTGCCTGACGATCAGGCCAAGATCAGCGCGGCGATCGACACAGCGCGGGACGCCAAGGTCGATGTGATCGTCACGCTCGGCGGCGCTTCGGTCGGCGACCATGATCTGGTGCAGGCCACGCTGATCGAGGCCGGCATGCAGCTCGATTTCTGGCGCATCGCCATGCGCCCTGGCAAACCGCTGATGGTCGGCAGCTTCGGCGAGACGCATGTACTCGGCCTGCCCGGCAATCCGGTCTCCAGCCTCGTCTGTTCGCTGCTCTTCCTGGAGCCGCTGATCCGCAAGCTTGCCTCCCTGCCGCCGGTGCAGCGCGAGGTAACGGTGGAGGCGGCCGTCACACTGCGCGCCAATGACCACCGGCAGGACTATATCCGGGCGAAACTTTCGAAATCCGCTGCCGGCCACTGGCTCGCCGAACCCTTCGGCAAGCAGGATTCCTCGATGATGAAGGTCTTCGCTGCAGCCGACTGCCTCGTCATCCGCCCGCCGCATGCGGGGGAATTGCCGGCCGGAGCGCCCTGCCCGGTCATGCTGTTGCGGCCGGATCTCTTGGCATAATCTCAGCCTTTCAGCCGTAGCCGAAGAGCGCAAAGACGCCCGCCGGCACCGCCCCGCCGCCGCTGCCTCCGCCGAAATCCGCAACCGCATGGGTGGCGATTCGGTTGAGTTCTCCCTCCGGCAGGTAGGCCCGCTCGGGATCGCCGATCAGCACCTCGATGCCGCACGCCTGGCAACGCCGGAGGAAGGCCATTACTCGCAGGGCAAGCGAGGGATCGTAGAACAGATCGCCGACCACGAGAAGGTCGGTCGCGGGTGGCGGCGCCTCGATGATATCGGCGGCCCAGGCCACGATGTTCACACCGTTGATCGCTGCGTTGAGCCCGATCGCGGCAATTGCATTGGCATCGATGTCGACCGCCGTCACCTTGGCTGCTCCGGCCTTCGCCGCCGCGATGGCGACGAGCCCGGAGCCGGCGCCGAGATCGAGGACACGGCGGCCGGCGACCGTTTCCGGCTGGTCGAGCAGATGGCGGGCAAGCACCGCGCCGCCGGCCCAGGGATAGGCCCAGTAAGGCGGCGGATCGGCCTCTCCGCGGCCGGCAAGCCGCCAGAGCCCGCTCGCAGGTCCTGCCGTATGAAGCCGGATCTCGGGGATGGAGGGAACAGGTGATATCGGCAGGTTGGCCTTGATGAAGGCGGCCGGATCGGGTTGCGACATGCCGGGGCGTTTCATCGTCGTCTGCTCCTGCCGGCGCTGTAACGGCGTATCGTTTTTAATAGCAAGAGCAGGCCGCCGTTGTGGAATTCCCCGCCATTTATGCACGCCACGATTTAGGTGAAATAATGAAGACGAGCCAGGCTTTTCGCAAGGAACTGAGCCGCTATTCGTGATGAGGCGTGCCATATGCCATTCAAGAACGCAACACAGGCCGTTGAAGCGAGACCGTCTTGCGAGCCTCGGTTTCTGGGTGGAAGACTCCACTATGGGCAGTGAAGAGCGATAGCGGAGACCGAACGGCACGATTAGCCGTCGTAGCTCGCATGAAGTTATGAATGCCGTTTCTAAATAGGCGAACTTCCGCGCTGCAACCGATGTCTTCAGAACCTCTCCGAGGGAAGCTTAAGCTTCACTGATTGCATGCTGCGGCAGACACCCTTCGTCGACGATCGTTGGCTCTCGGGCATTTATGAACCTCATTTCTAACATCATGCAGATAGTACCGCCTAATGCTCCATGCAGAGGCGAGGTAACGTCCCCAACCGACCGCCGTCTCCAGTGCGATGCCATGTCCGGCGAAGATGAGGCGTGTCTTGGGTCTAGGTCTTTAGCGCGGCCTGCCAGCACGGTGCTGGCGCGCGCTACTCCACTGTCCTTTCAGGGCTTCGACAGCCTGTATTCGGGAAGAACACGCATGACAAAAATTTTCGCTTCTGTTGTGGTCTCCACCTTGATCCTTGTGTCGGCGACGGCTCCTGCGGCAGCGGAGGGAGATGTCGCCTTGGGACAAAAAGCGTTTCAGCGCTGTTCCGCCTGTCATTCGACCACGGATCAGAAAAAGGTTGGGCCGGGGCTCGGTGGCGTTGTCGGGCGCGCGGCCGGCGCTGCGGAAGGCGTCCGCTATTCGGCGGCCATGAAGGCATCGGGATTGGTATGGGACGAGGCGACGTTGGACCGATTTCTAGCAGCGCCTCGCGAAGTTGTACCGACCACCACGATGACCGTGGGCGTACCCAAGCCTGAGGATCGGCTAAACATCATCGCTTACCTGAAGTCCCTGTCGGAATAGCGGCGAACCTCTTGGCTGAGCAAGCCGGCGATTGATGGGCACCCAACGCGGCTGATCATCGCTGACCGGTCTTGGGTTGACGGGTCTGCTCGTGCTTTTGCCTCGTATTCAGAAGCCGCCTTTCTAACGTCGTGCAGGTTTTGCCAACTAATTTGGCGCCGCCGGACGAGCTAACGTTGCCGCGGAGAGCAGGCTCTTGGTCGACGGCGTCTCATCATCCTGGAGGTTGCTGGCGGCACTCCCGTCGCCGTCGCTCTCCTTAGAGATCGGCAACGAGCACATACATTATGAAACATCGGAGAACCGACCAGTCATGATCACACTGAATATCAACGGTAATCAGCACGAGGTCGATGCCGACCCGGAGACACCCATCCTTTGGGTCCTGCGCGACACGCTCGGCATGACCGGGACCAAGTTCGGCTGCGGCGCCGCGCTTTGCGGCGCGTGCACGATACATCTGGATGGTGAGGCCGTCCGTTCCTGCAGCACCCCTCTTTCCGCTGCCGAGGGCCTGAATATCACCACCATTGAAAAAGCGACCGACGGCAGCGACCGCGTCGGCGCCGCTGTAAGCGCAGCTTGGGTCAAGCACGATGTAGCGCAGTGCGGTTATTGTCAGAGCGGTCAGATCATGAGCGCCACGGCGTTCCTGGCATCCCTGCCCTCCGGCTCGCAGCCGACCGCCTCGGAGATAGATACGGCAATGGAAGGCAATATTTGTCGTTGCGGAACTTATACCCGTATCCGCGCCGCCATAGCCGATGCTGCCAGCAATCTTGTCTGAAGGAGACGCCATATGTTGCCGAACATGGATTATAGCGAATTACCGCGTGCGCTGCAGCACATGCTGGAACGAGGCCGTTCAACATCGGTCCAGGCGTTGCCACGCCGCAGCTTTCTAAAGCTGACGGGGACCCTCGGTTTGGCTGTCGGCATTTTCCCCCATCTGGCCGCCGCCCAGTCCACCGACGCGGGTGAGGCGCCCATCGCTCTGAAGCCGACCGAGCAGCCTTCCGCATTTGTTCAAATTGCGCCAAATGGCGAGGTTATGGTCACAATCAACCGCCTGGAGTTCGGTCAAGGCGTCCAAACGGCATTGCCGATGATCCTTGCCGAAGAACTCGACGCGGACTGGAATTTAGTACGCAGCCAGCTCGGCACCAATGACATGGCTTATGTTGATCCGCTCTTCGGCATGCACCTTACCGGCGGTTCGAACACCATCAAGAACAGCTTTACGCAGTATCGCGAGCTGGGTGCCCGCGTCCGCGCCATGCTACTTGCGGCCGCGGCGGACCGCTGGAACGTCGATGTTTCCGCGCTGAGAACCGAGGCCGGAGTGGTTCTGGCTCCCGATGGCCGCAAGCTCGGTTATGGAGAACTTTCCGAAGCGGCCATGGCCCTGCCCGTGCCTCAGAAAATAGCGTTGAAGGACCCGAAGGATTTCCGCATCATCGGCCAGCCCACCCAGCGTCTGGACGCACAAGCCAAGAGCAGCGGCCAACAGAGTTTTGGCATCGACTTCAAGCTGCCGGGACAATTGACAGCCGTGGTGGCTCGCCCTCCGGTCTTCGGAGCCAAGATAGCCTCCCTGGACGACAGCGCAGCACGTTCAGTAAAGGGCGTGAAAGCTGTTTTGCGTGTACCGCTGGATCGCGGTGCTGAGGGTGTGGCCGTGGTGGCCGACGGATATTGGCAGGCGTCTCAGGGTCGCAACGCCCTTAAGGTGGAGTGGGACACATCGGCTGTCGAAAAGGTCGATAGTGAAAAGCAACTTGCCCAGTTTCGCGAGATCGCCAATCGCCCCGGCCCGCGCCAGTTCGATGCCGACATGGCGCCATTGGAAGCCGCACCCTTGAGTCTGGAAGCCGAGTTTGTGTTCCCGTATCTCGCCCACGCGGCGATGGAACCGCTGAACTGTACGGTTCGGCTTTCCGACGATCGTGCCGAGATCTGGATGGGGAGCCAAAGTGCAGGGCTCGATGCCGGCGTTGCAGCAAACGTGCTCGGCCTCAAGCCGGAACAGGTCGTGGTGAACGTGCAAACATCGGGTGGTGGCTTCGGCCGGCGCTTTTCCAGCAGCAGCGACACGGCAATGGAGGCCTGCCAGATAGCCAAAGCCGCCAGGGCGGCGGGGCTGAACGCGCCAGTGCGAACGCTCTGGAGCCGCGAGGACGATATGAGGGGCGGCTACTACCGTCCAACGCATCTTCACCGCGCTCGCATCGGCTTCGACAAAGAGGGCAATGTGCTGGCCTGGGACCACACCATCGTCGGCCAGTCCATACTGACGGGAACCGTGTTCGAGAAGTTCCAGGTGAAGGACGGCATCGATGCCGCCACGACCGAGGGGATGCGAAGCCCCTATCCGCTTCCCATGCGCCTGACAGTGCATCATCCTGTTGCCAACGTGCCGGTTCTGTGGTGGCGCAGCGTTGGCTCCACCCATACGGCTTTCGTGATGGAGACCTTGCTTGACGATATAGCGCGAGCCACCGACCAAGACCCGGTCGCATATCGCATGAAGATGTTTGGCAACGAGCATCCTCGTCATCGCGATGCACTGCAGCTCGCCGTAGACAAGAGCGGTTACGGCAGTAGGGCATTGGCAGAAGGCCGGGCCTGGGGTGTGGCCGTGCACGAATCCTTTTCATCCGTGGTGGCCTACGTGGTGGAAGCCTCCGTAGTCGACGGGCAGCCTAAGCTGCATCGGGTTACGGCGGGGGTGCACTGTAATCTGGCCGTCAACCCTCGGACCGTGGAAGCGCAGGTCCAGGGCGCGGCGATCATGGGCTTGTCGACATGCCTTGCCGGCTCAGAAATCACGCTCAAGGACGGTGTTGTGGAGCAAGGCAACTTCAGCGAATTCACCGTGGCAAGGATCACGGATGTGCCGGAGTTCGACGTCAACATCGTACCAAGCGCGGATGCGCCGACAGGCATGGGCGAACCCGGCCTGCCGCCTTTGGCGCCGGCATTTGCCAATGCCATCTCGCGCTTGACGGGCAAGCCAGTCCGACAGATGCCTTTCAACCTCGCTTAGAACCTGGCTCGGACGAGAGCCTGCCCCGGTCCTGTGTGCCGCTGAATGCAGCGGGCCGCACAGGGCCGCGATGTTCCTGTTGCGTGGCGTCTTGACAATAATGGCGCTATGACTGCGGTCAGCGATGACAGCGCGGCTCAGCAATCAGGGCAGGCAGGACCTCACATCTATCGGCAATCGCGCAATTGAGATCAGTCCCCAACCCATCGCGACCATCTTCCGGACAGCCCTGGCAGGAGCGTCAGCCTTTGAAACGAAGCGCCTCGACGAGGAGCGCAAACGCGGCCGTATGCTGACGTCTGCTTGGGTAATACAGGTGATAGCCAGGGAACGGCTGACACCAATCGTCGAGGACTCGGATCAGTCGCCCGTCTGCAATGTATTGTGAAACCTGACTTTCGAAAGTGTAGGCAAGCCCGAGCCCATCCAAAGCAGCGGCTTCCAGCATCAAACTATCGTTGATGATGAGCGGCCCGTTCATTCTGACCACAAGCTCCTCGCTGTCGCGCTCGAACTCCCAGGCATACAATCCACCTCCTGTGGTTTGCCGGTAGCTAATACCCCGGTGGTCGCCGAGATCGCGGGGCGTCATCGGGATTGTGCGGTTCTGGAAGTAGGACGGCGATCCCACGACCGCCATGCGAAGGTCAGGGCCGATTCTGACGGCAACCATGTCTTTTTGAACCTGTTCTCCAATGCGAATACCGGCGTCGAACCGGCCGGCCACGATATCCGTCAGGCCCTCGTCAAGAGTGACCTCCATTTCAATATCCGGGTATTCCGCCAAGAATGTTGTCATGACAGGCCAAAGCACGCTCATGGCGGCATATCGAAACGTCGTGATGCGGATAGTGCCCGCCGGCTTGTCACGAAGTGCGCTGACGGCTGCGATCTCGCTTTCGATGTGTTCGAAGGCAGGGCGGAGGCTCCGAAGCATACGCTCTCCGGCATCGGTCAGCGACAAGCTTCGCGTGGTGCGTGAGATTAGCCGCACCCCCAGCCTCTGCTCCAGCATCCTGACTGAGTAACTGACGGCAGACTGGGAAAGTCCCAGCTTGGCGGAGGCTCGCGTGAAACTTCCGGCTTCGGCGACGGCGATGAAGGCTGCAAGCTCGCTGAAATCACCGTGCCTCATTTATCTCTCTCATTTCTAACTTCATGCAGATTATACCAACTAATCAAAGTTTGTCTTCATTGCTACCTGTCATTTCACAAACCGCTTGAACGGCATGCAAGAGAGACGAATGATGATGGAAGCCACCCCCGCACTATTTGAACCCTTCGTTTTCGCCAATGGGATCACGCTTCGAAACCGGGTCGTCATGGCTCCGATGACGACGTGGTCAGCCAATGACGACGGAACAGTCTCGGATGAGGAAGTGTCCTACTATCGACGCAGGGTGAACGGCGTTGGCCTCGTTCTAACGGGTTGCACGCATGTCTTGCCCAATGGCATCGGGTTCACGGGCGAATTCGCTTCTTATGATGACAGCTTCACACCAAGCCTCCGGCGTCTGGCCGAGGCGGCCAAAAGCGGCGGTGCGCCAGCGATTCTTCAAATTTTTCACGCCGGCAGCAAGGCCGTGCCGGCGCTTATCCCGGACGGAGACGTTGTCAGCGCCAGCTCGCTGCAAGTTTCAGCCGGTCCTTTCAATCCAGGCGGCGGCACGACGCGCGCACTGAGCCACGACGAAATCCTTGATGTGATTTCTGCTTTCGGCGAAGCAACCCGCCGCGCTATCGAAGCCGGCTTCGATGGGGTCGAACTGCATGCGGCCCACGGCTTCCTGATCCAGAACTTTTACTCGCCGCTCCACAATTATCGCGACGACGAATGGGGAGGCACGCCGGAAAACCGGATGCGGTTTCCGCTCGCCGTGATCCGCAACGTGAGGCGGGTGATAGGCACACACGCGACGCGCCCGTTTCTTCTGGGATACCGGGTCTCGCCCGAAGAACCTGAAGAAGGCGGCCTTCGTATTGAAGACACCTACGAACTCATCGAGCATCTGATCGACGGCGGCGTCGACTACATCCATGCTTCGCTGACGAACGTACTCGAGGCCCAACCACTCGAAGCCATCGCCGATCGTCCTATCGCTGAACTGATCGCCGCCAGGGTAGCAGGGCGCGTTCCGGTTATCGCCGCTGGCCAGATCAAGTCACCCCGACAGGCGGAAAGCGCCCTTCATCTGGGCCTTTCGCTTGTGGCTGTCGGCCAAGGGCTGGTGATAAACCCAGAGTGGGTCGAACTTTCACGCAGTGGCAATGAGAAGCTGATCGAGAACCAGATCAGGACCACGACAATCCCGGAAATTGCCCTTCCAGCCAAACTCTGGGGCGTCATCGAGGCGGCCACCGGCTGGTTCAACATCAACGATGATCACGAAGCGCAGCGGCAGAAGGCCACCGCATAGAGCATCGGCACCCAATCTCGCATGAAGGAAAATTCGATGAGTAAGGTTTGGTTGATCACAGGAGCCGGGCGCGGCATGGGCCTGGATTTCGCAAAGGCGGTTCTGGCTGCTGACGACAAACTCGTTGCAACCGGCCGCAATCCGGAGCGCGTTGCCAAGGCGATCGGCCAGTCGGAAAATCTGCTCGTCGTCACGTTGGATGTAACCAAGCCGACCGACGCCGACTCTGCCGTCAAGGCCGCACTCGAACGCTTTGGTCGCATCGACGTATTGGTCAACAATGCCGCAAACTTCTACTCAGGCTATTTTGAGGAGCTGACGCCGCCTCAGATCAATCTGCAACTGGCTAGTAGTCTCCTCGGCCCCATGAGCGTCACCCGCGCCGTCCTGCCGGTGATGCGCCGGCAGGGGTCCGGCAAGATCATCTCGATCTCATCGACGGCCAGCCTGCTTGGCTTTGAGTTTTGCAGCGCTTACTCTGCCGCGAAGTTTGCCCTCGATGGTTGGATGGAATCGCTGCAACCCGAAGTGGCGCCGTTTGGGATCGAAACGATGATCGTCAATCCGGGCTTCTTCCGCACGGAATTGCTGACTGACGAATCAACCCAATATGCTCCGTCATCTGTCAGCGACTACGACGAAAGACGCTCCCAACACCTGGCATTCTGGAAATCCGCCAGCGGCCAGCAGAGCGGCGATCCCGCAAAACTCGCCCAAGCGCTGATCACCCTGGTCAACCATCCGGAGCTACCTCGCCGGTTCATCGCCGGAGCCGATGCTGTTGGCATGGTGGAACAGAAAATCGCGCTGTTGCAGCAACAGATCGATGCCTACCGGGACCTTTCAAGTTCGCTTGCCTTTGACGTGAAATCCCAGGCCTGAAACGACGCTTTGCAGATGCTCAGTAATTCTTCATCGCAAGATGTGGTATCCCGCCGTCAAGAAATTCCGCGCCATAGGCGACGAAGCCGAAACGCTCGTAGAGCGGCAGCTTGTCCGCCTGTGCTGTGAGATAGAATCGGTTGTCGCGGGCAGCGCGATGCAGGTCTATCGCTGGCCCGATCATTGCGGCTGCAATGCCTTGGCCGCGCCATTGGCCGGCAACCGCAACCCGGCCGATCTTCACATCTTCCTCGGCATAAATCACCCGCAGGGTGCCGGAGACTTCGCCCGCCGTGACGGCGACAAGATGATGGGCGTTGAGATCGTCGGCATCGAATTCCTCGGCTTCGGGAACCTTCTGCTCATGGACGAAAATAGCGCGCCGCAGCCGGAAGGCCTCATTGCAGAGCGTACTGAAAACCGGGACGCTGAGGATCGCCGTTTCCATCACCATCCTTGCCTCCCTCAGGGATACGGCCCAAAGCCCTCCGCTGGACCAGCGAAGGGCTGCCGGTAAAATCAGCCGGGCTTCTTCTTTGAAAACTTATTCTTCGGTGCGGCGCCGCCCTTGCCCTCATATTTGGGGCCTTCGGACCTAGCACCTTCGAATTTCGGCTTGTCGAATTTCGGCTTGTCGGACTTCGGGCCATCGAAAGGGGGTTTGCCCGGCTTCTTGCTCCAGGGCTTGCTATCCCGTTTGTCCCCGCCGCTATTGTCGGCCGCGGCATATCCGCCGCCCGGACCCTTGCCGAACTTGTTCTTCGGCCGCTCGCTGCGGAACGAATCATCGGGCCGCTCGTCGCGAGATGGCTTGCCGGCATAAGGCTTCGGCGCAGGCGCCCGGCTGAAATCCGGCGTGCCGGAAAGCTTGGTCACACGGATGCCGCGTTCGAGCGCCTTGTTCGGTCCGATCGCCGCCAGGAAGCTTTCGGCACTCGCCGCGGCGATCTCCACGAAAGTTTCCTCGGGCTGCATCTTGATCGCGCCGATCTCGCGCTTCGTCACATTGCCGTTGCGGCAGAGCATCGGGATCAGCCAGCGCGGCTCGGCATTCTGCTTGCGCCCGACCGAGACGGAAAACCAGACGCTGGCGCCGAAATCTTCGCGCGGTCCCTTCTGCGCCGGCTCGTAGGGCTCGGCATTGTCGCGGCGCTTGCGGCTGCGGTCGTCCTGCACGGTGACCTCGATCAGATCCTCCGGCGCCGAATGATTGGTGCGGTAAAGACGTAAGAAAGCGGCGGCAAGCTTTTCGGCGCCGTGGCTGGCGAGAAGCTGCTGTACCAGCCCCTGCTCTTCCTCCTGCGGCGTTTCGTTGAAGATCGGATCGGCGAGCAGCCGCTCGTCGTCGCGCTCGCTTACTTCCTCGGCCGAAGGCGGTCGCGCCCAGGCAGCCGAAATTCCGGCATTCTCAAGCAGGCGCTCTGCCTTGCGCCGTGCATTCAGTGGCACGATCATGGCGCTGATGCCCTTGCGTCCGGCCCGGCCGGTTCGGCCGCTGCGGTGCAGCAGCGTGTCCGGATTGGTCGGCAGGTCGGCATGGATGACGAGATCGAGCCCCGGCAGGTCGATGCCGCGGGCGGCAACGTCGGTCGCGATGCAGACACGGGCGCGCCCGTCGCGCATCGCCTGTAGCGCGTGGGTGCGCTCGTTCTGCGTCAGCTCGCCGGAAAGCGCCACGACGGCGAAATTGCGGTTGTTGAAGCGTGCGGTCAGATGATTGACGGCCGCGCGCGTCGAGCAGAAGACGATGGCATTGGTCGCCTCGTAATAGCGCAGCACGTTGATGATCGCATTCTCGCGGTCGCTCGGGGCGACCATCAGTGCGCGATATTCGATGTCGATATGCTGCTTTTCCTCGGCCGCGGTGCTGATGCGCACGGCATCGCGCTGGTAGCTCTTGGCAAGCTTGGCAATCGCCGCCGGCACCGTTGCCGAAAACATCAGCGTCCGGCGTTCGTCCGGCGCCGCATCGAGGATGAATTCGAGGTCCTCGCGGAAGCCGAGATCGAGCATCTCGTCGGCCTCGTCGAGTACGGCGGCCTTCAGTTCCGACATGTCGAGCGCCCTGCGGCGGATATGGTCGCAAAGCCGGCCGGGCGTGCCGACGACGATATGGGCGCCGCGTTCGAGCGAACGGCGCTCGCTGCGGATGTCCATGCCGCCGACGCAGCTGACGATCACAGCGCCGGTCATCTCAAAGAGCCATTCGAGCTCGCGCTTCACCTGCAGGGCAAGCTCGCGCGTCGGGGCAATGACGAGTGCGAGCGGCGCGCCGGCATTGCCGAAGCGCTCCCTGCCTTCGAGCAGCGTCGGCGCCAGCGCCAGGCCGAAGGCGACGGTTTTGCCGGAGCCGGTCTGGGCCGAGACCAGCGCGTCGGAAGCGGCAAGCGCCGGATCGAGCATCGCCTTCTGCACCGGGGTGAGTTCGGCGTAACCACGCTTCTGCAACGCCTTGGCGATCGCCGGAACGACGCCGTTAAATTCTGTCATGAGTTCGATCTTTCGGAGCTGTCAGGCGCGTTGCTGCGCCATGGCCGGAGCCAGCCGGCGGGGTATTTGCGCCGTTCCTAGCCGCTCCCGCGGCGATTGTCAAAGCGTGCGGCTACGCCACAGCCAGGCGTCGATGCGGCTTGCCCGGCCGCGCAGCGCCGTTTCCAACGGTCCCTCCATCCGGCCGGACTGCGTGAGCACGCTATCGGGACCGGCGGCGCGGACGATTTCGGCGCTCAGCGCCAGCTCGACGCCGTGGCGGGCGGCCACCTCCATCAGCCGGCTGCCGACATTGATGGTATCGCCTGCCGCCGTGATCTGCTGCCGGTCGCCGGTGCCCAACCGCGAGGCGACGATCGGGCCGCAATGGGCGCCGACCTTGAAGCCAATCTTCTTCTGGGCAAAGCCCGCATGCGCTTGAAGCCAGGCCCTTGTGCGCTCGCAGAGTCTGACCGCGCACGCAGCGGCGCGGGCGGCGTCGTCATCGGCAGGCTCCGGCAGGCCAAACAGGATCATCGCCCCGTCTCCCATGAAGCTGGTGATGGCGCCACCATGGGCGCGCGCCTCCTCGTCGACCAGTTCGAAGAAGCCGCTCAGCATCTCGCTCACCGCCACCGGCCCGACATTTTCGCTGAGGCCCGTGAAGCCCGAGAGATCGATGAAGATGACGGCGGCGTTCTGGCGCACCGGCGCGGCAAGGAAATTCGGATCGCGCGCCAGCCACTCGCCGAGCCCGGGCGCCTCGATGCGCTGCAGGAGCGCGCTCTGCTCGGCGAAATGACGGGCGCGGCCGCGGTCAAGCCAAAGTTCGGCCGCGCCATAAGCCAGCGCCGGCGGCAGCGCTGCGGCGATCGGCAGCGCCGCACTCAGCCAGTAGCCATGTGCGAAGGCCGACAGATTGAGCATCGCCCAGACGATCAGCGTCAGCACGATGATGACATAGCCTGCCGCACTCCGGCGCCAGGCGACCAGCGACACGAGCACGATCGGCAGTCCGATGGCGGTGGCGGCATCGATCAGCCGCATCCTTCGGTCGCGCACCATGCCGTCACCGGTAACAAGATGGGTGATCGCCGTCGACATCACCTCGACGCCGGGCATGACGGGATCGAACGGCGTCGGGAAGACGTCGCCGCCGCCGGTGACAGTCGAACCGATGACGACGATGCGGCCTGCGACCGCATCCGGCGAAAGCTTGCCATCCAGCGCATCGGCGGCGCTGAAGGTGGCTATGCTGCCGTGCCCGCCATAGAAGGTCACCGGCAGACGCTGGCCGATATCTGTGGGAATACGCAGCTTTCCGAGCATGATAGCGTCGCGTTCGATGGTGGGATCGACGCCGAGCGCCACCGACGCGGCACGCAGCGGAAAAGCCGGATCCAGCCGGTCTGCGGCACGCGAGATCAGCGGGATGAAGCGCGGCGTGCCGGTCTGGTCGGTCGCGACATTGACGATGCCGACCGCGGCGGCCTCGGCAAAGCGGGAAAGCGGCAACAGCAGCTGGTTTGCCTCCGGGATGGCGGCAAGCGGATCCCCGGCCACATCGGTGACCCGCTGGCGGCTTTGCGCAAAAGTGGCCGCGGCCGCAATCACGCTTGGCCCCTGGCGAAGGGCGGCAGTCAGCGCCGCATCACCTGCCTCCGGCCCCGGATCGACGAGCAGAATGTCGATCGCCAGAGCCTTCGGCTTCAACGCGGTGATCGCGTTGGCGAGGCGCGCAAGTGTCGCCCGATCGAGCGGATAGCCGTGTGCCTTAGCGGTACGGTCGTCGATCGCGACGATCGAGACGACGGGAGGCGGTGTCTTCGCCCCGACGATGGCACTGCGGATATCGGCAAGCGAGGCCTCCATCCGGTCGAGAAGGCCACTTCCGGCATGGAGATTGACATAGCCGAGCGCAGCCCCCCAAAGACCGGCGAGCAGCAGCGCGATCACGGTCAGCAGGCGATGGTTCATGGGACTTATTGGCCGAGACGGGCAAGAAGGGCAGCGGCGCGCGGCGCCGGCCAGCGACGCACGACGAGGGGTTCGGTTCCGGCGGTAACGTCGACGCCCTCGCCCGGCGACAGCACCACCGGCTCGCCGGACGGCCGGCGGACCGCGACGCTGCCTCTGACGACCAGCACCGAGGTCTGGCCGCCTGCGACATCGACAGCCCATTGGGTGCCGCGCACGGCCGCGATCGCCTGCGGTGTCACGACCTGGAAACCACCGGCGTGCTGGGCATTATCGACATCGACGAGAATGGCCTTGCGGCGCAGCGATGCCGAATCGGGGCTGCCGTCACGGTTGCGGTCGACGAGGCTGTAGGCCGCGCCGGCCTCCGCCGTCACCGTGACGCCGCCGGGACAACTGAGCACCTGGCGGGCGCCGGCATCACGCGATACCGTGCAGCCGGCAGACTGCGCAAAGGCCGCCCCATGCGGAATGAGGCCGGCAGCGAGTGCGGCGGCAAGCAGGCTGCGAAACGTCGTATTCATGGAAAGTCCCCTTGACCGTGCGGAACAGCTCTTTTGGAAAGCGCCCGCCAACCGTCTTCTTCCCAACCGTCTTCTAATATGAAGCATGATAGCCGAATTCAAATATTTCCCTAGACCAAAAAAGCAAATCATCGCAATCGCCGGCGGAATTATTACGTTCTATTATCCGTTTCAGGCGCCGGTCCGGTATAACGCGCCCGCGGCCGGATCAATTCGCCGCTGTGGATCTGTTCCATTGCATGGGCAAGCCAACCGACTGAACGGGCAAGCGAGAAAATGATGATCGGCGCCTCCCTTGGGAGATCGAAGGCGGCGGCCATTGCGGCAAGCGCAAAATCGACGTTGACCTTCTCGCCGACCATCTCCTCGCCCACTTCCCGGACTTCGGCAAACTGCGGCGGCAGAGGGAAGTGCGACAGCAGCGCCAAGGCTCTGACATCGCCATCGGGATAGAGCGGATGGCCGAAGGCCGACAGGCGATTGCCCTGGGCAAGCGTACGGCAAATCGCCTGCTCCGCCCCAAGCGCGGAAGCGGTCTCGATCAAGGCGTCGACGCCTTGCCAGGCGGCACCATGCAGCGGCCCTGTCAGCGTCGCCAGCCCGGACAGCACGGTGGCCGAAAGGGCTGCACCCGCCGATGCCGTGACCCGCGCCGCAAAGGTTGAAGCGTTGAGTTCGTGATCGGCAAGCAGCACCAGCGCGCGGCGTAGACAATCGGCAGCATCCGGCCGCTGCCAGCTTGCCGCAAGCCGCAAATGCAGCGGCTGGTCGAAAGGCCCAGGCGCCAGCGCATTGGCGACCGTGTAGAGAACCCCGCTTGCTTCACGGCGAAGTGCTGACTGCGAGCGGCCGAGCGACGGCAGATCCGATGTCACCCGCCCTGCCAGCGCCAGGAATGCCGCCTGAAGCGACGGAGAGGCATGTCCGGTCCCGCTGCCGGAGGAGAGTGGCTCCGCGCCGCTCCAGAGCAGTGCCGCCGTCTGCTCCAGCGTCGCGACTTCAGCGAAACCGGCAGCATCCTTTCCGCGATAGAAAAGCCGCCCGCCGATGATGGTGGAGATTGCCGACGACAGAACCGGATCGCCCCAGCGGATCGCCTCGGCGGCGACCGTTTCGGTCTTGCGGCGGCCGGCATGGCGTTCGGCAAGCCGCTGTACGTCGGTGGCCTGGTAGAGGCTGCGGCGCGAGTCGGCGGGATCCGCCTTGGCGCGGATGCGCCCGCGGCTGACATTGGCGTAAAGCGTCTGCGGCTTGGTCTTCAGCGCCTGCAGCGCCTCCTCGGCGGTCAGCCAAGACATCGGAACCTCATATTGATCAATTGCGTCAAGATTGACGTCAATGAAACTAGGTCGGATCATCCGGACCGTAAAGGAGAAACAACATGAAAAACGGCTTGGAAGATGTCATTGCTGCCGAAACGCAGCTTTCGGATGTCGATGGCGAAGCGGGACGACTGATCATCCGCGGCGTATCGCTGGATCACCTGGTTGCAGACGGCACCTATGAAGGCGTCGCCGCCCTATTGCTCGATGGGCTGATGGAAAAAGGCTTCGACGAAGCGGAATTGCGCGACTGGTTGGCGCAGGCGCGAACGAGGATTTTCGGCCATATCAAGGCCGCCGATACCGCCCTGCTCGCTCTGCCTCCTGTTGATGCGATGCGGGCGCTGATCGCCCGCCTGCCCGACGGCGAGGATTTCGATACCGCTCTCAGCCTTCTCGCTGCGCCCGCAGTTTTCCTGCCGGCGATCCTTCGCATGCAAAGCGGCAAAAGAGCGATCGCGCCCAACGCCTCGCTGCCGCAGGCGGCCGATATCCTGCGTATGCTGACCGGAAAATTGCCGACCAGGGAGCAGACAGCGGCACTCGACACCTATCTCGTGACGATTTCGGACCATGGCCTCAATGCCTCGACCTTCGCATCGCGCGTCATTGCCTCGACGCAGGCCGGCCTCACCTCTTCCGTACTCGCGGCGGTGAGCGCGCTGAAAGGGCCGCTGCATGGCGGCGCGCCCGGTCCCGTGCTCGACATGCTGGATGCGATCGGAACGGCGGAGAATGCTTACTCGTGGCTCGGCGAAGCGCTCGACCGCGGCGAAAGGCTGATGGGCTTCGGCCACCGCATCTATCGCGTCCGCGATCCGCGCGCCGATGCGCTGAAGAGCGCGCTGAAGCCGCTGATATCAACCGGACAGGTAAACAGCGCCCGCGGCGCTCTGGCGGAAGCCGTGGAGGTCGCTGCATTGGCGATCCTGAAGGCACGCAAGCCGAACCGGCCGCTCGACGTCAATGTCGAGTTTTATACCGCGCTGCTGCTCGAAGCGCTCGGCTTTCCCCGCGAGGCCTTCACCGGCGTCTTCGCGATCGGCCGCACCGTCGGATGGCTGGCCCATGCCCGCGAACAGGCGCTCGACGGCCGGCTGATCCGTCCACGTTCGGTCTATATCGGGCCGCTGCCCGCCGCTGCCTGAAAGTGAATTCGGCGGCAGCATGTCCTGCCGCCGATCCTCAACCGCCGACGAAAGCAGCCAGCTTGTCGAGCGTCGAGCGGCACCCTTCCTCATTGTCTTCGAGGCGGATCCCGGACGGAATATTGTCACTGACCATCGTCACATTGGTGCCTCCATCCGCAGTCGACAACATCGTGCTGACGGTCATCTCGCCGGAAAAGCCCTCGTCCTCGGAATCGAAGACCGTAGCCCAGACGATGTTTTCATCCGGCACGAGCTTGGCAAAGCGCCCTTCGAACCTGTCCGTCTTGTCGGAGGTCTTGCCCGGTTGCGATGCCTCGTCGTCGGGATAGACGAGCGACATGCTGAAGGCGCCGCCTTCCCTGCCCTCGAAGGCATGGACGATGCCCTTCATCGTATCAGGCGGAAGCCAGGTGGCGACCGCATCGGCATCGAGGAAGGCGCGGTAGATGCGCTCGCGCGGCGCTGCGATGAAGCGTGAGACGGTCGTGCTGCGTGAAGGGGTCATGCCGGCAAGTTAGAGCAGGCATGGATGTTATCCAGATCGCGCCTGAAACAACGCGATCTGGTTTGCATGCATCAGACGAGACGGCTCTGTTCCGTCGCCGCTTCTATGAAGCTGGCAAATAGCGGATGCGGGTCGAGCGGCCGGCTCTTCAGTTCCGGGTGGTACTGCACGCCGATGAACCAGGGATGATCCGGATATTCGATCGTCTCCGGCAGAACGCCGTCCGGCGACATGCCGGAAAAGACCAGGCCGCAGTTTTCGAGCCGATCCTTGTAGTCGATATTGACCTCGTAGCGGTGGCGATGACGCTCGGAAATATCGGTGGAACCGTAGATATCCGAGATCTTCGTGCCCTTCTTCAGCGCCGCCTTGTAGGCGCCGAGGCGCATCGTGCCGCCGAGATCCCCGGCTGCCGTGCGCTTCTGCAACTCGTTGCCCTTGACCCATTCGGTCATCAGGCCCACTACCGGCTCTTTCGTCGGGCCGAATTCGGTCGAGGAGGCACCGGACACGTCGGCGAGATTGCGCGCCGCCTCGATGACCGCCATCTGCATGCCGAAGCAGATCCCGAAATACGGCACCTTGCGCTCGCGGGCAAAGCGGGCAGCGTGGATCTTGCCTTCCGAACCGCGTTCACCGAAGCCGCCGGGCACGAGGATGCCGTGCACCTTTTCCAGATAGGGCGCCGGATCTTCCTTTTCGAAGACCTCGGACTCGATCCATTCGAGGTTGACCTTGACGCGATTGGCGATGCCGCCGTGATGCAGCGCCTCGATCAGCGACTTATAGGCATCCTTGAGGCCGGTATATTTGCCGACGATCGCGATCGTCACCTCGCCCTCCGGCGTGCGGATGCGGTTGCAGACCTCTTCCCACGGGTCGAGCCGCGGCTTCGGCGCCGGCTCGATACCGAAGGCCGCGAGCACTTCGTCGTCGAGGCCTTCCTTGTGGTAGGCGATCGGCACATCGTAGATGTTGGCGACGTCGAGCGCCTGAATGACGGCGGACGGGCGAACGTTGCAGAACAACGAGAGCTTGCGGCGTTCGGCTTCCGGAATTTCCCGGTCGGCGCGCACCAGCAGGATATCGGGATGAATGCCGAGTGCCTGCAGTTCCTTCACCGAATGCTGCGTCGGCTTGGTCTTGAGTTCGCCGGCCGCCGGAATATAGGGCATCAGCGTCAGGTGAACGTAGACGGCGGTACCGCGCGGCAGGTCGTTGCCGAGCTGGCGGATCGCTTCCATGAACGGCATCGCTTCGATGTCGCCGACCGTGCCGCCGATCTCGCAGATGACGAAATCGTAGTCGTCATTGCCCTCGATGACGAAATCCTTGATCTCGTTGGTGACGTGCGGGATGACCTGCACGGTCGCGCCGAGATAGTCGCCGCGCCGTTCCTTGTCGATGATGTTCTTGTAGATGCGGCCGGTGGTGATGTTGTCGGTCTTGGTCGCCGAACGCCCCGTAAAGCGTTCGTAGTGACCGAGATCGAGATCGGTTTCCGCGCCGTCGTCGGTGACGAAGACCTCGCCGTGCTGGGTCGGGCTCATCGTGCCCGGGTCCACGTTCAGATAGGGGTCGAGCTTGCGAAGCCGAACCCGATATCCACGGGCCTGCAGCAACGCTCCGAGAGCCGCGGCCGCAATTCCTTTTCCGAGAGAGGAAACCACGCCGCCAGTGATGAATACGTATCGCGCCATGGGATTCACCGGATACCTTTTCAAAAACGATTCCACCAGCCCAAAAATTCTTTTCCAGAACTTTCGATGCGTGGCGCAGGAATCTGAACAAAAGAAAACCGGCAGACCCGAGGGCCTGCCGGCGGTTTATGTCGAAGACCGGTTTACTGTCCCGTCGGGACGCCGGAGGGCTGAGCCGGTGCCGGCGCGGCCGGAGCTGCGGGCGTTGCCGGAGCAGTCGTTGAAGGCGCGGTGGCCGCCGGGGCCGGAGTGCCAGTTGCCGGCGCCCCAGTCGCTGGAGCGGCGGGAGCCTGCGGTGCGGGTGCTGCCGCGCCGCTGCTCGGAACGCCGTTGCCGGCCGGCGGGGTTGCCGGAGCCTGCGCGCCGCCGAGCGAATCGAGAATACCGTTGCCCTGGCCGCCTGTTGCCGGAATGCGGTCGAGAATGTCGCTCGGACGGCCCTCGTAACGCGTCAGGATGCCGAGGCCGAGCGAGGTCAGGAAAAACAGGGTCGCAAGGATCGCGGTCGTGCGCGTCAGCGCATTGGCCGTGCCGCGGGCCGACATGAAGCCGGAACCGCCGCCGATGCCAAGGCCGCCGCCTTCCGAGCGCTGGATGAGCACGACGCCGACAAGGGCGAGCACGATCATGAGATGGATGACAATCAATACGGTCTGCATGGGTCCAGTCCTGCCCGCCTGGAGACGGACATAAGTAAGAATTCTGGCGGCTCTTTACATGAGGCTTTCATCTATTCCAAGCCCTTCGGCCAGGAATAAACCCAGGAATAAAAAATGCCTCAGGCGAGCAGCGCCTCATAGGCCCGGTAGATGGCGAGGAAGTCGGCCGCTTTCAAGCTCGCTCCGCCGATCAGCGCGCCGTCGACATTGGCAATGCCCATCAGCTCATGGGCATTGGCCGGCTTGACCGAGCCGCCATAGAGAAGACGCATCTTGCGGCCTTCGTCGCCGAAGCGGGCCACGAGCTCTGCCCGCATGAAGGCATGCGCCTTTTCGACATCACCTGTTGTCGGCGTCACGCCGGTGCCGATCGCCCAGATCGGCTCGTAGGCGATGACTGTGCTCTCAGCGGTGGCGCCGTCCGGAACCGAGGCGGAAAGCTGGCGCTTGATGACGTCGAGCGCCTGGCCTGTCCGGCGTTCATCCGCGGTCTCGCCGATGCAGATGATCGCTGTCAGCCCTGCGGCGAAGGCGGCCTCCGCCTTGGCGCGCACTAGATGGTCGGTTTCGGCATGGTCGGTGCGCCGCTCGGAATGGCCGACGATGACATAGGTGCCGAAACAATCGGCAATCATCTCGGCCGAGATGTCACCGGTATGCGCACCGGACGGGTTCTGATGGCAGTCTTGAGCCCCGATCGCCAGCGGGCTGTCGGTGCACAGCGCCGTCGCCACATAGAGCAGCGTCGCCGGCGGGCAGATCAGCGCTTCGAGCTTGTCGGCCAGCGGCGGGCGAACACCCTCGGCGATCGCCTTGATCTGATCCAGGGAGGCACGCATGCCATTCATTTTCCAGTTTCCCGCCACAAGCGGGCGCACGTCAGGGGTCATGCTGGCCTTCCACAATCTGCATATGCCTTGGGCAATATCAAAAGCTTGTGGCAAAGAAAAGCATCATGCCCCTGACGTAAGGGGAATCTCGTCGATCCCGCGCATATTTCTGCCGAAAACCGCCCTTTCGGTATTTTTACGCATGTCGTTATCGCAAAAACCGCCGCACACTTTTGTGCGACATGCTTTAGCCAGCCAGAATCCAGTTCAACACCTTACGCCAGTCGATCATCCGGATCGGCGTCCCGTGATTGCCGGTCTGAAACAGCGTGAAACGCGCCGGATACTTTGCCTTATGCAGGCTTTCGAACAGCGCCTGCTGGTCTGTGGCTGCATAGACCGGGTCGCGGCTGCCATGGGCCAACCAGAGCGGCAGCTTCGCCTTGTAGAAGGCGCTCCTGGTGAAATCGGGATCGGTCACCCCGCTCAGGATCAGCATGCCCTTCAGCCGCTTGACGCTGTCACCATCGCGCGCAATGCCCCAGCAGACCTGGCTGCCCATCGAGGCGCAGGAAAGGATGATCGGCCGGCCGGGCGATTGCGCGCTGGCATAGCGGATGAGGCCGGCGATCGCCGCAACGCCGCTGCTGTCGAAGCTTTTGACCGTCGGCGAATAATAAGCGCCGCCATTGCCGGCGACGAGGTTCTTCAGCCGGTTGAAATTCCCGCCGAAGCTGTAGTCGTTGGCGCCGAGCCGGCGGTCGCCGTCGCGCCCATGGATGAAAATCACCGTAAAGGCGGCATTCCCGGCCGGTCCCACCCTGGTGACATCGAGCTTGATGCCGTCGAGAGACAGCGTCTCGTCCGCTTGCGCCTTGCGGATGCCGAGCGCCACATATTTCTGCTGCACCCGCTTTTGCGGGATCTGGTCGCGGCCGTTGATATCGCGCATCTCGTCATAGTCGATGACCTCGAAGGCGCCGCCGTCGTCTGTCTGCAGCACGGTCTGCTTGGAAAACAGGTCGTCCTTGAAAGGCGGCAAAGCGTCGGCCGCCTCTGCCGGACCAACAGCGGACAGAATGGCCGCGGACAAGAAAAAGGCCGCAATTGCGGTGATGATGGTGCAATGACTTGTGGACATTCGCATTCGGATGGTTCCTGAAGCCTGCCGCCGCTTGCCATTCTGCGCCCGGCAACGCAAATCATTTGGGAAAAGCCCGCGCAAACCGGCGGTGTCGCGTATAGAGGTGCTTTCTGGCAAAATCTGCCTGATTCGCAAACGTGGCATGAAATGCGGTGATTTTGGGTCGGCGGCGGATGCCCGCCCAGGCCAGACCTAAGACAGGATGAAGATCTGAACGGCTCCATGGACGATAGCAACGACCTCTTTTCCGGAATGCCCCTCTCTGAAAAACGCGAGGAGGCGCAGAAGCCTGCGGCGCCCGCCGAACGGCCGCCGGTGACGGCTGCGCCCGCCGCAGCGGCAGCACCCCCGGCTGCCGGAGCCTCTGCACGCCCGGCGCCCGCCGCCTCGAACTCCGATGATTACGGCGCCTCGTCGATCCGCGTCCTCGAAGGCCTCGAGCCGGTGCGCATGCGCCCGGGCATGTATATCGGCGGCACCGATGAAAAGGCGCTGCACCACCTCTTTGCCGAAGTCATCGACAATGCGATGGACGAGGCGGTCGCCGGGCATGCCAATTTCATCGAGGTCTATCTCGACCTCGAGGGTTATCTCACCGTCTCCGACAATGGCCGCGGCATCCCGGTCGAGAACCATCCGCAGGTGCCGGGCAAGTCGACGCTCGAAGTCATCATGACCAAGCTGCATGCCGGCGGTAAATTCGACGGCAAGGCTTACGAAACTTCAGGCGGCCTGCACGGCGTCGGCGTCTCGGTCGTCAACGCGCTTTCCGACGACCTCGAGGTCGAGGTGGCGCGAAACCGCAAACTCTACCGCCAACGCTTCTCCCGCGGCCTGCCGCAGGGCGGTCTCGAAGAGTTGGGCGACGTTCACAACCGCCGCGGCACCCGCGTGCGCTTCCATCCCGACCCCCAGATCTTTGGGGATCACATGAAGTTCGATGCCGCCCGCGTCTTCCGCATGGCGCGCTCGAAAGCCTATCTGTTCGGCGGCGTCGAAATCCGCTGGAGCTGTGAGGCGGGCGTGCTGCCCGAAGGCTCCGAGGTCCCTGACAAGGCCGTCTTCCACTTCCCCGGCGGCCTGAAGGACTATCTCCAGGCGACGATGGGCAAGGAGTTCACCGTCACCCGCGAGATCTTTGCCGGCAAGACGGAGAAGGTGAGCGGCCACGGCTCGATGGAATGGGCGATCACCTGGTATGGCGGCGATCCTCAGGTGCATTCCTATTGCAACACCATCCCGACGACCGAAGGCGGCACGCATGAGGCGGGGCTGCGCATTGCGCTGACCAAGGGCCTGAAGGCCTATGCCGAGCTGACGCAGAACAAGCGCGCCGCGCAGATCACCACCGACGACGTGATGATCTCGGCGGTCGGCATGCTGTCGGTCTTCATTCGCGAGCCGGAATTCGTCGGCCAGACCAAGGACAGGCTTGCGACCGTCGAGGCGCAGCGCATCGTCGAGAACGCGCTCCGCGATCCCTTCGACCATTACCTTGCCGACAATCCGAATGAGTCGGCCAAGCTGCTTGACTGGGTGATCGAGCGCGCCGAGGAGCGCCTGCGCCGCCGGAAGGAAAAGGAAGTCAACCGCAAGAGTGCGGTGCGCAAATTGCGCCTGCCCGGCAAGCTCGCCGATTGCTCGCAGAACACCGCCGAAGGCGCCGAACTCTTCATCGTCGAGGGTGATTCGGCAGGCGGTTCGGCCAAGCAGGCGCGCAACCGCGCCAATCAGGCAATTCTGCCGCTGCGTGGCAAGATCCTCAACGTTGCCAGCGCCGGCCGCGAAAAACTTGGCGCCAACCAGCAGCTCGCCGATCTCGTCCAGGCTCTCGGCTGCGGCACGCGCTCGAAATATCGCGACGAAGACCTGCGCTACGAGCGCATCATCGTCATGACCGATGCCGACGTCGACGGCGCCCATATCGCATCGCTGCTCATCACCTTCTTCTATCAGGAGATGCCGGAGCTGGTGCGCGGCGGCCATCTCTTCCTTGCCGTGCCGCCGCTTTACAAAATCACCCAAGGGGCGAAATCCGCCTATGCCCGCGACGACAATCATCGCGCCGAGCTGATGCAGACGGAGTTTAAGGGCAAGGTCAAGGTCGAGATCAGCCGCTTCAAAGGTCTCGGCGAAATGATGCCCGCCCAGCTCAAGGAAACCACCATGGATCCGTCCAAGCGCACTCTGCTCAAGGTGCTGATCGACGAGGTGGATTTCGAAGGCACGCGCGCCGCCGTCGACGATCTGATGGGCACCAAGCCGGAAGCCCGCTTCCGCTTCATCCAGGACCGTGCGGCTTTCGCTGAAAACCTCGATATCTAGGGTATTAGGTCGAGCGCGCCAAACGGTCGGATAGACACGGGTTCGGCGCGCCGCATTTTAGCATTCACGATTTCACGGAACTGACGAAGAACCGTAACAACTCCGTCAAACAACCGGCGCATTAAACGGTCGGCGTGCCTCCCCCAGGGAGCATTTGCGCCGGTCGAACCGTTTTCAAACCCCTTGCCGGATATTTGTCATGACCAAGCGTTTCCTCGCGGCTGCCGCTTTCGTTCTCCTGTCCAGCACCGTCAGCGCCACCGATATCGGCACCACTTTTGAGACCGCCTGCCCCTTCGGCGATTGCGCCGCTGGCATCTCGCTCTCCTATCTCGGTGAATTCGTCATCCCCACAGGCCACATGGAAAACGGCGTCGAATTCGGCGGTATTTCCGGCCTCGATTTCGATGCCGCCACCGGCCACTATATCGCCATCAGCGACGACCGTTCGGAAAGAGGCCCTGCCCGTTTCTATGAACTCGAAGTCAATCTCGACGCGTCGGGCCTCAAGGGCGTTTCGGTCGTCAAGCAGGTGACCCTGAAGGACAAGAATGGCGAGCCCTTCGCTGCCCGGACCGTCGATCCGGAATCGATCCGCCTCGGCAAGGACGGCATCTATTGGGGCAGCGAAGGCGACGGCAAGGCGCTGCTGGCACCCTTCGTCCGCGTTGCTTCGCCGGACGGTTCCTTCGTCCGCGAATTCATGCTGCCGGAGGGCTTTGCGCCGACCGCGGACAAGTCGACCGGCATCCGGGACAATCTTGCCTTCGAGGATCTTGCCATCGCGCCCTCCGGCGACGTTTTCGTCGGTGTTGAAGCGGCCCTTTACCAGGATGGTCCGAACCCCTCGCTGACGTCGGGCAGCCTGTCGCGCATCGTCCGCTATGACGGCGCCACCGGCGAGCCGAAGGCTGAGTACGTCTACCCCGTCTCGCCGATCCCGCAGGCCGCCACCAAGGCCGACGGCGGCAATGACAACGGCATGTCCGAGATTCTTGCCCTCGACGATCACCGCCTGCTCGCCGTCGAACGCAGCTATGCCCAGGGCTTCGGCAACACCATCAAGATCATGATGATGGATCTGACTGATGCCACCGATGTATCCGTCATCGCGTCCCTCGCCAAAAACGACCAGCGCGTCGTCCCCGTCCGCAAAAGCCAGGTCCTCGATTTGAGGGCGATCGGCCTCGTTCCCGACAATATCGAGGCCATGTCGCTCGGCAAGGCCAAGGACGGCACCGATGTTCTCATTCTCGGCTCCGACAATAATTTCTCGGCCGGCCAGAAGACGCAATTCTATGCCTTCAAGGTTCTCAACCGCCCGCAGCAGTAAGACGTCCGGATCTGAGGGTCGAATAGGCACGCTTTGTATACGCTTTCACGGTGCGGACCTTGAAACCACCGGGTTGATGGCCCATAACCAGAGTACAAGAAAAAGAAGAGGCGCGCGTGGGTGTGTTCGACCGTCAGAAAAGCAATCATGAACCGCGATGGCTCGGATCGTCGGCTCAGACGCGTACGCCGCTGATTCCCTCCATTTCGGCGGCGCGCTGGCTGCTGGTCCTAGTCGTCGCTGCCGGCGTCTATTTCTTCTACGGCTTCCTCGTGCCGGTGCTCGCAGCCCTCGTCATCGGCTTTGCCAGCTGGCCGCTCTACCGCAAGCTTCTTGCCCGCGTCGGCGGCAATACGACGATCGCCGCGACCATCGCCATCATCCTGATCATCACCTTCCTGGTCATCCCGATCGGGCTTGCAGTCACCTATACGACCGGCGAAGTGCGTACCTGGGTCGCCTGGGCCATCCATGCCAACCGCGCCGGTGCCCCGACGCCAAACTGGATCGTCGCGCTGCCTTGGGCCGGCGCCTATCTCGATGAAGTCTGGACAAAATATATCGGCAGTCCCGGCGCGCTCGGCGAGGTCATCCAGGCGGTCAGCGGCGCCAATATCGGCAACATATACCGTGCCGTGCTGGCGGCCGGCGGCGGCGCCTTCCATCTGCTGCTGACGCTGCTTTTCATGCTGATCGCGCTGTTCTTCGTTTATCGCGACGGCTTCTCCTTCTCCAAGCAGATCGACATGCTGGGTGAGCGCATCCTGCCCAACCGCTGGGAGCGAATTTCTCGCGTCGTGCCGGCGACGATCAGCTCCACCGTCATGGGCATGACGCTGATCGCGATCGGCGAAGGCATCGTGCTCGGCCTTGCCTACTGGATTGCCGGCGTGCCCTCGCCGGTGACGCTCGGCGTATTGACGGGCGTGATGGCGCTGATACCTGGCGGTGCGCCGCTCTCCTTCACGCTGGTCTCCATCTATCTGCTGGCGAGCGGCTCGCATGTCGCCGGCATCAGTCTCTTCGTCTGGGGGACGGTCGAGCTATTCATCGTCGACAAGACGCTGCGGCCGAAGCTCGTCGGCGGTCCGATCAAGCTGCCCTTCCTGCCGACCTTCTTCGGCCTCGTCGGCGGCGTCAAGACGATGGGTTTCCTCGGCCTCTTCATCGGCCCGGTGCTGATGGCGCTGATCGTCGCCATCTGGCGCGAATGGATCCACGAGGCCCGCAACGCCGACAAGAGCGAGACCGGACCGCAGATCATCATCGACGAACAGGCCCCGCCGCCGGTCCCCGGTTCGCCGAAAACCATGCCGCGCGTCGCCGAAGGCTGAACATGGCTTCGCAGACCGGCTACCCCAGCCGCTTTTCCATGAACAGGCTGAGCGGATCCGGCAGATAGCTGCCGAATGGCTCGATTTCCCGATATCCGTATTTGCGGTAGAGAGCGATCGCCTCGGGCTGGTAGATGCCGGTTTCAAGCCGGATCGCCGTTAGACCCTTTTCCCCGGCGATCGCTTCGAGCGCATTCATCAGGCCGCTGGCGATCCTCAGCCCCCTCGCCTCGGGGTCGACGAACATGCGCTTGATCTCCGCCGTGCCGTCCCCGGCCTCGACCAGCGCGCAGCAGCCGACGATCGCATCGCCATTGCGCGCGACCAGAAAGCTCACCGAAGGCTTTTCCAGCACCGAAAGGTCGACCAGATGGTTGCTTTCAGCCGGATAGAGCGATTGCGCATAGGCATCGGAGAGATCGAGAAGCCGGATGACGCCCTCTTGGCGTGGCGGTTCAAGAGCGATGGTGACGGACATGCTGGCTCCCTCTGCCGGCGCGTGACAAAATTTTCCCCGATATGACGAAGAGTTAATGTCCTTGCCTTCATTCGGTTGGAATTGCGCCCTCTAAGGCGATGAGGTGCTCAATAATCAAGGAAGCAGAACATGCAAGCGGTGCTGATCGCGATGACCATTCTCGGCTGCGACGATTCCATCAGCCAGTGCAATTATGTCGCGACGGTCGATAAACGCTGGGAAACCGTTGCCGCCTGCGATGCCGAAGCCGAACGACGGCTGAAGACCTATGTGAATGTCAACTATCCCTCGGTGATCGCGGTGTGCGAGGCACCGAAAGCCGTCGCCGCCGCCGAGCCGCCGAAACCGGCGCCCGTGCCTGCCGCCGCGCCCGAGGTCGCTGTCGCAGCGCCCCAACCCCCAGGAAGGATTGCCGGTTTTGCTGAAGGCATCGCCGGGCAGGTCCGCGCCCATCTGCCCTCGGGCAGAAGCGTCAAGGACACACTGACCAAACCCGTGCACTTCGTCTCCGCCAGCTATTCCTGGGTGGTGACGCGGCTGGCCGATTAGAGCGTCGCGTGTCTGAGAAGACGTACCCAACACGCCTTCTCGAAACTCAAGGCGCTTCTACAAGCCGACGCCGCGCGTCTACACTCTTCGCGGGAACTATTCAGCCCAAGCGAGAAAATTTTCAATCATTTCATTAAGACTAATTGACCCGCCAAATGCCTCAAAGGCTTGATCATTTCTGCGAGCAACAAACCAATCACGATCCGATCTTTCAACTCGGATCTCCTGAAAGTCCTTGTCTTGAAGGGCGGTTCCCGTGAGGTCAACTTTCATCGACCAGCCTGGATTGTCTATGGTGTCGATTTTGACCCCACGGTCCTCATGCCATTCGCCTACGCATTGACGCTCAAACCAGGCACAAAGCCTTGAAACGGTATCCATTAATCACCCCATCATTTCAATGATCTTTCGCACTGTCCGGATGTCACCGATTGTCGCCGATCTTGTTGGTGTATGTTGGGCCTACATGTGCCCGCCTACCACGCTACGTCGGGTCTGTTTCCGGCGTCCAACCAGATTCAATTCGCTCAATCAACAACGTATCGTTCCATACTCCGCGAATCGAGAGGTGACGCTGTTCAGCAGTTAGCTGTCCGATTCGCCATTCTTTCTCACCATCCCATAGCCACCACACACCCACCCTTTGCGTAGCCGGGTCTACAATACCAGTACGGAACGTAGGGAATTTCTTGGCATCAGACGGCAGTGCCACATTGTCAACGATTGACACAATACGTCGTCCAACCGCTGCATTTAAGGGGAAGAAGCACATAAACACTGGTTGAGTGCTTACCAAATCAGTGAAGTTATCTGGCTGAGAATCAAAGATTCTTCTAAAAACGCGCAACAACGCGCCATATTGCTTATGTTTATGCGCGTACTGTGCGTAGGCCACTCCTTTCGCGGTATTGATCTCGACGATATCGCCAATTTTCAGCTTCGCCATTGTCGTACCCTGGATCACCAATGTGTTTCAATAGATCACCTCCCGCGCCGCAGTGCTCCGGTTCTGCATGGCAGTAGCAATGCTCTACGCTTGCGCCGCCGTCATAAATTCTCGGTGAATCTCAACATACCCGGAGCAAACCCAGAGAAACTGCCAAGCAGTTCCCCGGATGGCTTCAGGCCGCCGCAAGCGCTGCGTAGACGCGGGCCGATTGTCGCTGTTCGGCGACACCAAGCTTTTCCACCATGTCGAGCAGTTCGCCAACCGCGCCGTGGGCGCCGTTAGGGTCACGGAATTTTTCGAGAAGATGGCCGCAGACATTGCCGAGCATGCTGCTCGGCGCTTTTCTGGCGGCGTCGCGCCACAGCATCGTCGCCTCGACGAAGATGACGCTGATATCTCTCGGCAGGCCGGCGGACTCATAGAGCGCGCGCACGGCATGCATGCGCCCTGTTGCCAGGATCGAACGCACGCGGCGCTCGCTGCACGCGGTCAGATCGACAATGGCGCCGGCGAAAAAATCCACCTTGCCGGCACAGAGCGCATGCATCAGGAAGGACGGCGTCAGCCGGCCGTTGAGGCGCAGATGCTGGACGAGGTCAGGTATTTCGCGCGGCGCGATATCGCCGGCGATCGAAACGATAGCAGCCTCGGTCGCCTCGCGGCTGATGCGCTGAAGCCGCTGCAGGCCGATCGCCGCCTGCGCCAGCGGCAGGCCGACCAGCGCATTGCTGACATGCTGGGTCAGCAATTGGCGGGCATCGGCGGGAAGATCGCTGCGGTCGAGAAGCAGGTTGCGAATATCGCAGCTGTCGCCGAGCCGTTCGGCGATGCGTTTCAACGATAGGCTGGAGATCACCGCGCCGTCATTCTCGAGCAGGCAGAGCAGTTCTTCCTCGTCGCCGACCTCCGCGAGGGCGGCGGAGACTGGGCGTGTCACATGCGCTCTGGCGGCGATCAGCATGCGGGTGGCGCCGTTGCCGCGCGCGGCAAGGTCGACGAGATCGGCGTCGCTCAAAAGCGGCGAGCAGGTCACCGCGTGGCAGGCGACCTCGGGCTGGTCTTCGGCAAGCGAAAGGATAAGGTTGCGCGGCGCATCGGGCGACCAGGCGATCGCCTCGGCAAGCGCAAGCCGCACGCGCGGCGACGGATCGTCGAGAAGAAAAGTCATCGCCATTTCGGCCGCCGCCCGCTCGTCCGCGGACATTTCGGACTGCAGATAGGCGCGCCCGAGGGCGTTTGCGGCCCGGGCCCGGTCACCGGTCTTGGCCGTTTCGATCCAGCGAAGGAAAGCTTCTACGATCACGCGACGCCCCAGCATTTGAACGCGATTCCCTCGCGCTCCATTCAATACTGCGACCGTAGTGGCAAAAGGTTTAAGATTGGTTCACCATGTTTCTTAAGCCTTTGGACGCTTTGCCGGTTCGGCTCAGCCTTGCCGCGTCTTCGGCCGGATCATCTCGAAAACATCGCTGCCTTCGCTGTAATCCATGTAACCCATGCGGGCCAAAGGTCGGGCGATCGACATGTCGAGGCGTCCGTCCCTGACGATCGCCTCATCGATGCGGATACCGACCACTTCGCCGAAGACGAGAACGTTTTCGGACGGTTCGCCCGACAGCGTCTTCGGTTCGATGATCTCGGTCACCCTGCATTCGAGCACCGCGAAAGCCTCGCCGACATAGGGCGCGTCGATCAGTTCGGCTTGCCTAGGTGTCAGGCCGGCGAAGTCGAATTCGCTGTCGCCGTAGGGCAGCGCCGCGGAGGAGAGGTTCATCTTCTCGGCGAGATCGCGGCTGACGAAATTGCAGGTGAAGACGCCGGTCTCGGCGGCATTGCGCTGGCTGTGCTTGCGCCCGGCCGAAGAAAACATCACCAGTTTTGGCCGGTCGGCAACGGCATTGAAGAAGGAATAGGGCGCCAGATTGATCGAACCATCCCTGCCCTTGCTGCCGATCCAGCCGATCGGGCGCGGCGACACGATCGCCTTGAACGGATCATGCGCGAGCCCGTGCCGATTGCTGTCGGTGGTGTAGAACATCAGTCGTCTCCGCCGACCCAGGTCACGGTATCGGCAAGTTCCGGCCGCGGCCGCTCGATCGCCGGAAATGTCGTCGAGCCGATATGGATGAAGCCCGCCACCTTTTCATCAGACCCGACGCCGAGCAGCGGATAGGCGCGCTCGTCATAGGCGAACCACTCCGTCAGCCAGTTGGCGACATAACCGCTGGCATTGGCGGCGAGGATGACGTTGAAGCAAAGCGCGCCTGCCGACATCATTTGCTCCCATTCCGGGATCTTGATATGCGGCCCCGCCTTGCTGACGATGGCGACCACCACCGGCGCACGGGTGAAACGGCTGCGCTCGACCTGGATCATCTCTTCGGAAAGGTCGGGCTTTGTCTGAAGCGCCAGCGTCAGAAGTTCCTCGCCGAGACGCACGCGCTGCTCTCCGCGATAGACGATGAAGCGCCAGGGCGCGATCTTGCCGTGATCGGGAACACGCGAGGCAAGACGCAGGATCTCCTCGATCTCAGCTTTCTCGGGGCCTGGTTCGCACATCTGGAAAGCGGGGATGGAGCGGCGCACGGCGAGGTAGTCGATCAGCTTGATATCGGATTTCATACGGGAGAAGCTCTCATTTTTATGCTGCTGCAAAGGGTGGGTCTTGAATTTGCCATCGCGTTGGTCTTGAAGTGACCTTTGCGATTTCAGAAGTCAATCGGTTCACGAAACAGATGTTTGGCATTTTGCCTTTTGCACGCATCGGCCTTGCCATTGCCCTGATGGTATTGATGCCCCTCGGCGCCGGCGCTCAGGATGCCTTCAAGGAATTCAAACAGCTTGAATCGACACCGAAGATGCCGAAGCTCGATGCCTTTATCGCGCCCGGCACGGTGCCCGAAGGGGTCAAGCTGCGCGACGTCCCGATGGAAGCCAAGCTGACGGCCGACGGCACGCCGGTTGAAGAGGGCCTTTCCTGGTACGTCTTCAGCCCGATCGCCGGAACCGATGGCAAGCTGCCGCTGATCGCCAGCGCCAAGGGCGGCCCCGCCGCCTTCCAGCTCGCCCCCGGCGATTATTTCGTCAACGTCTCCTTCGGCCGCGCCGGGGTCACCAAGAAACTGACCGTGCCCGCTGAAGGCGAGGTAGACAAGCAGGTGATGGTGCTCGATGCCGGCGGCCTGCTGCTCAATGCCGTCTCCGGCGCCGACGCCCGCATTCGCCCCGACCAGTTGAGCTTCTCGATCTATTCCTCGGAAGTGCGCGACGATGGCGAGCGCGGCCTCGTGGTGGCCGATGTCTCGCCGAATACCGTCGTCCGTCTCAATGCCGGCACCTATCACATCGTTTCCGAATATGGCAGCGTCAATGCCGTGATCCGCGCCGACATCCAGGTCGATGCCGGCAAACTGACCGAGGCGACGATCCAGCATCGTGCCGCGCAGATCACCTTCAAGCTGGTCTCCGATACCGGCGGCGAGGCGATCGCCGATACGGCATGGTCGATCCTGACGGCAGCCGGCGACAGTGTCGGCGAAAGCGTCAGCGCCTTCCCGACTATGGTTCTCGCCGAAGGCGGATATTCCGCCGTCGCCCGCAACAAGGACAAGATCTACCAGCGCGATTTCACCGTCGTCGCCGGCAGGAACACCGATGTCGAGGTTCTGATGAAGGACCAGCAGCCGCAGCCGCCGGTGAGCGACGCGGCCCGCACGGTACAGCAGGTGCCTGTGGGCACACCGACACCGCCGGGTGTCCAGCCGGCCCCGGTTGCGCCGCTGCCGTCCTACGAACAGCTCGTGCCGCAGGGCGGCGACGACACCAGCCTCGATTGATTTTTCCGTGAGCGGTTTCGGCTCAGCCGAGATGTTTGGAGAAGACGCGCAGATCGAGAACGCTTCAGACGCGCGTTCCATCATTGGTATCGGGAATTTTCTGAAGCATTGCAGCTCGGCGTGATCCGTTCTCTGATCATGGCGGCGGCAACATTGCGGGCTCTAGATCAGACTTCCGACAGCGCCAAAGCCTGGCGCTGTCGGATTCCGGCTATTTCACGCGGCCTTGGCTTTCTTTGCTTCGGCCTTGCGACGAATGTCGGGCGGTGTCGCTTCGAGGGCAAGGCTCTCGACGGCGGCGTCTAGCCCCATCGAAACCTGGTCCTGGCTGCCGAGGCGGCGGATGTTGACCGTGCGCTCCTCGGCCTCTTTCCTGCCGCAGACGATGATGACAGGAACCTTGGTGACCGAATGCTCGCGGATCTTGTAGTTGATCTTCTCGTTGCGGAAGTCGGTCTCGACGTTGAGGCCGGCCTCACGCAGCGCCTCGGCCACCTCAAGCCCGTAGGCATCGGCTTCCGAGGTGATCGTTGCGACCACCACCTGCAGCGGCGATACCCAGAGCGGCATATGGCCCGCGAAGTTCTCGATCAGGATGCCGAGGAAACGCTCCATCGAGCCGCAGATGGCGCGATGGATCATCACCGGCTGCGTCTTTTCCGAGTTGCTGTCGATGTAGAAGGCACCGAACCGTTCCGGCAGGTTGAAGTCGACCTGCGTCGTCCCGCACTGCCATTCGCGGCCGATCGCATCCTTGAGCGTATATTCGAACTTCGGACCGTAGAAGGCGCCCTCGCCCGGCAGGATGCCGGTCTTGATATTGTTGGACTGCTGCTGGATCGTCTCCAGCACGCCCATCATCACGCTTTCGGCGCGGTCCCAGAGCTCGTCCGAACCGACGCGCTTGTCCGGCCGGGTGGAGAGCTTGATCGTGACTTCATCGAAGCCGAAATCCTTATAGACCGAAAGGATCAGGTCGTTGATCTTCAGGCATTCGGCGGCCATCTGCTCGTCGGTGCAGAAGATATGGGCATCGTCCTGCGTGAAGCCGCGCACGCGCATCAGCCCGTGCAGCGCGCCCGACGGCTCGTAGCGGTGGACATTGCCGAATTCGGCAAGCCGGATCGGCAGCTCGCGGTAGGATTTCAGCCCGTGCTTGAAGATCTGGATATGGCCGGGGCAGTTCATCGGCTTCAGCGCGAAGACGCGGTCGTCATCGGTGTCGTCGCCGGCAACCGTTACCTTGAACATGTTGTCGCGATACCAGCCCCAGTGACCGGAGGTTTCCCAGAGCGACTTGTCGAGCACCTGCGGCGCGTTGACTTCCTGATAGTCGCCGGCAAGCCGACGGCGCATATAGGCAACCAGCGTCTGGAATACGCGCCAGCCCTTGCCGTGCCAGAAGACGACGCCCGGACCCTCTTCCTGGAAATGAAAGAGATCCATCTCGCGGCCGAGCCGGCGATGATCGCGCTTTTCGGCTTCGGCAAGCATATGCAGGTAGTTGTCGAGTTCCGACTGCTCGGCGAAGGCCGTGCCGTAGATGCGGCTCAGCATCGGATTGTTGCTGTCGCCGCGCCAATAGGCGCCGGCCACCTTCAAGAGCTTGAAGGCGCTGCCGATCTGGCCGGTCGAGGCCATGTGCGGACCGCGGCAGAGGTCGAACCAGTCGCCCTGATAATAGATCTTGAGATCCTGCCCTTCCGGGATCGCATCGACGAGTTCGACCTTGTACTGCTCGCCCTTGTCGGCGAAGACCTGTTTCGCCTTCTCGCGCGACCAGACCTGCTTGGTGAAGGCGGCGTTGCGGGCGATGATCTCCTTCATCTTCTTTTCGATCTTCGGCAGATCGTCGAGTGTGAAGGGCTCGTTCTTGGCGAAGTCGTAATAGAAGCCGTTTTCGATGACCGGGCCGATCGTCACCTGGGTGCCGGGCCAGATCTCCTGCACCGCTTCGGCCATGACATGCGCCGCGTCATGGCGGATGAGTTCCAGCGCGCGGTCGTCATTGCGGGTGATGATCTCGATCTTGCCTGTCGTCACGGCATCGGAAAGGTCGCGCACGGTGCCGTCGATCGCAACGGCGACCGCCTTCTTGGCGAGCGACTTGGAAATGGATTCGGCGACATCCCGGCCGGTTGCGCCGGCATCATAGCCGCGCACGGAACCATCGGGAAATGTCAGGGAAATAGCTTGGGACATCGAAATTCTCCTTGTCCAGTCCCGCCAACGAATGCGGGTGGTTGACATGAAAGCGCCTCCGCGGAGCTGAATGCGCAGCCGCCTGATAGCCAGATTTCCTGTCTGAGTAAAGAAAAAGCGGGGTTATATAATCATTTCAGTCAGCCCGCGCACGGTGTTCCAGTTGCGCATCGTACCGACGCCGAGTCGCTTGGTCGTCAGCGCCGAAAGCAGCTTGGATTGGCTCGGCTTGCCGGCGAAATCGATCCAGAGATCGCCGCCGACGACAGCGATGCGCTGTCCCTCCGTCATAAGCGGTTTCAGCGCCTCTACCTTCTTGGGATCGACCGGCAGACGCATCACCCGGACGATGACCTGGTCGCCATTGCCGTCCTTGAAGGGATTGGTGCTGCAAAGCGCCATCCAGGTGCAGTCGCTGCGCACGATGATATCGACATGTTTGCCGAACTTTTCTTCAAAGCCCTCTTCCAGATGGGTCTCGACTTCGTGCGGCCGCATCTCGTCCGCCTCGAAGACAAGATTGCCTGTAGAAACCAGCGTGCGCGGCTCGCGATAACCGAGCTCTTCGGCAAGTGCGCGCAAATCCTGCATGATGACGCGGCGGTCGGGCGTCAGGACAATGCTGTGCAGAAGGGCAATGAAGGTGCTCATGGCGCTCACCCTTTCTTCCGCCCGAGGGCGAGATAACGCCACGGCGTCCACCAGCGCAAGCTGTCGCCGAGCATCTCCGGCACCTGGTCGAGGCCGCTGGTGCCGCCCGGGCCGCAGCGGCCGACGCGAAACAGCGTCATCCAGCCGCCGGCCCAAAGACCGTGGCGGGCGATCGACTCGTAGCCATATTCGGAGCAGGTCGGGATATGGCGGCAGGAATTGCCGACAAAGCCGGAAAGCGTCAGCTGGTAGAGGCGGATAAGCCCCATGCCGAGCAGGCGGTCGGGCGTCTTGCGGAACGGACCGGTATAGTTGCGGGAAGTGCGTGCTGCCTTTGCGCGCGGCTTTGCTGATCCGGCGGCACCGCCGTCGTCCTCATCATCGGCCTGCCGAACGCAGAACTCGCACATGTCAGTTACGCCTCGACAACTTCCGCCCGTTTCGCCTCGATCTGCCCGATCGCATCGACGACGGCATCGAAGGTCAGCATCGTCGAGGCATGGCGGGCCTTGTAGTCCCGCACCGGCAGCAGATAGCGCATGTCTTCGAATCGTCCATGAGGCCCCGCCCCGTCCGCCTTCAACATCGCGAGCATGTCCTGGCGGGCCTGGCGCAATTCGTCCGATGTGGCGCCGACGACATGGCGGGCCATGATCGAGGACGAGGCCTGGCCGAGCGCGCAGGCCTTCACGTCATGAGCAAAACCGGTCACGGTGTCGCCATCCATCTTCAGCCAGATCCGCACCTTCGAGCCGCAGAGCTTGGAATGGGCCTGGGCGCTCGCATCGGCATCATCAAGCGTGCCGGTCAGCGGAATATTGCCGGCGAATTCGAGGATTTTGCTGTTGTAGATATCGTCCATGCTGGATTTCCGCTCCAAAATCGCTGCGGATCGGCCTCTGTGGGGGCGTTATTGTCGTCAAAACAAAAAACACACCGTGTCGTGTGAGGATACTTACATACGATGGCCGTCTTCCTATATGTATGTCGTTCGAAGGCCATGAAAATGCAATGGCCTGGTGTAAGTTTGATTGGGAAACCGTGCCGGACGGGCTAAACTTGCCCTGAAAGCCCCGGAGCCTGCCAAAGGTGCATGAATTCCCGCATGGGATTGACCAGTGGCGATTCCGATAGATGGGTCCGCGGTGCGGGCCAGGAGACCATTGTTCATGGACGCCATCGTAAAGAACTTTCCGCAGACGAACCGCGACTCGGATCGCCCCTCCCAGCAGGAGGCTGAGGAAGCCGTTCGCGTTCTGCTGCGCTGGGCCGGTGACGACCCGACGCGTGAAGGCCTGCTCGAAACGCCGGCCCGCGTCGTCAAATCGTACCGCGAGCTTTTTTCCGGTTACGACATGGCGGCGGAAGACGTGCTCGGTCGCACCTTCGAAGAAGTCGCCGGTTACGATGACATGGTTCTCGTCAAGGATATTCCGTTCTACTCGCATTGCGAACACCACATGGTTCCGATCATCGGCAAGGCCCACGTCGCCTACATGCCGGACGGGCGCGTGCTCGGCCTGTCGAAGATTGCCCGTGTCGTCGAGATCTATGGCCGCCGCCTGCAGACGCAGGAAACGATGACCGCGCAGATCGCCCGGGCCATCGACGATACGCTTAATCCGCGCGGTGTCGCGGTGTTGATCGAGGCCGAACATATGTGCATGGCGATGCGCGGCGTTCAGAAGCAGGGCTCGACCACGTTGACGACGACGTTTACGGGAACGTTCAAGACTGAGCCGGCCGATCAGGCCCGTTTCATGACCATGGTGCGGAGCCGCTGATACCGGCTCCCTCAGGAGGGCCGCGATGAGTCAACTGATCTTCAATCAACCATCCGAGGACAAGTCGGCGTTGGAAGACGCCGGCGATTTCACGCCGCGTTTCGACGACCGCGGCCTGATCACCGCGATCGTCACCGATGCCGGCGACGGTGAGCTGCTGATGGTGGCGCATATGAATGCCCAGGCGCTGGCGCTGACCATCCAGACCGGCACGGCGCACTATTTCAGCCGTTCGCGCGGCAAGCTCTGGAAGAAAGGCGAAACCTCGGGCAATCTCCAGACGGTGAAGGAAATCCGCACCGATTGCGATCAGGACGCCATCTGGCTGAAGGTCGAGGTCGCCGGCCACGACGCTACCTGTCACACCGGCCGCCGCTCCTGCTTCTACCGGACGATCACGCTTCGAGACGGAAAGCCGATGCTTGATATCGTTGACGACGAGCTTCATTTCGATCCGCAGGATGTCTACGGAAAATAGCCTGAAATTCCTGGCATTTGCTCCTTATTGCGCCAGAAACCGCATCTCTATACCATTTGGAAACTGATCGGGCACACTATCGAGAATCAAGTGTTCTGCTGGGAGGGGAGAGCGCCATGCTGAGCTGGAGTCTGCATCGTCAAAGCTCTGAAGGCGAGGGTTCCGATTCCGGCATGTCGACCACGCTCGATATGCTCCCGCCTCCTGCGCCTCAAAAGAAAATCAAGATCGCGCTGGCACTCGGCGGCGGCGCTGCCCGCGGCTGGGCCCATATCGGCGTGCTGCGCGCCCTCGACGAGGCAAAGGTCGAGATCGGCATGATTGCCGGCACCTCGATCGGCGCGCTGGTCGGCGGCTGCTATCTTGCCGGCAAGCTCGATGAACTCGAAAGCTTCGCGCGCTCGCTGACGATGCGCCGCATCGCAAGTCTCCTCGATCTCACCATCGGCGGCAGCGGCCTGTTCGGCGGCATGCGGCTGACCAAGCGTATGCAGGAACATCTCGAAGGCCTGAACGTCGAGGATCTCGACCGGCCGTTCGTCGCGGTCGCGGCCGAGGTCAATACCGGTCATGAGGTCTGGATCGCCAATGGTTCGCTGATCACGGCGCTGCGCGCCTCCTATGCCCTGCCCGGCATTTTCGAGCCGGTGCGCAGCAATCACCGCACGCTGGTCGACGGCGCACTGGTCAATCCCGTCCCCGTCTCCGTCTGCCGCGCCTACGAACAGCCGCTCGTCGTCGCCGTCAATCTCAATTACGATCTCTACGGCCGCTCGGCCGTCGTCCGGCACAATGCCAGCCTCTCGCCGCAGGAAGTGCAGAAACAGGAAGAGGCGCCCTATGCGCGCCTCGGCATGACCGGCGTCATGGTGCAGGCCTTCAACATCATCCAGGACAGGATCGCCCGGGCCCGCCTTGCCGGCGACCCGCCGGATATTTCGCTGCAGCCGCGTCTCAGCTATATCGGCCTTTCCGAATTCCACCGGGCCGGCGAGGCGATCGAACGCGGCTACGAGGAGGCCAGAGCCCGGCTCCCCGAGATCAAGCGCATGCAGGAAGTCTACGCAAGCAACCCCTGATGCACGTCGTCCAAAAGCGCGTGGCGGTTTGGGACGACGAGACTAGTCTAGCGAAGCACGCGAAAACCTCAGCCGGCGATATAGGCCTTGATTTCCTCGGCCTCACGCTCCACTTCGGCGATACGCGATTTCACCACGTCCCCGATCGAGATGATGCCGGCAAGCTTGCCGTTGCTTTCCACCGGCACGTGACGGAAACGTCGGCTGGTCATCAGTTCCATCAACTCGTTGACGGTCGTCTCCTCATGGCAGCGGTAGACCTTTGCGGTCATGACCTGAGCCAGCGGTTGGTCGAGGCCTTCCTTGCCGTGTTTGGCGATCGCATGCACGAGATCGCGCTCGGTGAACATGCCCGAAATCCGGTTCTCCATGCCGACGACGACGATGGCGCCGATCTTCTTTTTGCTGAGGATGGCGGCCGCCTCGGCGACGGTGGCGTTCGGCCCGGCGGTGACGACGTCCCTGCCCTTCAGGTCGAGGATTGCTTTGACTGAACTGGTCATTCGAACCTCCTATGTCCGTGAAACACTTGTCACAGGCATCCGCGGCGGTTTCTCCCCCCGGCACGGATATAGGTCGATGGTGCACTGCCCGGCTCAGGATTGCAACACATCCTTCTCGGTTCCGTCAGGTTCCATCACCGGCGGGCGCGGCGCCCGGTCGAACAGCGAAAACAGCAGGAAGCCGAAGACGAAGCCGCCGATATGCGCGTCCCAGGCAATCGCCTGGTCGCTGTCGCCGACGAGCGGGATGCCGACAGCGATTAACGCATTGCCGACCAGCCAGAGCAGCATGAAGATGATGACGGTGCGGCTCTTCAGCGCCTCGACGATGGAAAGCCGGGGATTGAGATGCGCTGGCAGCATCGGCCGCCGTTCGGCCGGAAAGGCGAATCGGCAGGCGGCCCCCATCAGCCCGGAGATGACGCCCGACGCACCGATCAGCAGCGACACGTCTCCCCAGTTCAGGGCCGCGTGCAGAATGGCGGATGCGACGGCGGAAAAAACCCAGAAGAGCACGAAACGCAGCGTCCCGATGCGGCGCACGACCGGCGCGCCGAAGGCCATCAGCCAGAAGGCGTTGAAGAGGATATGCTGGACGCTGCCGTGCAGCAGCGAATAGGTGACGGGCGTCCAGAACAGTTCCGGCCCCTGCTGCGACAGCGGAATTACATAGCGGGCGGGAACGAAGCCGAAGGTGAAGAACAGCCAGTTCATCGCATCGTCGGAGAGCAGGAGTTCCTGCACCGCATAGATGACACCAAGCAGGCAAAGGCTGAAGAACAGCGCCGGCGGAAGGTTGAAGACCGGTTCGCGCGGTGGCCGTGCCGGCGGCTGGACCTCGGGAGGTTCGGGCGCCTTATGCGGCTCGGCCGTCTGCTCATTCATCTGTGTTTTGCCTCGTTGAGGCCACAGCCATACAGGAGCGACTGTCAAAAAAAAAGCCGTCCGAAGGGCCGGACGGCGTACCGGGAGCTCCAGGAAAGACCTCGGCCCGGGCAGGTTGTGCTGAACTTCGAAAGTCGAAGCGATGGCAGGACAGTGTCACGACGGGCACTGCATCTCAACCGAAACCATCTCTTAACCTTAACCGCCGCGATCTGGCATGAAATCCGCAAGGTAGAGCCTGTAAGGGCAATGACTGCCCGAAAATGCTCCGGAATGGGACAGGTTGGTGTGAAATGCGTGTGCAAACGACCATCGAAATTTTTGACTACTGGAACCGTATCCGCGGCGCTGCCGATGCGCCGCTGAAATCACAGGTCGAACCCTCCGCCGTCCCCCACCTGCTCCAAAGTCTGTTCATTCTTGAGAAGCGCGAGGGCGGAGACATCGGTTTCCGGCTCGCCGGCACCCGCATCTGTGATCTCTTTGGGCGTGACCTGCGCGGCGAACGTTTTTCGTCTCTCTGGGCAAATGGTCAGCTCGCGGACATCGAACGCACGGCGATGGGCGTCATGGACCATGCCATGCCGGCCCTGTTCAACGCCACCGGCTACAGCACTGTCGGTCATCAGGCCTCCTTCGAGATTATCATGATGCCGCTGCGTTCGCCGGACGGCGCCTGCGACCGGCTGCTCGGCGCGATCGCGCCGGCAGCGGCCGCGAGCTGGCTGGAGATCGTGCCGCTCGAATTCCTGGCGCTCGACCGCAGCCGCCTGCTGCCCGAAAAATTCGACAAGGCAGCACCGACCGAACCGCGCCCCATCAACAGGATCGTCGCTGGCAAAAGCATCCATTTCGGCCAGGTCATGCGCCGCATGGTGTCGCAGCTGCTGAGCGCGGAGGCGCGCTGACAATCCCATTTCGGCACATCCGGCATACTCGTTTTCCGCTATATGGGGATCGGGCAAAACAACCTTCTGTTAATGGATTGTGGGTAAAGATCGGTCTCTGCGATTTTCATGAAGAAGCCCTTTGATGCACTCGTTCCAGCCAGCTCAGACGCAACGACCTGCGCCGCGCCCTGAACAGGGCGTTTTTCAGCGCGTGCCCATCAACATGCAGGGCCGGCTGATGCTTGCGAACTACGAGGAATTCGAATGCATGGTGATCGACATGTCGCCTGGC
Source organism: Rhizobium indicum (assembly GCF_005862305.2). Classification (NCBI taxonomy): domain Bacteria; kingdom Pseudomonadati; phylum Pseudomonadota; class Alphaproteobacteria; order Hyphomicrobiales; family Rhizobiaceae; genus Rhizobium; species Rhizobium indicum. Next base: position 194,689 of record NZ_CP054021.1, on the reverse strand, counting down.
GATATGTACGTCACCTGCCTCGGCCGGCCGCGCGCCAACGAACGCGTTGTCGCCTATATTGACCATCTCGGCCGCGTCGAAGGCTATGTCCAGACGATCGATGGCCGCGGTTTCACCATGTCGATCAATGCCACCGACCGGAAGCGCGAGAAGCTCGCGGCCCAGCTCACCTGGCTTGCCAACAAGCACGAACTCGGCCTGCCCGAGGATCGCCGCCACGACCGTCTGACGCCACGCGACACGAAGACCGAGCTGACGCTCGAGGACGGCACGCGTTATTCCTGCCGCATCATGGACCTTTCGCTGTCGGGCGCTGCCGTCGACGTCGAGATGCGTCCTTCGATCGGAACGGCCGTGCGCCTCGGCAATATGCGTGGTCGCGTCGTGCGCCACTTCGTCGAAGGCGTGGCGATCGAATTCCTGTCGATCCAGTCCCGCGAGACGCTGCGCGAATTCCTTTAACAGCTGCTGAAATGACGCTGCCCTCCGGTGCGCACCCGGTCAGGTCGCGTTGAAAACGCCCGCCCTTCACGGCAGGAGATTTGCAAGCGGCAACGAATCTGGCTTTGGAAAGAAGCCGCGAAATCCTGTCGCAAGTCGTTCCACCCAGTCGTTAGACAACATTATGAGTGGAACAAGCTGCGACACCGATCGGCACGCAATAAGGTTGCGCAAAATTGTGCAGTGATTTTGCGTCCGGGAATGCCCTGCCCTCGCCCGTCGTCATCCATTCGTCACGGATATGACGGATAAGGCCCGCCTTAATTCGAGAGGCGCGTCCATGTCAGCTCTTTATCCCGAAATCGAACCCCATGATCATGGTCAGCTCGATACGGGCGACGGCAATCTGATCTATTGGGAGGTCTGCGGCAATCCGGCGGGCAGGCCGGCGCTGGTGCTGCATGGCGGGCCGGGCTCCGGCTGCTCGACCGCGGCGCGGAGCTATTTCGATCCCGACGCCTACCGAATCATTCTGTTCGATCAGCGCAATTGCGGCCGCAGCCTGCCGAGTGCTGCCGATCCTAAAACCGATCTCTCCGTCAATACCACCTGGCATCTCGTTGCGGATATCGAGCGGCTGCGGGCCCATCTCGGCATCGACAGCTGGCTCCTTTTCGGCAATTCCTGGGGTTCGACACTGGCGCTGGCCTATGCCGAAACCCATCCGGAGCGTGTCGCAGCGATCGTCCTGTCAGGCGTGACCACCACCCGGCGTTCGGAAATCGACTGGCTCTGTCGCGGCATGGCGCCACTCTTTCCGGAGGAATGGCACCGTTTCCGCCAGGTGATTCCCGCAGACAGCCAGGGACGAGACGAGGACATCGTCGCCGCCTATCATCGTCTTCTCAACGATCCGGATCCGGAAACGCGCTTCAAGGCGGCGCGTGACTGGCATGATTGGGAGGCGGCCTCGATTCTGCTTGCCGATCCCCAAGGCCTGCCACGCCGCTGGGCCGATCCGGCCTATATGCTCACGCGCGCCCGCATCATCACCCATTACTTCAGCAATGGCGCCTGGCTGGAGGACGGCCAGCTCTTGAAGAACGCCGCTCGGCTCATCGGCATTCCCGGTATCCTGCTGCAGGGAAGGCTCGACATCGAGGCGCCGCTCGTCACCGCCTGGGAACTGGCCCGCGCCTGGCCGCAAAGCGAGCTCACCATCCTTCCGCATGCTGCCCATTCCACCGCAAATCCCGATATGAGCGCGGCGATTGTGGCTGCCACCGATCGATTTCGCGACTTTCCTCAAAAATAAATTTTCCCGCCCGGATCGGCGATCTAAGCGATATTCTGCTTTTGAACCAGCCGAATCGGCCCATTCCGGCGGCATCGCCGGTCGGCTACGCGCTGCCGCAGATCGCCAGCACACTGCTGAGATTTACCCGGCTCAACGAAAATCCTTAACATCAGGACGGCAACGCAGCGTTTTCGCGGGCGAAAGCCTTGTTGCGTCGATTACAATTTTAATCGATTTCAAGACAAATCCGCGTCAAATTTTATGCGCATTCGAATCTGTTTTTAGTCGAGTTTTCCCGGCATTTGAATCAACTAAGCCTCTAATTCTATTACGTAATTTTGCGTGAGATAAAAACGTCTGTGCCATTGTCACCTCAACTTACGGGGAGACGGCAATGACAACTGCGAACATCCTGAAAGGCGGCATTCTGGCCGGTGCCATCATGATGGCAATGGCGGGTTCGGGACAGGCGATGCCCGCCAGCATGGCCCTGGCAGGCAATGCCAGCCCGCCGATCGGACACTACGAATTCTGCAAGGCGAATCCGACGGAATGTGTCGAAGTCGGCGGCGATGCCGGACCGGCCATTCTCACAGAGGATCGCTGGAAGGAAATTCTCAAGGTCAACTACACTGTCAATTCGACGATCCAGCCGATGACGGATGAGCAGATCTACGGGGTCGAGGAGCGCTGGGCCTATCCGCGCACCGTAGGCGACTGCGAGGATTACGCCCTGCTGAAGCGCAAGATGCTGATCGACGACGGTTTCTCGCCGTCCGACACGCTGATAACAGTCGTGCTGCAGCCGAATGGCGAAGGCCATGCCGTGCTGACTGTTCGTACCGATCATGGCGACTTCATCCTCGACAACATGCGCAACAAGGTGCTGCTGTGGTCGGACACCGAATACACCTATCTGAAGCGCCAGTCCGCCGACGATCCGGCCCGCTGGTCGAAGCTTCAGGATGGCCGCGCTGTCGCGGTCGGTAGCGTCAAGTAAGAACAGCCTGCCGGCCATTGCCGGTTGCTGCCTGCGGCCCGGTCAGTCCCCGCATCCCGTCCCCGACCGGTGCCCAAGAGCCGTTCCCGCTGTCCCGGGAACGGCTCGCCCCCTTTCGGGGCTTAGCCCACCAGCATCTTAGCGAATTATTAACCCTGCCGGTCAGATCATTGCGATGAGAATCATCATCGGCACCGGCGGCTCATGTTCTTCCTGCGGCGGACCGAAACGCGAAGAACCGCCATGAGCCATGCCGCGCACAGCGCACCCGACGAGCAGCCGCTTCTTTCCATGGGGTTTCTCCTCCGCACGATGGCGGTGATCTCAGTCATGGCGGTCCTGACTGTTGCCATCAGCATCGGCGGACGTTGGTTCGGCCGGCATATCTCGCTTGCCGGCAACACCGACAGCACGGTGGAAATCCAGCTGGCCATCGGCCGCGACACCGTGAAATTCCCCGAGAATGTCATCCGTTTCCCGAGTCAAAGGCATGAAGGCGCCGCCGAGCGCGTCGATCTCTACCTCGCCTGGCCGGAAATGCAGGGTTACGGCAAGGAAAATCACCTTCGATTCGACGATATCGCTCAATCCTCCGGACTGATCTTCCTGCAGATCACCCAGAGCACCATGTCGCGCGACATGTCCGGGCGGCTGGAGCCGATCTATTCGCATCTGCTCGAAGGACCTGCGGAGCCCTTCCGCGACGGGCTGACGCTGCACCGTCTTCGCGCCGATGCGGGTTACGGCGACGAGGTGCTGCTGACGGCGCCCGTCAAGGGCGGGCCGGATTACGTCGTGCGCTGCATATTGCCGTCAGCCCCGGATAAGGCAGCGGGCGGAGATTGTCAGCGCGATATCAAAGTCGGTCGAGATCTCAGCGTTCTCTACCGCTTCTCAAGCAGCCATCTCGACGACTGGGAACATATTGATGCCGCTATCCGCACCTTTGTAGACGCGCGTCTTGTGAACCGTTCTGCGACAAGTCCCTAAAATGCTCTCCGGACAGCGAAATAAAGGATTCATCATAAACGGATTGGTAACGCCCAACCGGTAATTTTAGAAGACGAGCTGTGCGGCGGGAGGTGTGCGGTTCCTGCCAAAAACTGAAGTGCCAAATATCTGAAATGCAAGCGAAGAGTGGAATAGTGTCAAGGTCAGTCTCCTCCGTATCATCGTCCCGATCCGGCAGTTTTTTCGCAAGGCTGCTGGCGGTCCTTTCGGTGGCCATCACGATCGTTGTGGTCGATTCGGTGAATGCCGACGCGGAAGCAGCAAATCCGAAATATGCAGGCATCGTCGTCGACGCCAAGACCGGCAACGTTCTCTACAGTGAGAACGCCGACCGGCTGCAATACCCCGCCTCCCTGACCAAGATGATGACCCTCTACATGACCTTCGAGGCATTGGAGCAGGGTCGCATCCGTCTCGATACGCCGGTTCCCTTCTCCGCCCATGCGTCAGCCCAGGCGCCGACCAAGCTCGGCGTCCGCGCCGGCGGTACGATCACCGTCGAGCAGGGCATTCTCGGTCTCGTCACCCTGTCGGCCAATGATGCGGCAACGGCGCTCGGCGAGATGCTGGGCGGCGGCAGCGAGGATCGCTTCGCCCAATTGATGACCGCCAAGGCGCATGCGCTCGGCATGACGCGCACCACCTATCGCAATGCCAACGGCCTGCCGAATACGGCGCAGATGACGACAGCGCGCGACCAGGCCCGCCTCGGCATCGCCCTTCGCCAGCATTTCCCGCAATATTACGGCTATTTCTCTACCCGTGCCTTCAAGTTCGGCAGCCGGACGATCCGCAGCCACAACCGCCTGGTCGGTTCAGTGCGCGGCGTCGACGGCATCAAGACCGGTTACACGCGGGCTGCCGGTTTCAATCTGGTAAGCTCGGTGCAGGTCGATGGCAAAACGATCGTCGGCGTCGTGATGGGTGGCGCCTCGACGCCTGCCCGCGATGCCCAGATGCGCAATCTGATCGCCACCTATCTGCCGAAGGCATCGAGCCGTGGCGGATCGTCGGCGCTGATCGCCCAGGCAGCCCCTGCCCCGGCGATGATCGTGACGCCAGCTCCGGTCCAGCCCAAGAAGGCTCAGCAAATGGCGAAGACCATCACCGCAGCCCAGCCGCCGGTTTCGGCAGCCGCTGCCGATCTCAGCCTGCCGCACAAAGGCCCGCTGCCGGATGCGCGCTATCAGGTCGCCGAGACCGAGGTCGCCTATGCCGAGACCGCTGCGCCGAATTCCGACAATCCGCTGGTAGCCCAGCCGATGCCGGCGCCGACCAAGGTCAAGACCATGACCTTCAAGCAGCAGGCAGCGGTCGCCGCACCAAAGCCGACGCCCGCATCTATGCCGACGGAACAGGGCGAGACGTCGGTCGATAACCTCACCACTGCGTCGACCACTCCCTCCCCGACTCGTGCTGCTTCAACCAGCAACGGTCCGACCGGCTGGGTGGTGCAAGTCGGCGTCTCGCCGAGCCGGCAGATGGCCATGGACCTCCTGGAGGGCGCCAAGAGCAAGGGCGGCAAGGCATTGGCCTCGGCAAAACCTTTCGCGGTCGCCTACGCCGCTGGTGGTGACCAGCTTTACCGCGCCCGCTTCGGCGGCTTCGACGATCAGCGCGATGCCGTCAACGCCTGCAAGGCCTTGAAGAAGGCCGGCATCAAGTGCTGGGCGGCTGCCCAATGAGCTATTCGATGCTGCCTGCAAGATGGCCGGCGGCATCGGTGACGGCCGGAATCGGTGTTTGCGTTTCCGGCCACCGTTCTTGAACTCGATCAGTATTGCGTACGGGGAAAACAATGGCGATCAATGAGAATGTTCCGGGAATGCCTTCAGACCGTCGCATGGCGGCCAAGGGGCGCTCATCTCTGCATCCGCTGCACGAGGCGGCTTTGCGCCTCGCCGAGATCGGCCTGCAACGGCCGAAGGCGAAGTCTCCGAAGACCCGGGATCTCATCAATCTGCTGCTGTGCCATGGTGCACGCGCCTGGCGCTATTCCCAGCCTGAAGCCCGCATCCATCTGCATGTGACCTCGCCGGACGGCAGCGCGCCGGTGCAGTTGCGCCTGCGCTGAACTGCACAGGACCGCGCGCCCGAAAGGCCGCGCGGAGGACGTTCAATCCACGCATGAACCTTTCCGGAAATCGGCTCCGATTTTCGGGGATTAGAGCAGACCAAGGTCCGTAAGCTCGCGGCGGAGATCCGCGGGCATTTCGGCAATGCCGGCGCCGAGGCTTGTCAGGTCGCGCGGCACGTCGTCCTCAGTGTAATAACGCCAGCCCTGGAAGGGACGTTTCGGCTGTACGGCCGTCTCTATGACCTCCGGGCCGAGCATCAGGCGGCAGCGCGAAATCCCCTCGCCGTCGGTGAAGGTCTCGATGTCGAGCAGCTTCTGCCGGGCCTGCACCTGCCCCTTGATCACCCAGTAGAGCGAGCCGCCGTCAAGCAGTTCCTCCATACGCTTCGGCGCCATGCGCGTCGTATGCACCGAATGCGGCTCGAGCCCGGCGGCGATGGCGCGCAACGAGCGTTCCGCCACCCATTCGCGCAGGTCGTCTATCGAGTCGGCGCCGACACAGAGTTTGATGAGATGCAATGCCATGCTGCCGTTGAAATCCTTTTGGCAGCGAGCGTCAAGCACCAAGCATCCGGCATCCACAAACTCAGCATTCGACGACGTTGACGGCGAGTCCCCCGGTCGAGGTTTCCTTGTATTTCTCGCTCATATCATGCCCGGTCTGGCGCATGGTCTCGATACAGGCATCGAGCGGCACGAAATGCTGGCCGTCGCCCTTGATGGCGAGCGAGGCCGCCGTGACGGCCTTGACGGCGCCGAGCGCATTGCGCTCGATGCAGGGAACCTGCACGAGGCCCGCGATCGGATCGCAGGTCATGCCGAGATGATGTTCGAGTGCGATTTCGGCGGCGTTCTCGATCTGCTCCGGCGTCCCGCCCATGACCGCGGCAAGGCCCGCGGCAGCCATCGCCGCCGCCGACCCCACTTCGCCCTGACAGCCGACCTCGGCGCCCGAGATCGAGGCATTGTGCTTGATGATGCCGCCGATGGCGGCGGCCGTCAGCAGATAGTCGCGGATGCCGTTCTGGTCCCAGTCCTCGTGGAAATGCTCGTAATAGCGGATCGTCGCCGGAATGACGCCGGCCGCCCCGTTGGTCGGCGCCGTGACGACGCGCCCGCCGGCCGCATTCTCTTCGTTGACGGCCATCGCATAGACGCTCAGCCAGTCGTTGGCGAGCAGCGGGTTGATGCGGTTGCTGCGCCATTCCTCTTCCAGCTTGTCGTGAATCCTGCGCGCGCGCCGCTTGACGTTGAGGCCTCCCGGCATGATGCCCTCGACCTTGAGGCCGCGCTCGATGCAGGAGCGCATCGCCTCCCAGATGCGGTCAAGCCCCTGGTCGAGTGCCTCTTGGCTGCGCTGGCTCTCCTCGTTCGCCCGTTTCATCTGGGCGATCGACAACCCCGAGCGCTCCGCCATCTCGAGCATCTGCTTGGCGGTGGAGAAGGGATAGGGCACACGCGTGCCGCCGGGCGCGTTCTTCTTCGCCCGCATCTGCTCCAGCTCGGTGTCGGTGACGACGAAGCCGCCGCCGACCGAATAATAGATGCGCTTGACGAGCAGCCGGCCGTCCCTGTCATAGGCGGAAAAGACCATGCCGTTGGCATGGCCGGGCAGCGGCTGTTTCTTGTCGAAGATCAGGTCGATTTTCGGCTGGAATTGATAGGCGGGATGGCCCTCCGGCGTGATGCGGCCGGTGCGCTCCACCGTGTCGACGATGCCGTCCATCTTGTCGGGATCGACGCTGTCGGGCGCCTCGCCCATCAGCCCGAGAATGACAGCCCTGCCCGTGCCGTGGCCGATACCGGTATGGGCGAGTGAGCCGTGCAGGCTGACCTTGATGGCTGTGACCTGCGCGCCAGATGACGGCCGCGGCCATTCGTTCGAGAGGATCAGCTCGAGAAACCGGTTGGCCGCCGACATCGGACCCATCGTGTGTGAGCTCGACGGCCCGACACCAATCTTGAAGACATCGAATACCGAGAGAAACATGGGTGCGCCTTCTGAATACGAGGATGCAAGCTTAAGCGAGGTCGGTTTCGAATCCGTGCAGCACACCGACATCGCATGGAGCCGGTGCGACATTCCGGCTGCACACTGGAGCGCCGCGTGTCCACTAGGACGCGCAGGCACTTTGAGTGTGCGCATAATCCTTCCCGAAAATCGAATCCGATTTTCGGGGTCATGCCCTAAACCAAGTGGTCCGCCTTGCCACTCATTGCTGCATTCAATGAAACCTATGCGGCGGAAGAACTGGTAGCCTTATCTTGACAGTCTGCCCCGACTCCCAATGTCCTGCTGACGTCGATGCTAGACGACACCTTGCAGATTGGGAGATTGGACACATGGCGCTCAAACGGATGGACAACGTGGGAATCGTCGTCGATGACCTCGAAGAGACGATTGATTTCTTTCGCGACCTCGGCCTCGAGCTCGAAGGGCGGGCCATGATCGAAGGAGAATGGGCTGGACGTGTCACTGGACTGGGCGATCAGCACGTCGAGATTGCCATGATGCGCACGCCTGATGGCCACAGCCGGCTCGAGCTCTCCCGCTTCCTCAGGCCGCCTGCCGTTGCGGATCACCGCAATGCCCCGGTGAACGCTCTAGGCTACCTCCGCGTCATGTTCGCCCTTGATGACATCGACGAGACGCTTGAGAGGCTCAGCAAGCGCGGCGCGCAGCTCGTCGGCGAAGTCGTGGACTATCAAGACACCTATCGGCTCTGCTACATCCGCGGGCCTGGAGGGCTTCTCATCGGACTCGCCCAAGAGCTTAGCTGAGCTATGCGCGACGCTTCTCGTCGCGTTCATCTTGAATGACCGTGCCGTCGGCGCCATCCCGGGGTTCGGGCGTCGTCGAGATTTGTCGTTGATCGTCCATGGTTGACGTTGCCCCGCGCAGCAGGCGCTTTTCGATCTCCTGCAGGTCGAGAATTGCGCGGTCCATTTGGTCGGCCGGAGTTTCGCGCGAAACCAGACGCCAGCGATTATCCTGCCATATCAGGACCAGCAACCGCCGGCCTGGAACCTCTATCGTCTCATGGATGAACCATGCCCCGACGACCGCAACGCAAAGCGTCACCACGATGAGCGCCGGTTCGGGCATCAAGGCATCAAAGGTCAAACGCGCCAGGAACATGGTGGGGACATGGAAAAGGTAAAGTGAAAAACTGATCTTTCCGAAAAACCGTACTGGTGCAGCTGCCAGGACACGGGTTGTGATGGGAGGCTGTCGAGCGACGAGCCCGACAATGACGGCTGCGGCCACGGCACTTTGCAGGCTCCAAAATTCCGGGGAAAAGCCGGGCAAGATATGCCGGTAAGTGAAAAACACCGCCAGAAGGAAAAGCGTTGAAATGCCTGTGAGGGCAGATGGAATCCAGCTGTTCCAGTAGGAATGCATGATCCCGGCAAGTGCGCCGAAAAGAAAGTAAGGAAGCTTGGAGACGAGCACTATTCCCGGGCCTGGCAATTCAACCAGGCCATCCACGACGACGGCCACCGTGAGGCCGACAATCATGCCGCTATAGCGGCGCGGCTGGGCCAGGCAGAGCCACAGGACGGGAAAGAGCAGATAGAATTGGATCTCGGGTGGTATCGACCAGAAAACACCACTCGAGCCGAGAAGAAAGACATGGCGCACAAAATCCGTGCCGCCAGCGATCGGCTGAACAAAATCCAGATTCTGCATGCTCGACAGCATCGCTACGAGAACGACGGCCACCAGGTAAACCGGATAGATGCGGGCAAAGCGGCTCACAAGAAAATCCAGCACATTTTCTCTCGTGACCGGCCGTGATCCGTAGAGATGAGCCATCAGGAAGCCGCTGAGAGCAAAAAACAAACCGACAGCTTCGTCGCCCATCGTCACGAGATGCGGAGCTGTGATCGGAAAAATAAGGCCAACATGGGCTCCAACGACCAGAAGCGCAGCGACACCGCGCAGGCCATCAAGACTCGGGATGTAATCCGGCCGACTCATGGGTCACTTTTGAATTCGGAGTTCAGGTTCAGTCCTGAAGAATTGGCCATCACGACTTTAAAAGCGGTTAACGCGGCGCCCTGCTGGTGCGCCTCTAGACTGGCCTCGCGCCAGCGTGCATCGTCAGAACGAAAAATTGCTTTGGAAAACGGGACCACTTCTCCATGCCAGCCACCAACCGCATCGCCCTCTCCAGCGACCACGCCGCCATTCAGCTCCGGCAGGCCATTGCCGGTCATATCGCGGCGCAAGGCTGGATAGCGGTCGATATCGGACCGACAACGCCGGAGAGCACACACTATCCTCAGCACGGTGAAGCGGCGGCGCGGCTCGTCGCCTCCGGCGATTGCCGGTTTGGCATCATTCTATGCGGCACCGGCCAGGGCATCATGATGGCGGCGAACAAGGTAAAGGGCATCCGTTGCGGCGTGTGCGTCGACACTTTCTCGGCCCGCATGATCCGCCAGCACAACGATTCCAACATGCTTTCGATTGGCGTGCGCGTAGTCGGCGAAGGGCTGGCACTCGATATCGTGGATGCGTTCCTGACCGCTCGTTTCGAGGGCGGCCGGCATGCGACGCGGGTGGGGATGATTGAGGCGCTGGAGGGGTAGCGCCTTCCTTTCTTTGGGTCGCCGCCCCGAATCCGCAAGCTGACGGATGACCGCATTGCTGTCGTTCGTTCCAGAAGATGCCGGTCGGCTATCCACCAAGCCTTGTCGTTTCCCGACGGCTCGATTATGCCGAACTGCCGCATGGCCGAAAGCCCGCGTAAAGCCGCCGAACTCGGCCATGCGGCATAATCCGACTTGCGGCATAGTGGCCGCGTTCATGCGGAGACTGAATCACTGATGACGACGGCGGATTATATCGCTCTGGCTTTCTTTGCCTTTGTCTGGATGGGCTATTCCTGGCTGCTGCATGGCCGTACCTTCTTCGGGCGCACCAGCCTGACCCATGCGATGACCGAACGGCGCCGGGAATGGATCTACAATTCGCTGCGCCGCGACCTGAAGATGATCGACACGCAGATCATGGCCGGCCTGCAGAACGGCACCGCCTTCTTTGCTTCGACCTCGATCTTCGCGATCGGCAGCTGCTTTGCTTTGCTCGGCGCGACGGAGAAGGTCGACGCCGTCTTCGCCGACCTGCCCTTCGTCTTCCATGGCGGCCATGCCGTCTTCGAGATGAAGGTCGGCGGCCTGGCAGCGCTTTTCGGCTATGCCTTCTTCAAATTCGGCTGGTCCTACCGGCTGTTCAACTACTGCACCATCCTCTTCGGCTCGATCCCGATGATGCGCGACACCGAGCGCGACGTCATCGCCGCCGAGCGGGCCGCCGAACGCGTCATCCGCATGAACGTCATTGCCGGCAGCAATTTCAACGAGGGCCTCAGGGCGATCTTCCTGTCGATCGGCTATCTCGGCTGGTTCATCAACCCCTATGTCTTCATGCTGACGACGGCGATCGTCATCTTCGTGCTGACACGCCGGCAATTTTTCTCGCAGGCGCGACTGGCGATCATGGATACCGGCCCGCCATCAAATCTCCACCTTTCTGCTATTCGCCGCGATAGGCCGTCGAGCGACGGAAATGATTTGTCCGAGGGACTTTGATGACATTGCCGGCAAGGGAAGCCGATGCGGCGGCAAAACCGCCGCGCATCGGTCTATTGGATACGGCGCGCGGCGTCGCGCTGATCTCCATGGCGAGCTACCATTTCAGCTGGGACATGGAGTTCATGGGCTATCTCGCGCCAGGCACGGCCGAGACCGGCTGGCTGAAGATCTATGCCCGAGCGATCGCCACGACCTTTCTCTTCATCGTCGGCATCAGCCTGGTGCTGTCGAGCAAGCCCGAGATTCGCTGGCCCTCCTTCTGGAAGCGCTTCGGCATGATCGCCGCGGCAGCCGCGGTGATCTCGATCGCCACGCGCATCGCGATGCCGAACGAATGGATCTATTTCGGCATCCTGCATTGTATCGCGGTGCTCACGCTCATCGGCGTCGTTTTCTTGAGACTGCCGCTCGCCTTCACGCTCATCGCCACGCTCGCGCTCTTTGCCGCCTGGATCACCGATAATTTCGGGCCACCCGGCCTGCTTCGCTCATCCTTCTTCGATCCGCGCTATCTCGCCTGGATCGGCCTTGCCGTGGCGCCGGAACGGTCCAACGACTATGTGCCGCTGTTTCCCTGGGCAACGCCCTTCTTCGCCGGATTGAGTATTGCCTCGATCGCCCTCAGAACCAGGCTGCTGCACCGGCTTACCGCCGTCGGCACCGGCTCCTGGTGGCCGGCAAGGCTCGGCCGCCACAGCCTTGCCTTCTATCTGATCCATCAGCCGATATTGATCGCCATCGCCTATGGGATTTCGCTCGTCGTCCCGCCGCAGGCGCCGGATCCGGTCGCAACTTACCTAAGGCAATGCAACGCCTCTTGCGTCATGCAGCAAGGCGAAGCGCTCTGCCACAGCTTCTGCCAATGCACGCTGGGGAAATTGCAGGCGCAAGCCCTGTTCACGCCGCTGCAGGAGGGCGCGATCGATATACAGAACGACGAGCGGGTCCAGACGATCGCTGCCGAATGCAGCGCCGAGGCTGAATGAGTTCACCGACAATACGGCGCGTGATCAGGTGGTGACGCCGATTTCAGCGAGGCGGCCGAGGCAGGTCTCTTCGATAGCGTCGAGTTCCGCCAGCGTGTCGTCGATATCCTTGCGCTTCTGGCGCAGGTCGTCGCGCTTCTCGTCGACGCGCTTCATCAGGAGCTTCAACTGGCCGAGTTCGCCCGGCGGTTCTTTGTAAACCTGGATGATCTCGCGGATCTCCGCGATGGTGAAGCCGATGCGCCGGCCGCGCAGGATTTCGCCGATCAGCCGCCGGTCGGCTTGCCGGAACAGACGCGTGCGCCCGCGCCGCTCCGGATGGATCAGTCCCTCGTCCTCGTAGAAGCGGAGCGTGCGCGTCGAGACCCCGAATTCGCGCGTCAGTTCCGTTATGCTATAATATTTGTTCACCGGCATGTGTTCCCCGTCGTCGGACAGACGATAATATTGACTTTTACGTAATAGTCAATTTTTGGGCGGTTCAGATGCCGAACCACCATGTGGCGATACCAAGAAAGGCGAAGAAGCCGGTACAGTCCGTCACCGTCGTGACGAAGACGGAAGAGGCGATCGCCGGGTCGGCCCCCATCTTGTCGAGCAGCAGCGGCAGCAGGATGCCGGCAAGGGCCGCCGCTATCAGATTAATCATCATCGCCGCCGCAATCACCCCACCGAGCTGGTAGTCGTGGAACCAGGTCCCGGCGATCGCGCCCATGATCGTCGCGAAGACGACGCCGTTGAGGATGCCGACGCCCGCCTCCCTGCGGATGATGCGGCCGGCATTGTAGATGTCGAGGTCGCGGGTGGCGAGCGCGCGCACCGTCACCGTCATCGTCTGCGTGCCGGCATTGCCGCCCATCGAGGCGACGATCGGCATCAGCACGGCAAGCGCGATCATCTTCTCGATCGAGCCGTCGAACAGCCCGATGACGCTGGCCGACAGCATCGCCGTGCCGAGGTTGATCAAAAGCCACAGGAAGCGCGAACGCACCGTCGAGAGCACATTGTCGGACAGCTCTTCGTCGCCGACGCCGCCGAGGCGCTTGATGTCCTCGTCCGCCTCCTCGTGGATGACGTCGACGACGTCATCGATGGTCAGCACGCCGACCAGCCGGCCGTTTTCGTCGACGACGGCGGCCGAGAGAAGGTCGTACTGCTCGAAGAGCTGGGCCGCCTCCTCCTGGTCCATCTCGGCCGGAACCGGATGGTTGGTCTCACGCATGATCTGCTCGATCTTCGTCTGCCGCTTGGTGCGCAGGATCTGGTCCAGATCGACGGCGCCGAGCAGCTTGAAGGTCGGATCGATGACGAAGATCTGCGAGAAGGAATAGGGCAGATCCTCCTCGTCGCGCATGTAGTCGATCGTCTGACCGACCGTCCAGAACGGCGGCACGGCGACGAATTCCGTCTGCATGCGGCGCCCGGCCGAGCTTTCGGGATAGTCGAGCGCCCGGCGCAGCCGCACCCGCTCGGTAAACGGCAGCTGGGCGAGGATCTCTTCCCGGTCTTCCTTGTCGAGGTCTTCGAGAATGTAGACGGCATCGTCCGAATCGAGCTCACCGATCGCGGCGGCGATCTGCGCGTTCGGCATCTGGTCGACGATTTCGCGGCGGATCGCCTCGTCGACCTCGGTCAGCGCCGTCATATCGAAATCGTCGCCGAGCAGGCGCACCAGCGCCAGGCGCTGATCCGGCTGGATCGATTCCAGCAGGTCGCCTATTTCCGATTCATGCAGGCGGGCAACGTTCTGGCGCAGGAACAGCGTGTCGCGGTCGGCGATCGCAGCACCGACGAGCGCCAGGAAATCGCCGCGGACATTGCCGTCCTCGTCGTAGATATCGGCTTCCTCGTCATCGGGACGCCTGCGAATGCGGTCTTCCCCATCGGTCGTCGTCATCTGCCGCCCTCGCATCTGGTTCGAATTTCAACGACTGCCGCGCCGCATTCGCAAATGTCGGCCGAAAACACATTGTCAACAAGCGGATAAGCGAATCCCGCGCGAGGCTCCCGCAGCCGGAATTCTTGGCCCCTGCTAGCCCAAAGCATCCGTGTCGTAAAGCGGCAAACCGTGCTTCGTGATGACAATGCACGCGGCCGGCGATAGTTTCCTCACCCGTCCAAGCAGAGGAAGCCTGCCCCATGCCCATCCGTCCGATTCTGCGTTATCCGCATCCGGGCCTGAAGACTGTCTGCGCGCCGGTGACGGTCTTCGATTCCTCGCTCACAGCGCTTGCTGAGGACCTGCTGGCGACGATGCGCGCAGCCCCCGGCGTCGGCATCACCGCCGCCCATATCGGCGTCTTCAGCCGTGTCACGGTGCTGGAGCTCGACAAGGCCGACGGCGTGCGCCTTTACGTCAATCCTCATATCACCTTGTTTTCGAAGGAGATGATGAACCATACCGAAGGTAGCGTCTCGATGCCCGGCGCGACAGACGAGATCACCCGCCCGCGGGCGATCCGCTTCCGCTATCAGGATGCCGAGGGCACCGTGCACGAGGACGGTGCCGAAGATTTCCTCGCCATCTGCATCCAGCACGAAGTCGACCAGCTCGACGGCATTTTCTGGCTGCAGCGCCTCTCACGGCTGAAGCGCGACCGTCTGGTGAAGAAATGGGAGAAGGCACAGGGCTGACAATCACGGCTGACAAATCGCCGTCTGCACCGAACCATTCGCCGCTGCCGGCGTTTCCAGCAAAGAAACAAGGAGCGAGTGCAATGGCAAGGATCGGTGACAAGACCCAGTTTTCCCGGGAGAAGCCTGAGCTTTCCCGGGAGGAAGATTATCGCGACCTCGAAGAGCGCAATCTCGACGAAGGCTGGCCCTATGCCGATGGCAGCGGCGCAGACACCGGCGGTCCGGATAATCGTCCTTACGGCGAGACCACGGCCAATTTCGACAGCGATCCCAACAAGGGCTTCCGGATAGATGGCACGGATGAAGACGGCAACGAGAACCGCCTGAAAGATTCGCTGCGCGCAGATACAATCGACCGCGGTGAAAGCGACGACCTCGAAGCGCGGGTGAACGACAATCTCGAAAACATTCCCGAGGTTGATATCGACAGCATCGAGGTTCACGCAGACGGTCACGTCGTCACCCTGAAAGGATCGGTGGAAACGATCGGCATCGCCCGCAAGGTCGAACTCGGCGCGCTTTCGGTCGACGGCGTCCATCATGTCCGCAACAAGTTGCAGCTGACCGGTGTTGACGCGCATATCCCGAACGAGGACTAACGCATTACGCACAGCGCAAATCATCAACGGGAGGGCTGCCGCCTTCCGTTGATGATCGTTCTCAACATTACCAAAAGTTAACAATTTACGATTGTAGCAACAACTGTCTTATTCACGAGACCAATTGCCAATTTCTGTTAGGCGGCTTCTGTCACGAGAACGTCAATTCCGTTGACAACACTGTGATTTCATTCGGACAAATGGTCGCGGCTGCGTCGCCATATTATCACAAAATTGCCTGAATTGGGGCGCGAACTCGTGTGTGCCGAGGGTGAGTTTATGTTGTCGAGTTCAACAGCAGATTGAGGAGATAGACCCATGCGCATCAAATTTGCCCTTGCCGCGTCCCTGTTCGCCGTCAGCCTTGCAGGCGCTGCCTTCGCACAGCCGACCTATTCCAGCGATTACACCAACGACAGCGACGGCTTCGCCCCGAGCCCGATGTCGAAGCCCGCTCCTGTCCACTACAGCAGCCGCAAGGCCCCGGCCTATTCCAGCGACTACACCAACGACAGCGACGGCTTCGCCCCGAGCGCCATGGCGTCTCCTGTCGTCGACAAGACCGCAACGGCCAGCATCAACTCCCTGCCCCCATGCCACAGCATGATTGGCCCCAAGGGCTCCCACACCAAGGGTGCAGACAGCGGCGCCTCCCGCACCGAAGCATGCCGCGCGACGCATTGATCCATAAAAGACCGGGATTCGATAAAAGAAAGGGCCGGAAATCGGCCCTTCTCTTTTCAATCCATCTCTACATGCCCGGCGAGCGGTTCCCTAAAGCGTCAGGTTTCGCCCGTCGTTTCGCCGAAAACCGCTTCGAAGGCGGCGCGCAGCCGGATATCGACATCAGCCATCATCACAGGCAGGCCCAGATCGACGAGGCTGGTCACGCCATAGGCTGATATCCCGCAGGGCACGATGCCGTCGAAATGATCGAGATCGGGGTCGACGTTGAGCGACAGTCCGTGGAAGGTCACCCATTTCCGCAGCCTTATGCCGAGGGCGGCGATCTTGTCCTCGGCCATCGTCCCATCGGCCAGCAACGGCTTTTCCAGCCGGCGCACCCAGACGCCGACGCGATCTTCACGTCGCTCCCCGCGCACATTCATCATGTCCAGCGTGCGGATGACGACATCTTCGAGGGCGGCGACGAAGGCGCGCACGTCCTGACGCCGCCTCTTCAGATCGAGCATGACATAAGCGACGCGCTGGCCGGGTCCATGATAGGTGTATTCACCGCCACGCCCGGTCGCAAAGACCGGAAACCGGTTCGGCTGGACGAGGTCCCTCGCATTGGCGCTGGTGCCGGCGGTATAGAGCGGCGGATGTTCGACGAGCCAGACGAGTTCATCACCGCCATCGGCGATTATCGCCACCTCGCGCTCCATCGTCTCCACCGCCTCCTCATAGGGAACGAGACCGTCGGCGAGGCGCCAGCGTACCGGCCGGGTTCCGAGTTGGGGAAGCATGGAAAATTCGAGATCGGTTCGAAGCATGGCCATTCCTTGCCGCTCTCCCGAAATGCCAGAAAAAAGGGGCGGCAGCACAGCTATATGGACCCGTTTCGGGGCCAATTCAAATGCTGTGAGCGGTTTTCAAAAAAACTGTCATATCGCCCTTGTGCACCCCAGATGCTTTTGCTACATGCTGCCCCGCCGACGCAAATCGGCACCTACCACGATGCGGTCGTGGCGGAATTGGTAGACGCGCAGCGTTGAGGTCGCTGTGGGGCAACCCGTGGAAGTTCGAGTCTTCTCGACCGCACCATTTTCCCTTCAGGGAAACGCTCTCTAAGCGACGATTTCGTTTTCACCTCGAAGCCATTTGCGATTGCTCGGCTTGATTGCCCGGCCTTCTCATGGTTGATGGCGTCATCCTCGCAAGAATCAGCAGCCATGTCAGAGCCCCATCAAAATTCCCTGCAGGGCATGGCCATCATGTCCGGCGCCATGCTCATCCTGCCGATCATGGATGCCATCGCCAAATACATGGCGACCTTCGAAGCGATGTCGCCGGGTCAGGTGACCTTCTACCGATTCTTCTTCCAGATCGCCTGCACCCTGCCGATTCTTTTCGCCCTTTTCGGGCTGAAGGCACTCTCGGCCAATCGGCCCTGGATGAACCTGCTGCGCGGTGCGCTGCATGGTGGTGCGAGCCTGCTGTTCTTCGTCGCCGTCAAATACATGCCGCTTGCCGATGTCTTCGCCATCTATTTCGTCGAGCCTTTCATGCTGGCCGCTCTGTCGGCGCTGTTTCTCGGAGAGAAGGTCGGCTGGCGGCGCTGGGTGGCGATCGTCGTCGGTTTCGGCGGCGCGATGATTGTCATTCAGCCGAGCTACGAAATCTTCGGCCTGAAGGCGCTGCTGCCGGTCGCCTGCGCCTTTCTGTTCTCGCTCTATCTCTTCCTCAACCGCGCCATTGGCGAGGCCGATTCGCCACTGACCATGCAGACGATGGCCGGCATCGGCGGAACAGTGTTCATGGCGGCCGCCCTTTTCCTCGGCAACGGTTCCGGCAATGCCGATTTTGCCGTCTCTCTGCCCTCCTCCAGCCTCGGCCTTGTTCTGCTTCTCGCCCTTGGCTCGATCTCGGGATATGCGCATATGCTCGTCGTCCGGGCTTTTCGCCTCGCGCCGCTGTCGCTGCTTGCGCCGTTCCAGTACTTCGAGATCATCTCGGCGACCGTTCTCGGCTACGCGCTATTCAACGATTTCCCGAGCTTTTCTAAATGGATCGGCATCTTCATCATCGTTGCTTCTGGCCTCTTCATCATCTGGCGAGAGCGGCTGCAGGCGCAATCGTTAAAATCTTCCTGACCCGGGGAATATCGGGTTAACTCCTCTTCTTGAGGGATCGTCAATTCGCAGGCGGTAAAACCGTTTCCGGCTTCATGATGAAGCCTGGAGTTAAAACATGAGCGAATTTCGTCTCGCTTTTCCGGCCTGTGTCGTGGCCGGCAAGCATCGGCTGACGGCCGAAGATATAGTACTGCTGCGCAAACATAGTTTTCCCGAGGGTATCCGGACATCCGACGATGTCGTGGCGATGTTGGCGCTCAACAATTCCTGCCCTGAAAAATGTGCCGACTGGAACGCTTTCTTCGTGGAGCAGCTCGCCGGTTTCATTGTCCGTTACACCTATCCGCAGGGCTCGCTGGATGAAATCAACGTCGCTTGGATCATGCGCATGTTCACGACCGATGGTGTCGTCAACTCGGCGCTCGAGCTCGAGCTCATTCTCCACGTCATGGAGATTTCGGCCGATGTCCCAGTCGAGTTGAGAGCGCTCGCCCTCGATCAGCTCCGCCTGGCGATCACCGACAATATCGGTGGCTACAAGCTGTCGCGCGCCATCGATCGCAGGGGCATCACCCGTCAGGACATCGACTATGCGATGCGCATCTTCAGAAGCGTCGCCGAAGGCGGCACCATCCCGGTCTCGTCTGTCGAATACGGCGTTCTCCAGCAGATCGAGCAGGCAACGCTGCGCGGCGCCAATCATCCGCACTGGGCGGGGATCATGGCTGCCGTCGAGCTGCGCGACTATGCCGAGCCGCGGCGCAGCCGCTGGCTGCGCATCGTCGACGAGGAACCTGTCGCAGAAGCTGCCGTCGCCTGACGCTCCGCAAGCCTGATTGTGCGTTCCGGTGTTTTGTGCGTAAAACTCCGGGATGCATTTCTGGGTGGAGTCTCGATGTTCAAGAAAATCCTGATCGCGAATCGCGGCGAAATCGCCTGCCGCGTGATCAAGACTGCGCGCCGCATGGGCATTTTGACCGTCGCGGTCTATTCGGATGCGGATCGGGACGCGCTGCATGTCGAGATGGCCGACGAGGCTGTGCATATCGGCCCGGCCGCGGCATCGGAGAGTTATCTGGTTGCGGAAAAGATCATTGCCGCCTGCAAGGCAACCGGCGCCGAGGCAGTGCATCCCGGCTACGGCTTCCTGTCCGAACGCGCCTCCTTCTGCGCTGAACTGGAAAAACAGGGCATCATCTTCATCGGCCCGAAGCCGAAAGCCATCATGGCGATGGGCGACAAGATCGAATCGAAGAAATTCGCCAATGCAGCCGGTGTATCCACCGTGCCCGGCCACCTCGGCATCATCGAGGATGCCGCCCATGCGGAAGTGATATCGGGCGGGATCGGTTATCCCGTCATGATCAAGGCCTCGGCCGGCGGCGGCGGCAAGGGCATGCGCATTGCCTGGAACGAGGCGGAAGTGCGCGACGGCTTCGAGCGTGCCCGCTCGGAGGCGAAAAGCTCGTTCGGCGACGACCGCGTCTTCATCGAGAAGTTCGTCGTCGAGCCACGCCATATCGAGATCCAGGTCCTCGCCGATGCGCATGGCAACGCCGTCTATCTCGGCGAGCGCGAATGCTCGATCCAGCGGCGGAACCAGAAGGTGGCGGAAGAGGCGCCCTCGCCCTTCCTCGATGAAGCGACCCGCAAGGCGATGGGCGAACAATCGGTGGCGCTGGCGAGAGCCGTCGATTACCAGAGCGCCGGCACCGTCGAATTCATCGTCGACCGGGACCGCAATTTCTATTTCCTCGAAATGAACACCCGCCTGCAGGTCGAGCATCCCGTGACCGAACTCGTCACCGGCATCGACCTCGTCGAGCAGATGATCCGTGTCGCAGCCGGAGAGCCCCTTCCCTTTTCCCAGGAGGATATCAGGCTTGACGGCTGGGCGGTCGAGAGCCGGCTCTATGCCGAGGATCCCTATCGCAACTTCCTGCCCTCGATCGGCCGCCTGACGCGCTACCGGCCGCCTTCGGAAGGCAGGGCCGGCAATGTGGTCGTCCGCAACGATACCGGCGTCTTCGAAGGTGCGGAGATCTCGATGTATTACGATCCGATGATCGCCAAGCTCTGCACCTGGGCGCCGACGCGGCTGGAAGCGATCGAGGCCATGGGTCAGGCGCTCGACGGCTTCGTCGTCGATGGCATCGAGCACAATGTTCCTTTCCTGTCGGCGCTGATGAAACATCCGCGCTGGCGCGAGGGCCGGCTTTCCACAGGCTTCATCGCCGAGGAATATCCCGATGGCTTTGCGCCGATGAAACCGGACCGGGCGGAAGAGGCCGTGCTTGCCGGCATCGCGCTTTCCGCCTCGCTGATCGAGACGAACCGCCGCGAACGTTTCGCCGATCGTCTGCGCGCCGCAGCGGGCGCGTTGCGCGAGGATTGGGTGGTCAAGATCGGCGACAACCACGTCGCGGCAAGATTGCTCGACGGCCTCGTCACCATCCCCTTCGACATGGATATCGCAATCGATGGGGCGATAGAGGGCGAGAGCCAGAATATTGTCACCGATTGGAGACCGGGCGACCCAGTCTGGAGCGGCAAGGTCGGCGGTCGCGACGTCACCGCGCAGATCCGCCCTGTTCTGAACGGTTTGCGTATCGACTGGCAGGGGCTTTCAGTGACGACCAAGGTCTTTTCGCCGCGTCATGCCGAGCTCGACAGGCTGATGCCGGTGAAGCTGCCGCCCGATACTTCCAAGCTCCTGCTCTGCCCGATGCCCGGCCTCGTCGTCGCCATCGCGGTGGCCGAGGGCCAGGAGGTCAAGGCCGGCGAGACGCTTGCGATCGTCGAAGCGATGAAGATGGAAAACGTGCTGCGCGCCGACCGCGATCTCGTCGTCTCGAAGATCAATGCCGCGGCCGGCGAAAGCCTGGCCGTCGATGCCGTGATCATGGAATTTGCCTGAGGCAAAAGTGGCAGGCCAGACCTTCCGCGCTCGGCCTACCGCCTAGCGAAGATTGGCCGTGACAAAGCAAATCGCGATCGACGCGATGACCAACCATCCCATACCGCTGGATGACATCAACAGGGGCTGTGAGCTGATGCAATCCGGATGTCTATTCGCAGCCTAAACCTTGTTTTGATCGTATATGGATTTGCTAAAGAACTGGAAATTGAAACTACGATACGGAAAGCTGAAAACTGCTTTCCGCCACTTTACCGTTATTGCAGAGGGAGAGATCATAAACTCCAATCCAGACTTCGGTACCACGGCGGGCTCGGCAGCCTTCTTTACCATACAAGCTTGGGCGACCGACAATGACCAAGCTGTTGATATGATCGTGACGATTGGTCGGGATTTGGGATTTAGTGCGTCCAGGCGAATCTATGTTTACTCGACCGAACCGCAGCAGCCTCCGACAGAGGCTCCTCATGCGTACGGCTTGAACTTTCATCAGTACCTTCGCGAAGATTAGCAAAACAGGAGCAACCATTTCCTCGCTTGAAGTCAGCCGTCCCGTCGTACATATACGGAAAACCTTGAGCTCATGCATTCCGGCGAGAGCATTCCCAGCATGGTTCTCCATTGATGGCTCCGACTACCTACACAACCGACATCAAGGGTCTCGACGAGTTCTCCGCGCGGGAACTCTACGATCTCCTGAGAATGCGCGTCGATGTCTTCGTCGTCGAGCAGAACTGCCCCTATCCGGAACTCGACGGCAAGGATATCGATGCCCTGCATCTCCGGCTGCTGGAGGGCGCCGAACTGCTGGCCTCGGCGCGGATCCTGAAACCGCATGAGCCGCAGGATGCGTCGAAGATCGGTCGCGTGGTCGTCTCGCCTGCCCATCGCGGCAAGCGTCTGGGCGATGCGTTGATGAGCGAAACGATCACCGCCTGTGAGCGGCTTTATCCGGCAAATGCCATCGCCTTGTCGGCGCAGGCCCATCTGCAGCGGTTCTATGAATCCTTCGGTTTCATCGCGGTGTCACAGGAATATCTGGAAGACGGCATTCCCCATATCGATATGGTCCGCCAGCGGGCCACGCAACCGGCATGAGGATATTGCCATGATCTACGTCGACGCCGATGCCTGCCCGGTGAAACCGGAAGTCCTGAAGGTGGCCGAACGTCACGGCCTCGAAGTCACCTTCGTTGCCAATTCCGGCCTGCGCCCCTCGCGCGATCCGATGATCCACAACGTCATCGTCTCCAACGCCTTCGACGCCGCCGACAACTGGATCGCCGAACGCGCCGGCGCGGGCGATGTCGTCGTCACCGCCGATGTGCCACTTGCCGTGCGCTGTGTCGCGACCGGCGCCTTCGTCAGCGGCCCCACCGGGCGCGTCTTCGACGAGACCAATATCGGCATGGCGAGCGCCATGCGCGATCTCGGCGCGCATTTGCGCGAAACCGGCGAGAGCAAGGGCTACAACGCCGCCTTCAGCCCGAAGGACCGCTCACGCTTCCTCGAAACCTTCGATCGCCTCTGCCGCCGCGCTAAAAGCCTTGCCGCGGAGGCTGGCGGGCAGCCGTGATGTGGCTCGCACAGGCTCGCAAGAAACGGGTGGCATGGCAGCCATGCCGATTCCTAACTTGAAGTCGGCCGTTTCCTCACGCATATAGGCGTTATCGCAGACGACTGCGGCATCCTCTGGGATGCAACTGTCGCGGGGACGGCCTCGCTCTTGAACAAGGAGAGTCGCATGGCCTGGTTTCTGCTTTTTCTCGCCGGTCTTTTTGAATGTGGCTGGGCGATCGGCCTTAAGTATACCGAAGGCTTCACAAGGCCGATGCCGACGGCGCTGACCGTCATATCGATGGTGATCAGCATCGTGCTGCTCGGCCTGGCGGTGAAGCACCTGCCGATCGGCACCGCCTATGCGGTCTGGACCGGCATCGGCACGGTCGGCACCGTATTCCTCGGAATCTGGCTGCTTGGCGATGAGGCAAGTGTCTCCCGCCTTGCCTGCATCACGCTGATCGTCGCCGGCATCGCCGGTCTCAAGCTTACCGCCTGATATGAGATCGAGGGGCGCCGCTGACGCCCCTCGGTCTGTCGTTCAAACCGTCTTGCGGTTATCGACGGCGAAAGCGCCGGGACCGGAGAAGACCAGATAGAGGAAGACGAAGCAGAACAGGATTGCCGCATCGCCCTGGTTGACGGCCGGGAAGAAGCTGCTCGGGGCATGCGCCATGAAATAGGCGACCGCCATTTCACCGGCCAGCAGGAAGGCGACCGGGCGCGTCAGCAGGCCGACGAGAATGAGGATGCCGCCAATAAGCTCGAGAAGGGCGGCGAACAGCATTAGCGGCGGCAGCGAGCCGGACATCTGCGAAGCCGGGAAGCCGAAAAGCTTCATCGTGCCGTGTTCGATGAACAGCAGCGCGGTGATGATTCTGAGCGCAGCCAGCCCATAGGGCTGATAGGCGGAAAGACGGTCGAAAGTTGACATTAAAACCCCTCTTTAAAAGACACAGCCGAGCGTTAACCTGTCCTCGCCAAGGATTGAACACACGGATTGCTGACATCCGTTCACTTTTTCGACAGCAGCTAAACGCCTGAATGGACGGTCTTATTCGCCCGCGCCATGGTCAAAGCGGGATGTTGTCGTGTTTCTTCCACGGATTGGCGAGATCCTTGTTGCGCAGCATCTTCAAACCGCGCGCCAGCCGCCGCCGCGTCGAGTGCGGCATGATCACCTCGTCGACATAACCGCGCTCGGCGGCGACGAAGGGCGAGAGGAACCGGTCCTCGTACATTTTCGTGTGCGCGGCGATCTTCTCCGGATCGGCAATATCCTTGCGGAAGATGATCTCGACAGCGCCCTTGGCGCCCATCACGGCGATCTGCGCCGTTGGCCAGGCATAGTTGAGGTCGCCGCGCAGATGTTTCGACGCCATCACGTCATAGGCACCGCCGAAGGCCTTGCGGGTGATGACGGTGAGCTTCGGCACGGTCGCCTCGGCATAGGCAAAGAGCAGCTTGGCGCCGTGCTTGATGAGGCCGCCATATTCCTGCGCCGTACCCGGCAGGAAACCCGGCACGTCGACGAAGGTGACGATCGGAATGTTGAAGCAGTCGCAGAAGCGCACGAAACGGGCCGCCTTGCGCGAGGCGTCGCTGTCGAGCACGCCGGCCAGCACCATCGGCTGGTTGGCGACGAAACCGACGGTCGAGCCTTCGACGCGGCCGAAGCCGCAGACGATGTTTTTGGCAAAGCTCGCCTGGATCTCGAAGAAATCCCCCTCGTCCGCCACCTTCCGGATCAGCTCCTTGATGTCGTAAGGTTTGTTGGAACTCGCCGGCACCAGCGTATCGAGCGAGGCATCGACATCTGTCACCGACTGGTAACATTCGATCTCCGGTAGCGGCGCCGTGTTCGAAAGCGGCAGGAAATCGATCAGCCGGCGCACCTGCAGCAGCGTTTCGACATCATTCTCATAGGCGCCGTCGGCAATCGACGAGCGCACCGTATGCACCACGGCGCCGCCGAGTTCTTCTGCCGTCACCGTCTCGTTGGTGACGGTTTTCACCACGTCCGGCCCGGTGACGAACATGTAGGAAGTATCCCGCACCATGAAGATGAAATCGGTCATCGCAGGCGAATAGACGTCGCCGCCGGCGCAGGGACCCATGATCACCGAGATCTGCGGAATGACGCCGGAGGCGAGCACATTGCGCTGGAATACCTCGGCATAACCGCCGAGAGCCGCCACGCCCTCCTGGATACGGGCGCCGCCCGCATCATAGATGCCGACGATCGGCGCGCGGTTCTTCAGCGCCATGTCCTGCACCTTCATGATCTTCTCGGCATGCGCTTCCGATAGCGAGCCGCCGAAGACGGTGAAGTCCTTGGCGAAGACGAACACAGTGCGGCCATTGACCGTGCCCCAGCCGGTGACGACGCCGTCGCCGGCAATCCGGCTCTTGTCCATACCGAAATCGGTGGAGCGGTGTTCGACGAACATGTCGAATTCCTCGAAGGAACCTTCGTCGAGGAAGAGATCGATGCGCTCGCGCGCCGTCAGCTTGCCGCGCTTGTGCTGGGCGGCGATGCGCGCCTCGCCGCCGCCAAGGCGGGCGATGCCGCGGCGCCGTTCCAGTTCTTCGAGAATTTCCTTCATGCGACCTCCCTCGCCGCTGCGGCGGCAATCCGGCGGTTAGAGCGTCGCGCTATCGAGCGCGCCCGCTGAGTGAGAAAACCGAGCGTATCCTTGCGGCGGCATCCTCGGCCAGGATCTCGTCGGCAAGCTTGGGATCGGCAGCGATGCTGGTGACGTCGAAGGCGCTGACGGCGATGACCGAGCCGTCCTCGACCGAGGCTGCGTCGATGCTGATCTTGGCGACGTTGCGATCTTTCTGGAAGCCGAGGCCCTTCTGGATGGACACCACGCGGATCGTCAGCACCACCCGCGGCAGCACGGTGTCGCGCACGGTGGCGTTGATCGCCGCGTTGACGCGGTCGTTGATACCGGAAAGCAGCTCGGCCGGCATGTTCGGACCTGAGAGAACGACGGCGCTGCGCACATCATAGACCGGCGCCGCCGGCTTGGTGGCCGAGAGGCTGCCGCAGGCCGTGAGCGCGACACAGACGAGTGTCGCCCGGCAAAAACACGACCTCAGCCAATTCATTGCAAAATCCCGCACCACCCCGTTGGAGTCGCAGACTTCGTCATAATGCATTGGAAGGCAATATGTTTCAGGCGCTTAGGGCGAAAAAAACATCGGCTGCGGCTTTGAACTCGGCAAAGCGCTTGGCCCGCCGCTCCTCGGCTTCCGCGTCGCTGCCCCAATGCTCGATCGTCCAGTCCTCGTCGAGATGGGCAAGCGACCAAGCCTCCTCCACCGTTACCCGGCTCTCGGCGAAGGCCAGCGCCAGGATCGCCGAGCCCGTCAGCGTGGTGACTGTGTGGAGGGCGGCCAGCGCCATCGGGCTATCATATCTCGCGAGCGTGACGGCGAAGGCGGCAATCGCCTCGCGCGGCTGCTCATGAGGCATCACCCCTTCGACGAGGATGAAGCGAGCGCCGAGATCGGTCGCCGCCCAGTCGATCACGGGATCCCAGTGCTCGGCCTGGCGCTCGACCAGCAGTTCCGGCTCCTCGGCGCGGTAGCAGATGAGGTCGCTGGATGAAAAACGCAATATATCCTCGAAGATCGCCTGCGCGTTGGCGGCAACGCCGTCGAGGGCGGTGTTGACGAGCCGGGTCACCGGCATGCTCACCGGGTTGATCTCTTCGCCCTGCGCCTGCCATTCGGCGGCGACAAGCCGCGCCAGCGCTTCGGTCGGTACTGCGAGAACTTGACGCGCCGGCGTACGCACCATCTTGCCGTCGAGCGTGATCGCAAAACCACCCTCGTGCTCGGCAACGGAGACATCGGTATAGAAACGCTTCGGCAGCGGCTTCTTCATCTGGATCTGCGCGCGGCGGATGGGATCGGGATGGCTCAGGCCTTCGGAAAGGTCGTTCAGCAGATCGCGCATGGGCTCACCTCAGGAAAAATGACGCAATATCTCGTTCGGATGGTAGGCGATCACATCAGCGCCGTTGGCGATCAGCTCATCCACGCTGGCATAGCCCCAGGCAACGCCGATCGCCTTGGCCCCGGCAGCCTTTGCCATCTGCATATCGTAAACCGCATCGCCGATGACAATGGTGTCGGCAGCATTCATGCCGGTTTCATCGCAGCATTCCGTCACCATGGCCGGATGTGGTTTGGAGGGGCAATCGTCGGCGGTGCGTGCGACGATGAAATGCTTGTCGAAGCCATGCGTCTCCATCACGACCTTGAGCCCGCGCCTGGATTTGCCCGTCACCGCGCCGATCAGCAGGTCATCGCGTCCGCTGATCGCGTCGATCATCTCGCGAATGCCCGCAAACAGCGGCTCCTTATAGTCAAGATCCTGACGCACGATCGAAAACAGCGATTTGTAATGCGCCGTCATGTCGCTATCTTCCTGCTCCACATGCGGCCTGCCCTGCATGCGGGCGATCGCAATATCGAGGGACAGGCCGATAATAGCCTTGGTGTCTTCGAGTCGCGGTTCCAACTTGCCGAACTTGTCGAAAGTCCTGCGCATGGTTTCGTGGATCAGCGCAGCACTGTCCACCAGCGTGCCGTCGCAATCGAAAAGGGCAAGTTTCATTCGCTGTCCCTTTCAGCACCGGCAAGGTCGAGACCGAGAAGGTTCCAGGTCTGCACCATATGCGCCGGCAGCGGCGCGCTGACGCGCAGGCGGCCGCCGGAGGGGTGCGGGATGTCGATGTGACGCGCGTGCAGATGCAGCTTCTTCTGCACGCCGCCTGGAAAATCCCAATTCGGATCGTCGTCGAAATATTTTGGATCGCCGATGATCGGGTGGCCGATATGCAGGGCATGGACGCGCAACTGATGGGTACGGCCGGTATAGGGCTCCATCTCCAGCCAGGCGAGGTTCTGTGCCGCCGTCTCCAGCACGCGGTAGAAGGAAATCGCATGGTCGGCGCCGTCCTCGCCGTGCTTGGCGATGCGCATGCGGTCGCCGTCGACCGTCGGTTCCTTCACCAGCCAGGTCGAGATCTTGTCCTCGTGCTTGCGCGGCACGCCCTTGACCAGCGCCCAGTAGGTCTTTTTGGTGTCGCGCTCGCGGAACGCCGCCGTCAGCTTCTGCGCCGCGCCGCGGGTGCGGGCGATGACGAGAACACCTGAAGTGTCGCGATCGAGACGATGGACGAGCCGCGGCTTCTCACCCTTCGGGCTGGTCCAAGCGTCGAGCATCTGGTCGATATGCCTGGCCACACCGGAACCGCCCTGGACCGCAAGACCGGGGGGCTTGTTGAGTATGATCACCTTTTCGTCCTCGTGCAGCACCATGCGCGACAAGAGTTGGAAATCCGTCGAATGTTTGAGATCCTTGCCGGCGATCGGTCCGGATTTCAGCTTCGCATCGACATCCATCGGCGGCACGCGCACCGTCTGGCCGGGCTGCACGCGCGCATCCGATTTGACACGCCCACCGTCGACGCGCACCTGGCCGGAGCGCAAGAGCTTCTGCAGCGGACCGAAGCCGAGCCCCGGAAAGTGCACCTTGAACCAGCGATCGAGCCGCATGCCGGCTTCATCGGGTTCAACCTTGATATGTTCTATGCCAGCCATAAGAAATCTTTCGGAAATTGCAGCGCAGGCCGAGCCGGCGTTCTTGCCGCAGCCTTTAGAGCATTTTCGCGCAAAACGGAAACCGGAAAAGAAATCAGGCCAAAGCGCGCATGACGGCAAGGCCGGCGATGACGGCCGCCATCGAAAATCCGACGCTCGCAGCGATATAAATACCGCCGGCGACTGCCTCGCCGCGCTCGAATAGCGAGATCGCATCCAGTGAGAAAGCCGAGAAGGTTGTGAAGCCGCCGAGGAAGCCGGTGATCAGCAGCAGGCGCAGCTCCACCGAAGCGTTGAACTTCCGCGCGATCAGCTCGGCGAAGACGCCGATGACGAAACAGCCGACGACATTGACGACGAGCGTGCCCCAGGGAAATGCCGGACCCATGAGTCTCAGCGCCCATTGGCCGACATAATATCTGAGAAGGGAACCGATAGCGCCGCCGACGGCGACGAGAAGAGCCTGGATCATCAGCCGGATTTATCGCAACTCCGCAGCGATTCCAATCGGGAAGGAATGAATTCTTACCATCCGGTAAAATGCCGATGATTTTCTTATAATGGCGCCAAGGTCGTGCCGATACGGTAACGGCATGACCCAGCTTCTGTCCATATCGGCCACCACTGCCGCCATTGCCTTCGAATCGCTCCGAATCCCGCAGCGTGTCGCGACGAGCACCGCCGCACGCGATGCGCGCCGCATTGCCGACCGGCAGTTGAAGGCCGAAGGCACTGAGGAAATAGACGAGCCCTCCAGCATCATCCAGTCGACCGAAGTGGCCCTCGACCTGATGGCCAAGGGCAATCGCCAGCCGCAGGCCGGCCTGAAACAGGCGCTGCGATCCTACGAAGACTTCTGAGGCCATCGCCTTCCAAACGAAAGCCCGCGACTGCCGTTTCAGTCGCGGGCTTTTCTGTTTAATGAGTTTACTTTCATTTGCCCTGGGCGGAGAGCACCTGCAGCACCAGATCGACCTTGCCGGCTTTTTCGAAGGTCAGCGTCACCGGCACCGTATCCCCCTGCTTGAACGGCGTCTTCACCTTCTGGAACATCAGGTGCAGGTTGCCGGGCTCGAGCTTGACCGTCTCGCCGGCAGCGATGGCGATGCCGTCTTTCAGCTGGCGCATCCGCATGACATTGTCCTTCGTCACCATCTCGTGGATCTGAACCTCGCCAGCTGCAGGCGAGCTGACCGACAACAGGCGATCGTCCGTCTGGCCGTTATTCTTCACCGTGAAAAAGCCGCCGCCGACCGGCTGGCCGGGCAGCATTGCCTTGGCGAAGCCGCCGGAGATTTCGAGATCACCGGCCTTGACCGTTTCGCCGGCCGGTGCGGCGGCGCCCATGCCCGCCATACCGGACATATCCATGCCGGCCATATCGTCATGATCGTGACCATGGTCTTCACCGGCAACGACCTTCAACAGCGGCGCGGGGCTTTTCAGCCCATGCGCATCGCCGCCTTCCTTGGCCACCTGGTCCCAGGCCGTGACGGTATCGCCGCACATCTGCGTCACCGGAAAGGCGAGCGAGGTGCCGGCCTCGACGCCTGATACCTTCCCCTGGATGACGAAGGTGTCGTAGAAATCGTCGGAGAGATTGCCGTTCTTCCAGCGCACTTCGATCGCGCCGGTTTTCACCTTGTCACCGTGATTGTCGTAGGTCTTCTGGTAGTCACCCTTGATCACCTCGAGCTCCCAGCCTGCCTTCGGCTGCGGCTTGGCGAAGACGAAGCCTTCCGGCAGCTTGACCCGCACTTCCGTGGTAGCCTTGCCGTCGCAGCCATGCGGCACCTGCAGCGTAGCGAGAATGGTGCTGTCCTGCGTCACCTCTCTGTCGAGGAAGGTCACATGCGCCTCGGCGCTGGCAAAGGCGGTCACGGAAAGAACGGCGGCAAGCCCTAGCGTTTTGCCAAATGTCTTGATGGTCTTCATCGGATATCTCCTCGCCGGCCGCGGTATTTTCTCGGGCGGACCGGCATGCTGAATCATAGGCGGTGGAGGAAGATCAGACGAGGATGGGAGGCGCGCGCGAATTCGGCCGCCAGACGGCGCTTGCGCCTGAAACGGCTGATGTTTCGATCGGCGAATTGATCAGCGAAGCGAGTTCGCGCTCGAGCCACGAGCCCGCATCCGGCGTCGGCAGGATGACGGAGGCCGACAGCCGGCAGGCTTCGCAATTCGGTTTAAAGGCGACGGTCTTGCCGTCGGCATCCTTCACGGTGATGCAGAGCGAGGCGAACGTGCCGTCGGGCAGCACATAGGCCGCGGCATCATAGCCTTCGGAGGCGACTGCCTGCGGCGCCTGATGGGCGAAGCCGAGCAAAAGCAGGCTCAATGCGCAAAGCATGCGCAGAAAGAGCGTCGCTTTCAGTCCGGTCTGTCGCATGAGATCCCCTTCAACAGCATGTCGCGATAGCCGGTTTCCCCGCGAAATGCAAAAGTAGTTTTGCCGTTGATCAGGCCTCAGCCGGCATATGGCGACAAAAAATTGTCCGGTCACGACATTTGGCCTTGCCAAGTGCTGCACCCGCCGGATAATTGCGCCAACCTTGTTGGGAGAAGCCGGTGCTTTCGCCACCGGTGCCGAAGGAGCAACCGCCCCGGAAACTCTCAGGCAAAAGGACCAGCAAGGGGCAGACGGAACTCTGGAGAGAAGCGTTCTCGAAACGCTCGCCGAAGGGATAACAATCTCAGGCAAAGGGACAGAGGGGGCTCAGGAGAGAAGTGCGCAGCCGCGCCTTCAGATTTGAGCCCGCGCCTTCGCGAGAAGGCGCAAACCCCGGAGGCGTCTTTTGGACGATACTGCTGCCCTGAAGAAAACCCCGCTGCATGCCCTGCATCTTTCGCTCGGCGCCCGCATGGTGCCGTTCGCCGGTTACGACATGCCGGTGCAATATCCCGCAGGCGTGATGAAGGAGCATCTTCATACCCGCGCCGAAGCCGGCCTCTTCGATGTCTCCCACATGGGCCAGGTCATCGTAAAGGCGAAATCGGGCAGCTACGAGGATGCGGCGCTGGCGCTTGAAAGCCTCGTGCCCGTCGACATCCTAGGCCTTGCCGAGGGCCGCCAGCGCTACGGCTTTTTCACCGACGACACCGGCTGCATTCTCGACGACCTGATGATCGCCCATCTCGACGACCACCTCTTCGTCGTCGTCAACGCCGCCTGCAAGGAAGCCGATCTCGCCCATCTCAAGGCCCATATCGGCGACCAGTGCGACGTCACGCTTCTCGATCGCGCTTTGATCGCGCTGCAGGGGCCGCGTGCGGTTGCGGTTCTTGCCGAGCTCTGGGCCGACGTCGCGGCGATGAAATTCATGGACGTGCGCCACTGCCGCCTGCACGACGTTTCCTGTCTTGTTTCCCGCTCCGGCTATAGCGGCGAGGACGGCTTCGAGATCTCGATTCCATCAGACAAGGCCGTGGATGTCACCATGCGGTTGCTCGAACATCCCGATGTCCAGGCGATCGGCCTCGGCGCCCGCGATTCGCTGCGCCTGGAAGCCGGCCTCTGCCTCTACGGCAACGATATCGACACGACTACCTCGCCGGTCGAGGCGGCGCTGGAATGGGCCATGCAGAAGGCAAGGCGCGGCAACGGTGCGCGTGCCGGCGGCTTCCCGGGCTCCGGCCGCATCCTGTCCGAACTCGAGAACGGCGCTGCCCGCCGCCGCGTCGGCCTGAAGCCGGAAGGCAAGGCGCCGGTGCGCGGCCATGCCAAGCTCTATGCCGATGCCGAGGGCAAGGTCGAAATCGGCGAAGTCACCTCGGGCGGCTTTGGCCCCAGCGTCGAAGGCCCCGTCGCCATGGGCTACGTGCCGCTCTCCCATGCTGCGGCAGGCACGCTCGTCTATGCCGAGGTGCGCGGCAAATATCTGCCGACCACCGTCAGCGCCCTGCCCTTCGTCACACCGACCTACAAGCGCTAAACCTTTTCCAGAGAGGACGAACAATGCTGAAATTTACCGAAGAACACGAATGGCTGAAGATCGAAGGCGGCGTTGCGACGGTCGGCATCACCACCTATGCCGTCGAACAGCTCGGCGACCTGGTTTTCGTCGAATTGCCGGAAGTCGGCGCGACCTTCTCCAAGAACGGCAATGCCGCGACCGTTGAATCGGTCAAGGCTGCTTCCGATGTCTATTGTCCGCTTGATGGCGAGATCACTGAGGTCAATCCGGCCATCGTTGCAGATCCGTCGCTGGTCAATTCCGATCCTCAGGGCGCCGGCTGGTTCTTCAAGCTGAAGCTGGCAAATGCTGCGGACGCCGATGGCCTGCTCGACGAGGCGGCCTACAAGGAGCTCACTGCGTAATGACGACGCCGACAGAATTCCAGTTCACCGACTATCAGCCCTACGATTTCGCCAATCGCCGCCATATCGGACCCTCGCCGGCCGAGATGACCGATATGCTGAAGGTGATCGGCTACAACAGCCTCGATGGCCTGATCGACGCGACGCTGCCGCCCTCGATCCGCCAAAAGGCGCCGCTCGTCTGGGGCGCGCCGATGACCGAGCGCGAGGCGCTCGACAAGCTGCGCGAGACCGCCAACAAGAACAAGGTACTGGTCTCGCTGATCGGCCAGGGTTATTACGGCACGATTACGCCGCCGGTCATCCAGCGCAACATCCTGGAAAACCCGGCCTGGTACACTGCCTATACGCCCTACCAGCCGGAGATCAGCCAGGGCCGCCTGGAAGCGCTCCTGAACTACCAGACGATGATCTGTGATCTGACGGGTCTCGATGTTGCCAACGCCTCGCTCCTCGACGAGGCGACCGCCGCCGCCGAAGGCATGGCGATCGCCGAGCGCGTCGCCAAGTCGAAGGCGAAGGCCTTCTTCGTCGATGCCGACTGCCATCCGCAGACTATTGCCCTGATCCGCACCCGCGCCGAGCCGCTCGGCTGGAGCGTCATCGTCGGCAACCCCTTCACCGATCTCGATCCTGTCGACGTCTTTGGCGCGATCTTCCAATATCCCGGCACGCACGGTCACGTGCATGATTTTACCGGCCTGATCTCGCGCCTGCACCAGACTGGCGCCATAGCAATCGTCGCCGCCGATATCCTGGCGTTGACGTTGTTGAAATCCCCCGGCGAAATGGGCGCCGATATCGCCGTCGGATCCTCGCAGCGCTTCGGCGTCCCGGTCGGCTATGGCGGCCCGCACGCAGCCTATATGTCGGTCAAGGATGCCATCAAGCGCTCCATGCCTGGCCGCCTCGTCGGCGTTTCCGTCGATGCCCGTGGCAACCGCGCCTATCGCCTGTCGCTGCAGACCCGCGAACAGCATATCCGCCGCGAAAAGGCGACGTCGAACATCTGCACCGCCCAGGTGCTGCTGGCCGTCATGGCCTCGATGTATGCCGTCTTCCACGGCCCGAAGGGCATCAAGGCGATCGCCCAGCAGGTGCACCAGAAGGCCGTGCTGATGGCCAAGGGCCTGGAAAAGCTCGGTTACAAGGTCGAACCCGAGACCTTCTTCGACACGATCACCGTCGATGTCGGCCATATGCAGGGCCTCATCCTGCGTGCAGCCGTCGCCGAAGGCGTCAATCTGCGCAAGGTCGGCGAAACCAAAATCGGCATGAGCCTCGACGAACGCACCCGGCCGGCGACGCTCGAAGCCGTCTGGCGCGCCTTCGGCGGCAATTTCACCATCGCCGATTTCGAGCCTTCCTACCGCCTGCCGAAGGGCCTGCTCAGGACCAGCGATTACCTCACCCATCCGATCTTCCACATGAA
The DNA here is from genome assembly GCF_005862305.2 of Rhizobium indicum. Classification (NCBI taxonomy): domain Bacteria; kingdom Pseudomonadati; phylum Pseudomonadota; class Alphaproteobacteria; order Hyphomicrobiales; family Rhizobiaceae; genus Rhizobium; species Rhizobium indicum. Next base: position 160,396 of record NZ_CP054021.1, on the reverse strand, counting down.
CCGCGCCGAAAGCGAGATGACGCGTTACATCCGCCGGCTTTCCGACCGGGATCTGGCGCTCGACCGCTCGATGATCCCGCTCGGCTCCTGCACGATGAAGCTGAATGCCACGGCGGAAATGCTGCCGATCACCTGGCCGGAATTTTCCGACATCCATCCCTTCGTGCCAGCCGATCAGGCGCTCGGCTACCGCGAGATGATCGACGACCTGATCGAAAAGCTCTGCGCCGTCACCGGCTACGACGCCTTCTCCATGCAGCCGAATTCCGGCGCGCAGGGCGAATATGCCGGCCTGCTGACGATCCGCAACTATCATATCGCCAATGGCGACGGCCATCGCGACGTCTGCCTGATCCCAACCTCGGCGCACGGCACCAACCCGGCTTCGGCCCAGATGGTCGGCATGAAGGTGGTGGTCGTCAAGGTGCGTGAAAACGGCGATATCGATCTCGACGATTTCCGCGCCAAGGCGGAGCAGCATGCGGCAAACCTCTCCTGCTGCATGATCACCTACCCTTCGACGCACGGCGTCTTCGAGGAGACTGTCAAGGAAATCTGCGATCTCGTGCATGAGCATGGCGGCCAGGTCTATCTCGACGGCGCCAATATGAACGCCATGGTCGGCCTGTCCCGCCCCGGTGACATCGGCTCCGACGTCAGCCACCTGAACCTGCACAAGACCTTCTGCATCCCGCATGGCGGCGGCGGCCCCGGCATGGGCCCGATCGGCGTAAAAGCGCATCTGGCACCCTACCTGCCCGGCCATCCCGAGACCGACGGCCGTTCGGGTGCGGTTTCGGCCGCCGCCTTCGGCTCCGCCTCGATCCTGCCGATCTCCTGGAGCTATTGCCTGATGATGGGCGGCGAAGGCCTGACGCAGGCGACCAAGGTGGCGATCCTCAACGCCAACTATATCGCCACCCGGCTGAAGGGTGCTTATGACGTGCTCTACAAATCGGAAGCCGGCCGTGTCGCGCATGAATGCATTATCGACACCCGCCCGCTGGTCGACAGCTCCGGTGTCACCGTCGACGACGTCGCCAAGCGCCTGATCGACTGCGGCTTCCATGCCCCGACCATGAGCTGGCCGGTCGCCGGCACGCTGATGATCGAGCCGACGGAAAGCGAGACCAAGGCCGAACTCGACCGTTTCTGCGAGGCGATGCTGGCGATCCGCGAGGAAGCCCGCGCCATCGAGGACGGCCGCATGGACAAGGCCAACAATCCGCTGAAGAACGCCCCTCACACCGTCGAGGATCTCGTCGGCGAATGGGACCGCCCCTACAGCCGGGAACAGGCCTGCTTCCCGCCCGGCGCCTTCCGCGTCGACAAATACTGGTCGCCGGTCAACCGCGTCGACAATGTCTATGGCGACCGCAACCTGATCTGCACCTGCCCGCCAGTGGAAAGCTACGCGGAGGCCGCGGAATAACAGCAATCCGGGCAGGCCCTCCCGCGCTTTGGAGGGGCTGCCCGCTTTGGGCGCACTACAGCGCCGCGCGTCTTTTCAGCAAAGGACGCCTGTCGCAAGAGACTACTTCCGCGCGATGGTCAGCATTGCTCCCACATTCCCAACATTAGGGAACGAGTTCGATTTCGCTCAACCGCCACTCCTTCGTGAAGAACGGTTCCAGCGGGCTGTACAGGCGAAGGAGCGTGAACCAGCCCTTGCCGGGCATTGTCTGGATCCAATTACCCCGTTTCACGCCCTCGGGTTGGGTCGGGCCGAAATAGATCGTCGTCGCGCCATCCGCGTCCGCTTCGGCGGCGGGCGATGGATAGCTCTGGCTGCCAGCGCGCGGGTAGCCTTGCGGCGTCTGGAGCATCGAGCGCGACTGGTTGTCGTAGAGGGTAAAGGACCAGAACGCGGCCGCTGGAATGTCCTTCGGTAGCGTCACCTTGTAGGTCTTGCCGCCGTCGAGGTCGTTCTTGTTGGCGTCCAGGAAACCCATGAGATATTGCGACCCGACCTTGGGGAGCCGCATGATCATGCCGGGCGAGTCGAGCGTGTAGCCGAAGTAGAACGCGGTTTTCGAGTCGAGGGTTCGAGCACCGGTCGGCGGCAATGGTGCGAAAAGACCCTCTTTGGTAATCATCGGCGGCGGGGTTTCGAAATTTGCGCCACCCTCCCACAGCATGTTTCCCCACATTGAGTCTGGATAGTACGACCAATCAGGATGGGGGCCGCTGGAACGCCAGTTCAGCGCACGGCTGGCCGCGTTTCCCACCGCTGCTGCGTCGGTCAGAATCTTCTTCATCCGGTCGTCCGGTTTGAATTCCTTGCCCTTGACGATACCGATGGCTGCCAATTGGCCTGCAAGTTCCGGATTGTAGGAATCGGCCGGCTCTGCCTGAACATTGGCGTTGATCATCTCGAAGAACGAATAGTCGCTTGGGGGGATCGTATTGAACGCCTTGCCGCTCGCCTCGAGGAACCTGGTTTCAGGAAGCGGCGGGTTCGATTCAAGCCTGACTTTGCCTTCGAGCGCCGTTGCGATGCTCGTGCCGACACCGCCCGGCGTGTAGGGATAGATCTTCATATTCTTCTTGATGTTCTCGACAGTCGGCTTCGGATCGTTGTCTACGAGGTAACCGCGAGATGCATAGATGACCCGGTTCGTCTTCGACCGCGCTACATAGAAACCGCCTTCGGGAACCGGACCGTCATAGCCGGGTGGCAGCAGCAGGTATCTTCCGCCTTCGCCGCGGTCGGGGCCGGGGAACCCGACATCGATGATCCAGCCAAACCACATGTCATTGATCGTGCCTACCCCCATAGGAGGTTGCTCGACCACGATCGGCCCCTTAGTCAAATCCACAATGCTGAAATAGTAGACGGTGTCGGCATTGGCCGTGAGGAACAGCGACTTAGAATCCATCAACTCGGGGTAAAGGGTGACCGTGTTGTCCTCCGCGCCGATGCTGAGCAGACCCTTGCGGATCGCATAGGCGGATGCGCCACCATAGCTGTTGAGGAACACGTCAAGGGCGCGGGTAAAATCAAGCGTGTCATAAACCTTTTTGACAGTTTCTGGGCTGGGAGCACCGTCCTTGAACTCGAGCGTACCAATGCGAGACTCGACTTTATCCGGGGTAACCAGGATCGGTGGGATTTCGCCCGCCGTCTGGCCGAAAGCTAGATTCCCGCCGTTGACGACGGTTGCGGTGATAAAAACTGCAACAAATGAAAGCTTTCTTCCGATATGTGTCATGCTGTCCTCCATTTCTTGAGTAAGACTTTGGATTGGCGCGGACAACACCACGTTACCGGGTGTCTATGGCGCGATGCACATGTCCCGTCACCCGAGCTTGCTCCGCGAATACTTTTTGGACAAGATTGTCCTCATGAGATTTTTGAGCCAGTGGGTCTGCAAATCGGACGATGTGAAACCCTTTCACGATGCCGTGAAATAGCAAGTACGTTACAGTAACATACGCGGTAAATGCCCACACTTGTCAGTCGATTCCAGTTTGAGCCTCGCGCAGAAAAGTCTTCTTGAAGAATCGATTTACCATTCAAAGCACGCCCGATCGACGCGCGCTCCTGCGGATCTGCTAGGTCTAAGGAATGTTCAGATTGATACCTGTTGTCGCCGGAAAGCCGGACATTCACCCTTAAGAAGCTTCGGGAGGTATCCGAGGACGACACCTTCAAGGCTTTCTGCCTGATCCGTTAGCCGGAGACGGGGGCCGCCCGGTTTGCATCAACTGCGGACACGAGCGCTGCTATCCGATCCGATGCCAGAAGTGCCGCCGAGAATTCTCGGTCACCTCGAAGTTTGCAACGCGAATTTCCTGGCACAGTCGAAAGTCGACACTGGAGTGTCTGCTTCCCTTAGGATGCGCAGGAGAGTTCCGCGTTTGTCGATGTCCTTGAATAGCGGCGTGACCGAACTTGCAGCGATCTTCGGAGGTTTTCTCGAACGAATTCGGACAGCGCCGTCAGGACGCTAATTCTCGTCGTAGACTTGCAGGACCGTGTCGAAAGCAGCTCGCTGCGGCTCAAAGGTCGCGATCTCGTCTGGGTGGCGGATCCTACATAATTGCGAAATTATGCAGTAGGATCAAATTTAACCTTTCTTAGCAAGTCTCTGTTAGCCTTTTAGAAAGGCGGCTTCCATCAATATGGATCACCGTCGATCCCTTGTTTTGCGTGCAGGTTCTTATGCGTCCATCGGCAGTGCCAGCAATCCTCCTCGCCGCCCTGATCCTCTCGGGATGCGCTGCCAGTTCTGGCGCCGAAGATGTGCTGGGCAACGTGCCGTCTCCGGAAACGACCAATGCCATCGCCCAGCCGAGCGGCCCGATTCCTGCCGCCGCGGTGGGCGTTTCAGCGCCGCAGGCAAGCCCGCCGCAACAGGCGTTGAGCTGGGCTGGACAAGTTCCCGAGCCGCAGGCGCTCGTGCCCGCCGACAGGCCGGTCGGCATGCCGCTGCCGACAGATAAGCCGGTCGCGCTGCTGATGCCGGCCAATCCCGCCGGCAATGCAATGCCCGATGTCGGCACGAGATCGCCGACACGCGGACAAATTTACGGCCACCGGTTCCGCGATGCCAAGCCGATCAACTTCGGCTCCACCTCGCCGAGAAAGCTTGCCGTGCACGGCGTCGACGTGTCGCGTTGGCAGGGCGAGATCGACTGGCAGACGTTGCGGCGGCAAGGCGCCAACTTCGTCTACATCAAGGCGACCGACGGCGGCGATCACCTTGATCCGATGTTCAGGAAGAACTGGCGCCGGGCCAAGGAAGCCGGCCTGAAACACGGCGCCTATCACTTCTTCTACTGGTGCCGGACAGGCGGTGAGCAGGCCGACTGGTTCATCCGCAACGTGCCAAGGGAAGCCAACGCTCTTCCGCCCGTCATCGACGTCGAATGGAACGGCGAATCGAGCTGCAAGAGGCGCATCTCCCCCACACGTGTTCGGGAAAAGATGCAGGTTTTCATGGATAAGCTGGAGCGCCATTACGGTCAGCGCCCGATCATCTATACCGCGCCGGATTTCTACCGCGACAATTTGAAGGGTCAACTGCTCGACTATCCCTTCTGGCTGCGCTCGGTGGCCGCTCATCCCTCCAAGGTCTATCCCGGCCGCAAGTGGGTCTTCTGGCAGTATTCCGGCTCTGGCCTTTCCGAAGGCGTCGACGGCAAGATCGACCTCAACGTCTTCAACGGCAACGAGAGCGATTGGCACGACTGGGTGGCGTCGCGATAGCGAAGCCTGGCCATGGCTCCGCGCCCCCGACCCCGTTCCGTGCCAATCCGGAACAGATGGATGCGAAGATGCGCGAACCTATAGGTCTTTGCTAACGCAACGCCTTCAACATTCCCTAAGCCCTTGCATGTACAAGAATTTCATCCAGTTCTGGGGAAACGGCTGATGAGCATATCGGGCATTACGAGCACTGCTCTTTCGGGAATGCGGGCGCAGACGACGCGGGTCGGCGCAATTGCCAACAACATCGCAAACAGCAGCACGCCGGGCTATGCAAGGCTGAACACCAGCCTCACCTCCGTTGCATCAGGCGGCGTCCAGGTCGTCGTCAGCCCGACCGCATCAGATGTCGATCCTGCCACCGAACTCACCGACCTGATCGAAGCCGAGCAGAACTACAAGGCGAACGCCGTGGTCTTCGAGACCGGCGCCGACATGTGGGAAATGCTGATGAGCATCAAGCGCGACTGAACACGCCCGATTTCATCGGAGACTTGCTGGCGGAGAATTTTCCGCCGCTCTGAAGCTGTCAGGAATGCGCCGGCTCGCCCTGGCGCTGGGCGGCAAGGGCCGCGAGATCGGCAGGCTTCAGCTCGACGGATTCGCCGCAGCCGCAGGCCGATGTCTGGTTCGGATTGGTGAAGGTGAAGCCGGAGCGGAGCGTCGTCATCTCAAACCCCATCTCGGTGCCGAGCAGGTAAAGAGCCGCGGATGGCTCGACCCAGACCTTTGCACCATCGCGCTCGATCAGGTCGTCCTTGGCATTGGGCTCGGTCACGAGGTCGATGGTATATTCCATCCCGGCGCAGCCGCCCTTCTTGATGCCGACGCGCACGCCCTTGGCATCCGGTCCCGAGTTCTCGACGATCGCCTTGACGCGAGCCGCAGCACCGTCCGTCATGCTCATGATTGCAAAGCCCATCGGCTCATTCTCCTTCCGCAACCGGGGTCAAGATCCGGCGCTTCGTGATTCAAATGTAGTCTTCCGAGGTAAACGGATCAATACCACGGTACTGTATCAGTACCAGCCGACGGCGACCTGCGCCTCTTCCGACATGCGGTCCGGCGTCCATGGCGGATCGAAGGTCATGGCAACCTCGACGCCCGACACGCCCTCGACGGCGCCGACGGCGTTTTCGACCCAGTCGGGCATCTCGCCGGCCACCGGGCAGCCGGGTGCAGTCAGCGTCATCATGATTTTCACCATCCGGTCGTCCTCGATGTCGATCTTGTAGATCAGACCGAGCTCGAAGATATCGGCGGGAATTTCCGGATCGTAGACCGTCTTCAGCGCGCTGATGACGTCGTCGCTCAGCCGTGCCAGCTCATCGGCCGGAATGCTGGAATGCACGATGCCTTCGCGCACGTCGATCTTCTGTTCGCTTTCGTCCAGGCTCATCACGGACACTCCTCAAGCAAAGAACTTGCGCGCATAATCAAGCGCATCGGCCAGGGCATCGACCTCGGCGCGGGTATTGTACATGCCGAAGGATGCACGGCATGTGGAGGTGACGCCGAAGCGTTTCAAGAGCGGCATGGCGCAATGCGTGCCGGCCCTGACCGCAACACCCTGCCGGTCGATCACCATCGAGACGTCATGGGCATGAATGCCGGCAAGCTCGAAGGAAAAGATGCTGCCCTTGTCGGGCGCCGTCCCGAAGACGCGCAGCGAGTTGACGGATTTCAGTCGCTCGACCGCATAGGCGGCAAGATCGGCCTCATGCCGGGCGATCGCCTCGCGGCCGATCTTCTCCATATAATCGAGTGCGTAACCCAGCCCGATCGCCTGCACGATCGGCGGCGTGCCGGCCTCGAAGCGATGGGGCGGATCATTATAGGTAACCACGTCCTCGGCGACTTCGAAGATCATCTCGCCGCCGCCCTGGAAGGGGCGCATCTCGAAAAGCCGCTCCTTCTTGCCGTAGAGCACGCCAATGCCGGACGGGCCATAGAGCTTATGGCCGGTCATGACGTACCAGTCGCAATCGATATCCTGCACGTCAACAGGCAGATGCACAGCGCCCTGGCTGCCGTCGATCAGCACTGGGATGCCGCGCTCATGCGCGATCCGGCAGACTTCCTTGACCGGAACGATCGTGCCGAGCGCATTCGACATATGGGTGATGGCGACGAGCTTGGTGCGCTCCGTCAGGCTCTTTTCGAAATCCTCGATATGGAAGGCGCCCTCGTCGTCAACAGGCACCCAGACGAGTTTGGCCCCTTGCCGCTCGCGGATGAAGTGCCAGGGCACGATGTTGGAATGGTGCTCCATGATCGTCAGGGCGATCTCGTCGCCTTCGCCAATCTTCGGCATGCCCCAGCCATAGGCCACGGTATTGATCGCTTCCGTCGAATTCTTGGTGAAGACGATGTCGTTCACCGAAGGCGCGTTGAGGAAGCGGCGGACCTTCTCGCGCGCTCCCTCATAGGCATCCGTCGCGGCGTTGGAAAGATAGTGCAGGCCACGATGCACATTGGCATATTCATGGGAATAGGCATGCGAGATGGCGTCGATCACCACCTGCGGCTTCTGCGCCGATGCGCCGTTGTCGAGATAGACCAGCGGCTTGCCATGCACCTTTTCCGCCAGGATCGGGAAATCCCGGCGGATGGCTTCGACGTCGTATTGCGTGGCCGGCACTATCTTGTCCATTAATATATCCGATCAGGCGTGCTTTTCGAGCCAGGCCGAAATCACGCCTTCCAGCGCCTCGACCAGGGCTTCATCATCAAGTTCCTCGACGATCTCGGCGACGAAGGCGTTGACGAGCATCGCCCGCGCCTTGTTCTCCGGAATGCCGCGCGCCATCATGTAATAGAGATGGTTGGCGTCGATATCGGTCACCGTGGCGCCGTGGCCGCACTGCACGTCGTCGGCGAAGATTTCGAGCTCGGGCTTGACCGAGAATTCGGCATCGTCGGACATCAACAGCGTGTTGCAGGCCATCTTGGCATCGGTTTTCTGCGCATCGGGCGCCACCCGGATCATGCCCTGGAAGACGCCCTTGGCGCGGTCGAAGACGACGTTGCGGATGACTTCGGTAGAGCCGGTATTCGGCACGTCGTGGCCGAGCACCATCGTCACGTCGGTATGGCTTTCTGCCCCGAGCAGGTTGATGCCGCGCAACGTCAGATCGGCGCCCTCGCCCGTCACCTTGATATGCAGCTCCTGGCGCACCAGCTTGCCGCCGGCATTGATGACAAAAAGCCGGAGCTTGGCGTCAGCGCCGAGATCAATGCGGATCTGCCCGAGATGCGTATCGTCGGCCCCCTGCTGCTGCAGGATGATCCAGGTCAGTTCCGTGCCTTCGCCAACCGTGATGTCGGTGACATGGGACACCAGCGCAGCATCGCCGGTCACCGTGCGGTGACGCTCGATGACGGTCGCCTTGACACCGGCGCCGAAGGACACAGGCAAGCGCGTATGCGTCTGCCCGCCCGCATGGATGAACTGGATTTCGAGCGGGTTTTCAAGCTCGGTCTCGGCAGGCACGTCGATGACATAGCCATCGCGCACGAAGCTGCCATTGATGCGGCCGACCGCGTCGTCGCTGCCGAGCGCATCGAGCCCGCCTGCGGCAGAGCCGTCAAGCAGACGTTCGGAATAGGCCGAAACGCCAAGACCGTCGACCGTAGCCTTCTGGTTGGAATGGCCTTGGATCACCGCCAGCACCGTGGCATCAGCAACGAGCGGCTCCAAAGCCTCCGAGCCGGCATCGCCCGCCTGCTGCGGAACGGTGCGCAGCAGATTCTTGAGGTCGGTATAATGCCAGGCCTCGATGCGGCGCGTCGGCAGGCCGGCCTTCTTCAGGTCGTCGAGAAGCCGGTCGCGCAGTGCCGTCACCGCGCCATTGCCCGGCAGCTCGCCGATCTGCTGGTTGAAAGCCTCGATCAGCGCCGTCTCGGCCGCAGTCAGGCGGCTCGTCGTCTGCATGTTCATGGACGTCGTCCTTTCCACCCGAAACTCAGGCCGCCGTGCCGATGATGTCGGCATAGCCGTTGGCTTCCAGCTCATGCGCCAGCGTCTTGTCGCCCGACTTGATCACCTGGCCCTTATAGAGCACGTGGACGGTATCCGGCACGATATAGTCGAGCAGGCGCTGGTAGTGGGTGATGACCACGACCGCGCGGTCCGGCGAACGCAGCGCGTTGACGCCGTCGGCGACGATCTTCAGCGCATCGATGTCGAGGCCGGAATCGGTTTCGTCAAGCACGCACAGCTTCGGTTCGAGCAGCGCCATCTGCAGGATCTCGGCCCGCTTCTTTTCGCCGCCGGAGAAGCCGACGTTCAGCGGCCGCTTCAGCATCTCGGTATTGATCTGCAGCTTGCCGGCGGCATCCTTGACGCGGCGCATGAAGTCCGGCGTCGTCAACTCGTCCTCGCCGCGCGCCTTGCGCTGCTCGTTCATCGCCACCTTCAGGAACTGCATGGTGGCGACGCCCGGAATTTCGACCGGGTACTGGAAGGCGAGGAAAATGCCCTTGGCGGCGCGCTCGGCCGGATCGAGCTCGAGAATGCTTTCGCCATTGTAGAGAATATCGCCCTCGGTGACTTCGTAGTCGCTGCGGCCGGACAGCACATAAGAGAGCGTCGACTTGCCGGAGCCGTTCGGCCCCATGATCGCGGCAACTTCGCCGGCCTTCACCGTCAGGTTCAGGCCACGGATGATCTCGGTGCCGTCTTCGGCGATGCGGGCATGAAGGTTTCTGATTTCAAGCATCTTTGGTTCCTGCGTTTTCTCTGCGTAGCTCGTCGGAGCCTCGCGTAATTTGTAAGGACATCATCATGTGGGGCTCGGTGCTATCGCCCAAAAAAACGGATGACACGGAAAACCGCGACCGTTACGAGCCAAAGCCATTCGAGAAATTCCGGGATCCCCTGAACGATCTTTCCCGGCTTTTCCATGCGCTGCTGGAGAAACACATAGGGCTGCTCCGGCGGTTTCTCGGTTTCATATCTCTGCTCGCGGGGGCGAATTTTCGCCAATATCTCCCCGCGCATGTTTTCCAGACGTTCAAGAATGCGTTTCTTGTCCGTCTCGTTCATGTCAGCCCACGCTGCCCTCGAGCGAGATGCTGATCAGCTTCTGCGCCTCGACGGCGAATTCCATCGGCAGTTCCTGCAGGACTTCCTTGACGAAGCCGTTGACGATTAGTGCGATCGCCGCTTCGGTCGGGATGCCGCGCTGCAGGCAGTAGAACAGCTGGTCCTCGGAGATCTTCGAGGTCGTGGCTTCATGCTCGAACTGCGCCGTCGAATTCTTCGCCTCGATATAAGGCACGGTATGGGCGCCGCACTTGTCGCCGATCAGCAGCGAATCGCACTGGGTGAAGTTGCGCGCGTTCGAAGCCTTGCGGTGGGCCGAGACCTGGCCGCGATAGGTGTTGTTGGACACGCCGGCGGCGATGCCCTTGGAGACGATGCGGCTCGACGTGTTCTTGCCGAGATGGATCATCTTGGTGCCGCTGTCGATCTGCTGATGGCCGTTCGATACCGCGATCGAATAGAACTCGCCGCGGCTGTCGTCGCCGCGCAGAATGCAGGACGGATATTTCCAGGTGATTGCCGAGCCGGTTTCGACCTGCGTCCACGAAATCTTCGAACGGTCGCCGCGGCAATCGCCGCGCTTGGTGACGAAGTTGTAGATGCCGCCCTTGCCGTTCTTGTCGCCCGGATACCAGTTCTGGACGGTCGAATATTTGATCTCGGCATCATCGAGCGCAACGAGTTCGACGACAGCCGCATGCAGCTGGTTTTCGTCGCGCTGCGGCGCCGTGCAGCCTTCGAGATAGGAGACGTAAGCGCCCTCTTCCGCGATGATCAGCGTGCGCTCGAACTGGCCGGTGCCCTTCTCGTTGATGCGGAAATAGGTCGAAAGCTCCATCGGGCAGCGAACGCCCTTCGGCACGAAGACGAAGGAACCGTCGGTAAAGACCGCTGAATTGAGCGTCGCATAGTAGTTGTCGCTGGTCGGAACGACGGAGCCGAGGTACTTCTGCACCAGTTCCGGATACTCGCGGATGGCTTCTGAGATCGACATGAAGATCACGCCGGCCTTCTTCAGCTCTGCCTTGAAGGTGGTAACGACCGAAACGCTGTCGAAAACAGCGTCGACGGCGATCTTCGGCTTCTCGACGCCGGCAAGGATCTCCTGCTCACGCAGCGGGATGCCGAGCTTCTCATAGACCTTCAACAGCTCCGGATCGACCTCGTCGAGCGACTTTGGACCCGGCGTGCTCTTCGGCGCGGCGTAATAATAGATGTCGTTGAAATCGATCTTCGGATAGTTGACGCGCGCCCAGGTCGGCTCTTCCAGCGTCAGCCAGCGACGATAGGCCTCGAGACGCCATTCCAGCATCCACTCCGGCTCCTGCTTCTTCGCCGAAATGAAGCGGATGATATCTTCGGACAGGCCTTTCGGCGCCTTGTCCATCTCGATGACGGTCTCGAAACCGTATTTATACTGGTCCACATCGATCAGGCGCACCTGGTCGATTGTTTCCTGCACCGCAGCCATCTCATTCTCCAATCTCGCCGGATACAAGGTCCGGCAGCTTGTAGCGTTTGGGCAATTACCTTGCCCCTCATGTAAGAGGCCAAAAGGGACTTTTCAGCCCGATTGGCAAGCAGAAATTTGCGTTTCCGCAAGTTTTGACAGCGGGCACGCCGCCTCCCCAGCCGACCTGCGCCGGTTGGCGATCTTTGCGAAAGCCGCAATCGCCCTGTCGATATCCTCTTCCGTCGTCGAAAAGCCGAGCGAGATGCGCAGCGCCCCGAGCTTGGCGTCACGGCCCATCGCCGTCAGCACATGGCTTTCGCCGAGCCGGCCGGACGAGCAGGCAGAGCCTGCGGATAGGGCAACGCCTTCGAGGTCGAAAGCAATCTGTCCAGTCTCGGCCTTCAGCCCCGGTAGGGTGAAGAAGATCGTATTGGCGACGCGCTCGCCGCCCTCGCCGTGGATCATCACATCGGCTGCTACCTCACGCATGCCGGCTTCCAGCCGCTCGCGCAACACGCCGATCGCCGCATTACGCGCCTCGAGTTCGTCTGCCGCGGCTTCTGCCGCCGCGCCGAAGCCGATCAGCGCCAGCGAATTCTGTGTCCCTGAGCGGTGACCCCGCTCCTGCCCGCCGCCTTGGATCAGCGGCCTGGGCATCAGCGCCTCGCCCTGCGCAATGAGCGCGCCGGCACCCTTCGGCCCGCCGATCTTGTGCGAGGAAACGATCATGAAGTCGGCGCCGATCTTGCCGATATCGAGCGCGATGCGGCCGGCCGCCTGCACGGCGTCGACGACGAAGAGCCCGCCATGGGCGTGGACGATCTTTGCCGCCGCCTCGACCGGCTGGACGATGCCCGTCTCGTTATTGACGAGCATGATAGCGACCATCGGCAGGCCGGCGGCCTTGTCATGCGCATCGAGCAGCAGGCCGAGCGCATCGAGATCGACGATGCCGGCTTCCGTCACCGGGATCTCCGTCATCTTCTCTTTGGCGAAGCGGCCGCCTTCGCGCACCGCCGGATGCTCGATCGCCGAGAAATAGAGATGGCCAAGGCGGAGCGGCGTGCGGCCCATGCGGAAATCCGACGTCAGCACCAGATTGGCGGCCTCGGTCGCGCCGCTGGTAAAGACCACATTGCCGGCATCGGTGCCGGCAAGTGCTGCCACCTTGCGCCGTGCGCCTTCGATGGCGGCGCGGGCGGCCCGGCCCTCGCCGTGAACGGAATTTGGATTGCCGAAAATGTCGATGGCGCGCATGATCGCCGCGCGTGCTGCGGGGTGCAGCGGCGCTGTGGCGTTCCAGTCGAGATAAAGGCGTGGCGGCGCCATGATCTTCAGTCCTGCGCTTGACGAGCTTGCTTCAGCATCCGCGGTTCATTTTTCTTGAAATTTCCGCCGGGCTTGCCTTATGACACATTCCACGATGCGTGGATCGCCATGCAAGTTTCGAATTGTTCTAAACTGCGTTTTAGAAAAGCTGACAACACTAGTCAAGTCATGTTGTCATCCAACGCAGCGCGAACGCGAAATAAAACCCGGAGTACCAATGCCCGAAGTTATTTTCAACGGCCCAGCCGGCCGTCTTGAAGGCCGCTACCAGCCCTCCAAGGAAAAAAGCGCGCCCATCGCCCTGATTCTGCATCCGCATCCGCAGTTCGGCGGCACGATGAACAATCAGATCGTCTACCAGCTCTTCTACATGTTCCAGAAGCGCGGGTTCACGACGCTGCGCTTCAATTTCCGGGGAATCGGCCGCAGCCAGGGCGAATTCGACCACGGCGCCGGCGAGCTCTCGGATGCCGCCTCGGCGCTCGACTGGGTGCAGAGCCTGCATCCTGATTCCAAGACCTGTTGGGTCGCCGGTTATTCCTTCGGCTCCTGGATCGGCATGCAGCTCCTGATGCGCCGGCCGGAAATCGAAGGCTTCATGTCGATCTCGCCCCAGCCGAACACCTACGACTTCTCCTTCCTGGCGCCCTGCCCCTCCTCCGGCCTGATCATCAACGGCGAGGCGGACAAGGTGGCGCCTGAGAAGGATGTGAACGGCCTTGTGGAGAAGCTGAAGACCCAGAAGGGCATCCTGATTACCCATCGCACCGTCGCCAACGCCAACCACTTCTTCAACGGTCAGGTGGAAACGCTGATGGGCGAATGCGAGGATTATCTCGACCGCCGCCTCAACGGCGAACTGGTGCCGGAACCGGCCGCCAAGCGGATTCGCTGACACCACAAATCTCAGCCTTATCGATGCCATGACGGTCCGGAACACAACCGGGCCGGCTGTGCCGGAACAGACCACCTATCGTGTTGCAATCCATGTTGCAGTGCGGTAGGGTCCTCGCGATCCTAACAAAAGCGAGGTCCGCAATGACCAAGTCGTTCGGGGAAGTCCTCGATAAGTATAGGGGAATTGGTCCGGGGTTCGATTTTCTTCGAATAGGGCTCGCCTTTTCCATCGTATTGACCCATTCCTTTTTGTTAACCGACAACAATGACTTCATCAGGGGGTCAGTATTCTGGTTCACTGAATACGCTCTTGTTCCGATGTTCTTCGCTTTGAGCGGATTTCTGATCGCCGGCAGTGCACAGCGCCTGAGCCTCCGGAATTTCCTGATCAACCGAGGCTTGCGCATCGTCCCAGCGCTTGCCGTCGATATCGTCGTTTGTTCGCTGATCATCGGACCGATCATCACGGTCGTCTATCATTCCGAATATTTTACCGATCAGCGGTTTTTCAAATACTTCCTGAATATCGTCGGCTGGATTCATTACGAGCTTCCGGGCGTTTTCCAGGATAATCCGAGCCAGCGTGTCAACGGCGCTCTGTGGACGGTTCCCTGGGAAATCTTCTGCTACATCATCATGTCGTTCCTGATGATCACCGCCATTGTGAAAACGCGCTACAAGCTGCTGGCGGTGACGATCGCCTACATCGTCATCGGCCTTATCGTGCAGAAGATGCCCTACCTGTTGCCGGGCTCGATCAAGCCGATCGCGCGCTTCCTGTTCATGAGCCGAGGCTCCCAACTGATAACGGCCTTCATGATGGGCATCGTCGCCTTTCAGTTCAGGGCAGTCATTCCGCATTCCCGCTGGATATTCGGCGCTGCCTGCCTGGTCTGCATCGTCGCCATCCTCACCCTGGACAGCCGAGCGACGGAGTCGGTGCTCAACCGGCCCTTGGTCATCACCTCTCTTGTTTACATCACCGTCTTCGTCGGCCTGTCCGAGGTGCCCATCCCGGCCTTTTTCAGGAAAGGCGACTATTCCTACGGCGTCTATCTTTATCACGACCCGTTTTTACAGATCTGGATCAGCTCGTTCCCGTCGGTTTTTCTCTATCCGAAATATGGTGCGCTGGCGCTCTATCTCGTCGGCCTGCCATCGGCTCTCGCCGTTGCGGTGCTGTCCTGGCATTTCATCGAGAAGCCGATCCTCGGCCTTCGCAAGAAATTCTCATTCATCGCCCAGGTCAGGGGCGTCGAGGATGGCAATCAGGCTGGGCGCGAATCCCATGTCCGACCGGTCGCCGTCAAGAGTTAGAGCTTTGCCGGCCGCATATCGGCGGTCAGTCCGAAAACCGTGTCCAGCACTCCATCGATCAGGATCGGCGCGCGTTCGCGCATGCCGATCTTTCTGAGGACGCGTTGCGAGGCGATGTTTTCGGGATGCGTGAAGGCGATGAAGCCCGATGCAAACTTCCTTTCGAAGAACCAGTCGGCAAGCGCACTCGCCGCTTCCGTTGCCAGGCCCCTGCCCCACGCCTCCTCGCGCAGGGAATAGCCGAGTTCGAATTGCTCGTTCCTGAACTTTGAAATCCCCGCACGGCCGACAAATCGACCGTCCTCGGCGAGGAGCTTGTATTTGGTCGTGCCGTCGCGCGCCTGTTCCTCGAACCAGCCGCGCAGCCGTTCCTCAGCCTTTTGGAGGCTCCACGGCACGTTGCCGGACAAATATCGGGTCGTCGCCATCGTCGAATGCAGCTGTTGCACCAGGGTCCCATCGCCTTCGTCCCACATGACGAAGGTAAGCCGTGGCGTCTTCAGCATGACCCGCTGCTCTCTCATGGCGTCGCCAGCACCCCGCCGCTGACGGGAGCGTCGACTCCCGTCGTGCCGGGGAATGTCAGCGGCAGTCCGTCCAGCGACCGGACGGCGAGATAGGCCCAGGCCTCGGCTTCCATCGCATCGCCGTCGAAGCCCGGCTCCTCCGCCGTCAGCACCCTCGAGCCCAGCCTTTCGGCCATGACTGAGAACTCTGCCATCAGAGTGGCGTTCAGCCGCCCGCCGCCGCAGACGATATAGATCGCTGGGGTCTCCGGCAGGAAACTGGCGGATTTGATGATCGAGGCGGCGGCGACATGCGCGAGCGTCCGGGCGCCGTCTTCAAGGCTCGCTTCCTCGGGCTGAAGCGGTGCAAAATCGCCGCGGTCCAGCGACCGGCGAATATTGCCGCGGAAGAACGGGCTTTGCAGATAGCGTTCCGCCAGGCTGGCCACGACCTTTCCGCGCCCACCGATCTCGCCGCTGGGGTCATAGGTTTTACCGGTCTGCATCTCCACCCACTGGTCGATCAGCGTATTGCCCGGACCGCTGTCGAACGCCGATATCCGTCCGTCGGTGCCGATAAAGGTGAGATTGGAGATGCCGCCGATATTGACGAAGCACACTGCCTGTCCCGCCTGCTGGAATTTTCCCGCAAGTGCTGCGTGATAGGCCGGCACCAGCGGCGCGCCCTGCCCGCCATGAACCATATCGTTGGCGCGCATGTCGTAGACCACCGATATGCCGGTTCTCTTCGCCAGTTCCCCGCCGTCGCCAATCTGGATCGTCAATCCCTCATCAGGGTGATGAAGCACCGTCTGGCCATGGAAGCCGAGAACATCGACGGCATCGGCAGAAAGCCCGAAACGCTCCATGAATGCCGTAACGGCAATTGCATGCCGCCAGGTGAGTTCAAGCTCGATCTCGCGAAGCTCAGCGGGTCGTTCGCTCCTGTCGGTCAGTGGACGCGACAGTTCCAGCGCCCGTTTGAGCTGCCCGCGAAAATCCGGATCATAGGGCACGCCCATGAACGGCCCGCGCTCGATGAAGCCGCGGCCGTCGGTCCTGATCAACGCGACGTCGATTCCGTCCATCGACGTGCCGCTCATCAGCCCGATCGCGGTCCTGATGACATCCATGAGGCTTGCCTCCCATGCGATTCCCGGATGCACTTTTATAAAAACAGTGCTAAACGCGCCGCGACAGATCAACAACAACGAACTTGCGCCAAGCCCCCATGGGGTGCGGAGCAGACACCAAGAGACGAAACCTATGTCCGAGTTCAAGTCCGATTTCCTCCGCACGCTGAAAGAGCGCGGCTTCATTCATCAGATCTCCGATGAAAGCGGCCTCGACGACCTGTTCGCCAAGGAAACCGTGACGGCCTATATCGGCTACGACCCGACGGCATCCAGTCTTCACGTCGGCCACCTGACACAGATCATGATGCTGCATTGGCTGCAGGCGACGGGCCACCGCCCGATTTCGCTGATGGGCGGCGGCACCGGTATGGTCGGCGATCCCTCTTTCAAGGAGGAGGCGCGTAAGCTGATGACGATCGAGACGATCGAGCAGAATATCGCCTCGATCAAAACCTGCTTCTCGAACTACCTCGATTATGAGAGGCCTGCCACCGCCGCGCTGATGATCAACAACGCCGAGTGGCTGCGCTCATTGAATTATCTGGAGTTCCTGCGCGATGTCGGCCGCCATTTCTCGGTTAACCGCATGCTGTCTTTTGACAGTGTGAAGACGCGCCTTGACCGCGAACAGTCGTTGTCCTTCCTGGAATTCAACTACATGATCCTGCAGGCCTACGATTTCGTCGAGCTTGCCAAGCGCTACGATTGCCGCCTGCAGATGGGCGGTTCGGACCAGTGGGGCAATATCGTCAACGGTATCGATCTCGGTCACCGCATGGGGACACAGCAGCTCTATGCGCTGACATCGCCGTTGTTGACGACGTCGTCCGGCGCTAAGATGGGCAAATCGGCTTCCGGTGCAGTCTGGCTGAATGCCGATCTGCTGCCTGTCTATGACTTCTGGCAATATTGGCGCAATACCGAGGACGCTGATGTGCCGCGCTTCCTCAAGCTTTTCACCACGTTGCCCATGGATGAAATCACAAGGCTGTCGGCGATCGGTGGTTCGGAGCTGAACGAGGTCAAGAAGCTCCTGGCAACTGAGGTTACCGCGATCCTGCACGGCCGCACGGCCGCCGAGCAGGCCGCTGAAACCGCGCGCAAAACCTTCGAGGAAGGCAGCCTCTCGGAGAACCTGCCCTCGGTCGATATCCCTGCCACCGAACTCGACGGCGGCATCGGCCTGCTGTCGCTGATCGTTCGTGCCGGCCTTGCCTCGTCGAACGGCGAAGCCCGCCGTCACGTCCAGGGGGGCGCGGTCCGCATCAACGACGAGGCGGTCAGCGACGAACGCAAGATGATCGGCAGCGGCGAAATCACCGCTGACGGCGTCATCAAGCTCTCGCTCGGCAAGAAGAAGCACATCCTGATCCGCCGCGCGGCGTAAGGACTTCAATTCCGAACCGATATCAAAGCCGGCGCCCGCGCCGGCTTTTCTTTGCCTCACTATTCGGGTCGGCGGGCAAGATCATTCAGCTCCCCGCCGGTATTCTTCGTCATCTCGTCTGGTCTCCTAAGAAGATAGCCCGGCGGATCAACGCTAGAAGCGGGCTTCACCCGCGACCACCAGCTGATCGAGAAGATCGGCGGCGTCATCATTGCGTCCAGAGGAACCATCAGGACGTGGTCGGAACGGATGACCGCCTCTTGCGATTTCAGCCGCACGCTCTTTTCCGCAGAAAGCGAGGCGTCGCCAATCGTGACTGCGAGCACGGCGGCCGATGCGAAAGAAACTGTCCGGGCGCACTGCATGGCATCCTCCGACATTGCACCAGCCGTTGCTTGCTGGCCGGGACAATACAGTACATCAGGTTTACCTAAAATAGGCAAAGCATCAATGTCGGACTGGTCAGGATAGGTCGGAATTGGCCTTGCCGAGGACGAACCTGCGCTTTTCTCTGCTGCGATCCGGCAACAAGTCACACACCGGACGATTTGTCGGAACCTTTTGCACCTGCCGGGATCTGCGACCTCCCGGCTTCCCCCGCCTCACTGGAATTCGAAGATCTGCCGGAAAACACCAGGCGCGATGATCGACAGCGGATTGATCTGCAGGTTCGGCTGGTCGAACTTGCCTGTCAGCTTGAAGGTAATGCCGATCAGGCCGCGGTCGCTGCCATTGCCGAGGATGACGCCGATCAGCGGCAGTTCGGCGAAGAGGCGGTTGAGGCCGTAGGCCGGCATGAAGGTGCCGGTCATGTCCATGTTGCCCTTGCGGTCGCGCACGATGCCCTGGAAGGTTGCGCCGATCTGGTCGCCGCGCAGCACGCCGTTCTCGATGCCGACCATGCCGTTGCGCGAGACGACACGGGCAAAGCCGCGCTGGAAGCGCTGCGACGAGGTATCGATGTCGCGCTTGACCGCTTCGTTGAGGCTGCGCTGCTCACTTCCGACCGGCGTCGAAACGATCGACCGCAGGCGTTGTTCGTTGACGATCGCGAAGCGGCGCACGTCGAGCGAGCCGTCCCAGCCGCCCTCCGCCCCCAGCCGGATCGCCAGATTGAGCAGGCCGCCCTGCATGTGCTGGTAGAGATCGGCGAAACGCGAAACCGCGCCGGCATCGCCGCTGGTGATGTTGATGACGCCGCCGTCCTTCATCTGGCTGACCACGGCCTCGCCGCTGTCGGTAACGGCGGAAAAATTAAGCGCCTGCAGCTTGTCGCCGCGCAGTGATATTTGCGCCTGAAAATTGCCGACCTTCTCGTCGTTGAAGCCGATGACGTTTTTCAGCCTGGCGCGCACCGATACGCCGGTGTCGCCGGCATCCCCATCACCATCACCGTCCGAGCCTGATTTCAACCGCTGGATGACCGGCCGCGCATCGGCGCTGTCGCCGGAGACCGAGACGTCGAAATTGCCTTTGCTGCGTTTCACCGACAGGGCGAAATCGTCGAGCGAGGAGAGCTTGACGCTGTCGAAATCGGCCGAGATCAGCCCGCCTTTGCCAATGTTCAGCGATCCGTTGGCGCCGAAACCGTCGCCCTTCAATCGAAAGTTCTTGATCTGGGTATTGTCGGCCGGGCCTGATGTTTCGAATTCGGCCGTGGCGGCAATGCCGCTGCCCTTCGCCCAGCCGATCCACGGCAGTTCGAGCAGCGACCTGGTGAGGTCGAGCTGGACGTCCTGCCGGTCGTCGTCGATCCGCGTCAGCACCATCTTCACGCTGCCGCCGACGATGCCAGAAAGGCCGGGTATCAGCTTGTTGCGCTGGTCCTCGGAAAGGGTCGCGGTGATCACCCGTTGTTTGGCCGCTGTGTCGGATGCCTCGACCGGTTCGGTAAGATCGATATCGGCCGGGACACCGTCGATCTGGGCTTTGGCATCGAGCGTGATCCGCTTCGGATTGCCGTTCAGCGTGCCGTCGAGATTGCTGATCATCCTGCCGGAAAACGGCTTGGCAAGATCGATATCGGTGAGCTTCATTGCCGCCGTCCATTCGGCAGGCGGCGGGTTTTGCGAGGAGAGCAGGCCGAAATGAGCCTTCACATGCGCCTCGATCCGGCCCTTGAGGTCATCGGGCGTAAAGCCGGCGCGCTGCAGCACCCGGATCGGCCGGTAGGTCAGAAGCTCGCCGACAGCGTCCGCCGCCCCTGAGACCGCGAGATCGATATCGGCCATCAGCGGTTTATCGTAGGTGGCGGGCAGAATGAACGTCCCCTGCCCGAGACCGACGGACCGGCCGGAGGGGAAATAGGAGGTGCCGCTCTTGATCGCGATCGTCGCAACCGGACCGGTCAGGTCGAAATGTGCTGACGTGTCGCGGATCGGCGGAATGTCGCCGGCGACGTTCATCCGCGCCTCTGCAATGTCGAAGCCGATGCGGATCTGGTTGGCGTCGAGCTTCAGGCCCTTGCCGCCGGCTGCCTCGTCCAGCCTGCCGAAAGGAATGAAGACGGATATGGTAGCGTTGGTGACGGTGCCGCCAAAGAGATTGCCGTGCACCCAGGTGCGCACCTTGGGCGCCATCCAGAACGGCCAGAGCTGCTTGATCGCTGTCGTCTGCAGCTGCGCCGACTGGCCGGCGAAGCTGATTTCCGGGGACTTGTCGCCGAGCTTGACGTGCAGCGATCCGTAGAGCGCGCCGAGCGAGCTGGAGACGGTCATGTTGGGAAACTGGAATTCGCGGCCGGCGACCATGTAGCGCCCTGTCGCCTGGATGTCGAAGGAAAGCGGCGGCTCGCCGGAGCCGCCGGGGGCTGCCGTGCCGCCGCTGACGAGCAGGTCGATACCGAAGCCTTTGCCGGCCTGCGGGTCGAGTTTGTCGAGATCGATCAGCGCGCCGTTGATGGGAAGCGTGGTCGCGCCGAACCGGGCGTTCGATCGGGCGATCTCGAGCGTCTGCTTGGTGAAATCATAG
This sequence comes from Rhizobium indicum, assembly GCF_005862305.2. Lineage (NCBI taxonomy): Bacteria > Pseudomonadati > Pseudomonadota > Alphaproteobacteria > Hyphomicrobiales > Rhizobiaceae > Rhizobium > Rhizobium indicum. Next base: position 139,142 of record NZ_CP054021.1, on the reverse strand, counting down.
ACGAGATTGATTTGCCCGCCCGACAACTCCTGCGGATCGCCATCCGCATAGATCTGGCCAGGATTGATGTCGATCGTCGCCGCCAGCGCCGGCTGCACGCCATCGCGCGCTCGGGTGGCCGACACTGTCAGATCGGCAAAGGCACTCAGTCCTTGCCGGATCATGCCCTGATCGTTGCGTTTCAGCGCGAAAGGCGTGAGGTCGGCATGCTTGAGCGTCGCCACGACCTTGGACACGTGGCCGTCTTCCTTGTCGGCCAGCACGTCGAGCTCCGCCACTTCGCCGTTGAGCGCGACTTCGCCGGTCAATTGCAGCGAGGACGGGCCGGCATGGGCAAAGACGAGATTGTCGATGACGAGCGACAGCGGACCGTTGGCGGTATCGGCAAGCTTGATGTCGATGCCGGAGATGCGCACCGAATTGGTCGAGCCGCGCGTCACGATGCTGTCGAACATGTCGAACTGCGAGAAGATCTTCTCCATCGCCGCCGGCATGGCGTCGATGCGCAGATCGTCGAGCTTGACGGCATTGCCGGAGGGCAGAAGCGCGGTATCGAGCGCGATATCCTCCGCTTCGATATCCGCGACGGCGATGCGGCCGCGGAAAAGCTGCAGCGGATCGAGCCCCAGGCGCACCGAACCCGTCGTCGACAGGTGCTGGCCGCTCTCCTGGTCGATCATGTTGACGTTGCGCGCTTCCAGCGCCAGCCGAAAATCCGAGGTGAAGCGGATGACGGTGGAGCCGACCTCGGCACGGTAGCGCGGTCCGGCCACGCCATTCAGCGCCGCCTGAGCCTGCTGCGACAGCGGCTTGTCGAACATGCCGCTCTCGACGGTGAAAACGATGCCAGCGAGAATAACGAGGATCAGCCCCAGAAATCCGCAGGTCAGCTTCGCCGTGCGGCGCATCGGCGAACGCGGCGGCGGGCAATGAACGATGATCGGATCCTCGGCCTGGGCGGACGGCAAGCGGTCCAGCGCAACGATATCCTTCTTGCGAAACGTGACCTTTTCGCCGCGGATGGCTGACATGCGCCCTCGGGCTCTCCCTTTAAGTGAAGAATTGAACCCGGCCATGCTGGACGGGTATCCGTCCACTATATAATTCGGGGAGAGAAAGTGTCATCCACAAACCCGGCAAAAGAAAGGTTTTCCCAATGGCGGTTCCCGGCATCGGCGTCTCGGCCCCTGATTTCAACCTTCCCCGCGACGGCGGCGGCCGCGTTTCGCTGGCCGAATTCCACGGCAAGCCGCTCGTGTTGTTCTTCTATCCCAAGGATGACACGACGGGCTGCACCGCCGAATCACTGGCTTTCACCGCGTTAGCAGCCGAGTTCGAAGCGGCCGGTGCTGCCATCATCGGCATGTCGCCCGATTCGGCCGCCTGCCATGACAAATTCATCAAGAAGCACCGTCTCTCGGTGGCGCTCGCCTCGGACGAGGAAAAGACGACGCTGCAGGCCTATGGCGTCTGGAAGGAAAAGAGCATGTACGGCCGCAACTTCATGGGCGTCGAGCGTACCACTTTCCTCATCCGCCATGACGGCACGATCGCCACCATCTGGCAGAAGGTGAAGGTGCAGGGCCATGCCGAAACCGTGCTCGAGGCCGTGAGGAACCTGGCAGCGTGATAGGGGATCTCACGATAACCTCGCTGCGCGGCGGCGCCATCGATGCGATCTCTTCCGCCGATCTCGACCGCAAGACGGCACTTGCGCAGGAAAGCGCCACCCGCTGGTTCGCCCGCCGGGTGTCGCTGCGCTCGCCGCTCGATGCCGCCCTGCCCGACAGGCCCGGCCGTCCTGAGAAACCGGTGCTGACGCCGCCGACCCAGGTGGAGAAGCGCTCGCTGCATACGCTCAGAGGGCGGATCGCCCTGCTGCACGCCATCGCCCATATCGAACTCAACGCCGTCGATCTGGCGCTGGATATCGTCGCGCGATTCGCGACCGAGCAGGTGCCGAATTCTTTTTTCGACGGCTGGATGCTGGTCGCCTTCGAGGAGGCGAAACATTTCCGCATGGTGCGCGCCAGGCTCAACGATCTCGGCGCCGATTACGGCGATCTGCCCGCCCATGACGGGCTCTGGCAAGCAGCCCATTCGACGCGCAACGACCTGACGGCAAGGCTCGCCGTCGTACCGCTGATTCTGGAAGCCCGCGGCCTCGACGTCACACCATCGCTGCAGGCGAAGATGCGCCAGACAGGCGATCTCGAAAGTGCAGCGGTGCTCGACGTCATCTACAATGACGAGAAAGGCCATGTCGCCGTCGGCGCCAAATGGTTCCGCTTCCTCTGCGCCCGCGAGAAGCGCGATCCGGCAAAGGCCTTCCAGGAGCTGGTGCGCGCCAATTTCCGCGGACCGCTAAAGCCGCCCTTCAACGACCTTGCCCGCGCCGAGGCCGGGCTGACGCCGTCCTTCTACCGATCGCTCGCATCGATCAGCCACGCTTGAAGTCACTGAAATTTATGACGCGACGGCGACAATGAAAGCATTCATTAACCATAACGGTGTCTAATTTCCGAAAGAGGCGTAGAGCATCAATCGGGAGAGCCTGCGTGAACAGCGGACATCAGCACCGGGTATTCGGCAGGCGGGCGCAGGAACATATCCTCATCCTCGCAAGCGGCGACAAGGTCCGCCATATGACGGTCCGGCCATGGATGGCAGCACTTGCCTTCTGCTTCATCGGGGTTTTCTCTATCGGCTACCTGCTGGCCACGTCCTATCTCGTGCTGCGCGACGATCTGATCGGCGCCACCATGGCCCGCCAGGCCCGCATGCAGCACGACTATGAAGACCGCATCGCCGCCCTCCGCGCGCAGGTCGACCGCATCACCTCCCGCCAGCTTCTCGACCAGCAGGTGGTCGAAGACAAGGTCGACAAGCTGATGGAGCAGCAGATGGCGCTGACCTCGCGCCATGGCAAACTCGACAATCTGCTCGACCGGGCCGAAAGCTCCGGCCTGACGGAAAAGGACGGCGCCCCGCCTGCGCCGTCTTCGCCCGTTCAGTCCTATGCACCCGATGTCAAGGACAAGCGCGCTTCGCTCTCCGGTAGCGGCATCGAGGCAATCGAGAAACAGCTGGCGAGCGGCGCGCCCGCCGATGCGACGCCCGACAATTCGACGCTTGCCTATGTGCCGGCCACCGACACGGTCGGCGACCGTGCCGACCGCATCTTCTCCAAGGTGACGCTGTCGCTCAAAGATGTCGAACAGGATCAACGCAGCCGTGTCGAACAGCTGACGAGCGATGCCGGCAATGCCGCCAACGCCATCGAGACTGTGCTGACCCGCTTCAAGATTCCGATTCCCGAGACCGCTGCCAGGAAAGACGACGACGATGCCGTCGGCGGCCCCTATGTCGAGCCTGAAAGCAACGACGGCTTCAACAATTCGCTGGCAGCGCTCGACGGCGTGCTGACCCGGCTCGAAGCCGTGCGCAGCACTGCCGAATCCCTGCCCTTCCGCAATCCCGCTATCGGCAAGGATGTGACCAGCCCCTTCGGCAATCGCCGTGATCCCTTCCTCGGCCGCCTCGCGCTCCATTCCGGCATCGACTTCCGCTTTTCGCCGGGCGAAAGGATCCGCCCGACGGCGCCCGGCAAGGTGATTTCGGCCGGCTGGACCGGCGGCTACGGCAACATGGTCGAGGTCGATCACGGCAACGGCATCTCGACGCGTTACGGGCATATGTCGGAGGTTCTGGTCAAGGTCGGCGACACGGTCGACCGCAACGACGTGATCGGCCTTGCCGGCAGCACCGGCCGCTCGACCGGCACGCACCTGCATTATGAAGTGCGCCAGGACGGTCATGCCGTCGATCCAGTATATTTCATGAATGCCGGCCTTAAACTCGCCACCTATATCAAGTAACTCCTGCCCGGTAACCAACGCTTCACTCTGCAATGGGTGCGGCGTCTCTATTTCTTGACTTGCCGGCCATTCGGGGCTATGTCGCGCTGCATTGCGGCATGCAATCCCGCCGACTCGTTCAGAGCTCGGCCGAACGGAATGGAAACAGTTTTCCCTTTGACGACATTTGCTGACCTTGGCCTAAGCCAAAAAGTGCTATCCGCTGTTACGGACGCGGGCTACACGATCCCAACGCCTATTCAGGCGGGCGCCATCCCGTTTGCGCTCGAGCGCCGCGATATTTGCGGCATCGCGCAGACCGGCACTGGCAAGACGGCATCCTTTGTTTTGCCGATGCTGTCGCTTCTGGAGAAGGGCCGTGCGCGTGCGCGCATGCCCCGCACGCTGATTCTCGAGCCGACGCGCGAACTCGCCGCTCAGGTCGCCGAGAATTTCGAGAAATACGGTAAGAACCACCGGCTCAACGTCGCCCTTCTGATCGGCGGCGTTTCCTTCGAGGACCAGGACCGCAAGCTCGAGCGCGGCGCCGATGTGCTGATCTGCACCCCCGGCCGCCTGCTCGACCATTTCGAGCGCGGCAAGCTCCTGATGAGCGGCGTCGAGATCCTCGTCATCGACGAGGCCGACCGTATGCTCGACATGGGTTTCATCCCCGATATCGAACGCATCGCCAAGATGATCCCGTTCACCCGCCAGACTCTGTTCTTCTCGGCAACCATGCCGTCGGAGATTCAGAAGCTCGCGGACCGCTTCCTGCAGAATCCAGAGCGCATCGAGGTCGCAAAGCCGGCTTCCGCTGCCGAGACCGTGACGCAGCGCTTCGTCGCTTCGCACGGCAAGGATTACGAGAAGCGAGCGGTTCTGCGCGAACTCGTCCGCGCCCAGACCGAGCTCAAGAACGCTATCGTCTTCTGCAACCGCAAGAAGGATGTCGCCGATCTCTTCCGGTCGCTCGAGCGTCACGGCTTCTCGGTCGGCGCCCTGCATGGCGATATGGACCAGCGTTCCCGCACGATGACGCTGCAGAGCTTCCGCGATGGCAATCTCCAGCTTCTGGTCGCTTCCGACGTCGCCGCCCGCGGCCTCGATATCCCTGATGTCAGCCACGTCTTCAATTTCGACGTGCCGATCCATTCCGAGGATTACGTCCACCGCATCGGCCGCACCGGCCGTGCCGGCCGCTCGGGTGCCGCCTTCACGCTCGTTACCAAGCGCGACACCAAATTCGTCGATGCCATCGAGAAGCTGATCGGCCAGAAGGTCGAATGGCTGAGCGGCGACCTGACGTCGCTGCCGCCGCCGGCAGAAGACAGCAGGGACAGCGAACGCCCGCGTCGCAACAGCCGCGAACGTGGCGCCAGAGATGGTGCAGGCCGAGATCGTGCGCCGAGAGAGAATGGCGACAAAGATCGTGGACGCGGACGCGGCAATCGCGCCGCTGCGAGTCATAAATCTGATAACGACATACAGGATAATGGCGTAGACGTGATCGAAGCAGCACCAGTAAAGGCCGACATCGTGAAGAACGAGCGCAAAGCAGAGCAGAAGCCGCAGAACAACGCGCGCAATAGTCGGCCTTACCCGGCAAACGATGACAGCCGCGACCGCCGCCGCCATCGCGACCACGACGACGGCCCGACCCCGGTCGGCTTCGGCGACGATATCCCCGCCTTCATGCTGATCGCCGGCAGCGCCAAGGTCTAAGCATTACTATGGGCAGGCCCGGCATTGATTTTCCGGGTCTCGGCGTCGGTCTGGTGATTCTGCGCGACGCCAGGATCCTTCTTTACAAACGCATGCGACCACCTGAAGCCGGCTATTGGAATATCGTCGGCGGCAAGGTCGATCATATGGAGCCGGCAGAGACTGCCGCGCGCCGTGAGGCCGAGGAGGAAACCGGCCTGACGATCGGCCGCATCGAACGAATCAGCGTGACCGAACAGATCATCGATGCCGACCGCCAACACTGGATCTCGATCCTCTATCTCGCCCGCGACGTCGAGGGCGAGCCGCAACTGACCGAACCGGACAAGCTTTCGGATTTCGGCTGGTTTCCGCTGACGGATCTACCCGAGCCACTGTCGGCCTTCACCAAGGCTGCGATAGCAGCCTTGTCGCCCGCTGAACGCGGCTGACTATTCGGCGCGAAGCGACGCCTCATAGGCAAGCCTCACCCACTTCGCCATCAGATCGGGATCGTCGTAGGCCTCGTCGGGGATCGACCAATAGGGCATTTTTACCGGCTTGCCCTTCTTGCCCTCATAGGTCCATTGCGTGGCGCCGGCAGCGGCAAATTCCGGAGCGCTCGTCTCGTCGGCTTTCAGCAGCATCTCGTCGCGCACTTCGAGCGCAATGATGCGCCCGAGATGATAGATGCCTTTGCCGCCGAACATGCGCTTGACCGTGACGGGGCCAAGCCCCTGAAACATTTCCTCGATCCCGGCATTGTCCATTCTTTATTCCCTCGAAATGCAAGGACGCACGGCGCTCCAATTACAGCGCGTGATAATCCCGGTTCATATAGATGAGCGCCGGGTGTTTTTCGCTGAAGCGGACAGCCGCGACCTCGCCGAAGATGACATTGTGCGTCGGCATTTCCTTGATATCGATCACCCGGCAATCGAAGGCGGCAAGTGCGTCGGCCAGCACGGGCGCACCGGTGGCAAGCATATCGAAACGGGCGCTGGCGAAACGGTCGTCATTGGCAAGCGACGTGCGCCCGGAAAAGGCATCGGCAACGCCCTGGTGGTGGGCGCCGAGCGTGTTCAGCGCGAAGATGCCGCTGCGAAAGAAGATCTCGTTCTTCGGATTGGTGTTGTTGAGGCAGATCAGCACCGAGGCCGGATTGTCCGAGACCGAGCAGGCGGCGGTGATGGTGACGCCGCGGCGCAGCTCGCCCATTGCCGTCGTCACGAGCTGCACATGGCCGGCATAACGGCTCATGGCATCGCGATAAAGGCCGGGGTCGATATGCTGCCTGTTCAACACCTGCTTCTCCCATACGCGCTTACTCTGTCTGGATCGACTTGCTATCGCGCCAATATGGCGAGCATCGGTTACCTTTTCTACAATAGGACCGGTGAAAAGCGCTGTGTTGCGCTTGTTTTTCTTTGACGATCGCGGCCTTGCGGATAAAAGGGCATGGACGATGGCTAGGGATCTCCGCCTTTCATGATCAACCTGCGTGGCATAGCAGCCTTTCTGGCGCTGCTGGGAGCGGCGGCTGAAAGCCATGCGGCCGGCGTGACGATCGGCGTCGTCGCCCCTCAGAACGGCCCGCTCGCCCTCCTCGGCGCCCAGATTGCCGCCGGCGCCGGTTTCGAGATCCAGCAGTCCGGAAATACTCTCGTCGCCATCAACGAGACCTGCGAGGAGAATAGTGGTGCCGCGGTCGCCGATGCGCTTGTCAATGCCAAGGTGCAGGTCGCGGTCGGCTTTCTCTGCAGCGAGACGCTGGAAGACGCGCTGCCGAAGCTGAAGGATGCCAATATCCCCGCGATCACCGTCTCCGTGCGCTCCCACATCCTCATGGAGGATGCGTTGAAGAACGGCTGGCCGCTTTTCCGCGCGGCGCCCGCCGACGGTGCCGAGGCGGCAAAGGTCATCGAGGTGATCCTGAAGGACTGGGCCGCCGATCCGATCGCCCTGATCGAGGACGGCACCATTCATGGCCGCGAACTGACGGAAGCGGTGCGCAATGCGCTGGAGCAGAACGGCCTGAAGCCAGTCTTTACCGATACCTACCGGCCGGGACAGGAACAGCAGATTGCCCTCGTCCGCCGCCTGAAACGGGCCGGCGCCACCAGGGTCTTCATCGGCGGCGACCGCAACGACGTCGCCGTCATCGCCCGCGACGCCAAGGCCGAGAACATCCAGCTCTCCATCCTCGGCGGCGATGCCATGCGCGCTGCCGACCAGCCGCTGCCGCTTGATTCAGGCGTACGCGCCGTCGCCCTGCCCGAATCCGCCATCCTGCCGGAAGGCACGGCTGCGGCCGACGCGCTGCGCGCCAAAGGCATCGAGCCGGAAGGTTATGTCCTGCCGTCGCTGGCCGCCGCCCTCATTGCCGGCCAGGCGGGACAAGCCGCCGCTGCGGCGGGCAAGCCCCTCCAGGAGACGCTTCTCGGCACGACATTCCAGACGCCGGTCGGCGCTATCGCCTTCACCGGCGCGCATGAACTTTCGCAAAATCCCTACCGCCTGCTCGAATGGCGGGGCAACGGCTTTTTTCCACCTGCCGCGCCGACGCAATGAGCGGCGCGCCAGCCTTGAATTCGGGCCCCGCGCTCAAATGGCGGCCCATACGGAGTAAGATTTGATGACGCTGCCCATTCGCATTGCCCCCTCGATCCTCGCGGCGGATTTCGCCAGGCTCGGCGAGGAGGTCCGCGACGTGACGGCCGCCGGCGCCGACTGGATCCATCTCGACGTGATGGACGGCCATTTCGTGCCGAACATCTCCTTCGGCCCCGATGTCATCAAGTCGCTGCGCTCCTATACGTCAGCCACCTTCGACTGCCACCTGATGATCTCCCCGGTCGACGACTATCTCGAAGCCTTCGCCAAGGCCGGCTGTGACCGTATCACCGTCCATGCCGAAGCCGGACCGCATCTGCACCGCTCGCTGCAGACTATCCGCAATCTCGGCAAGAAGGTCGGGGTGACGATCAATCCGGCGACACCGCTCAGCGCCATCGAGAACGTGCTCGACGATGTCGATCTCATCCTGATCATGTCGGTCAATCCCGGCTTCGGTGGGCAGAAGTTCATTCCGGCGATGGCGAAGAAGATCGCGGCGGCGAAGTCACTGATCGGTGATCGGCCGATCGAGCTCGAGGTCGACGGCGGCGTCACGGTGGAAACGGCGCCTGATATCGCGCGGGCGGGCGGCAACGTTCTCGTCGCCGGCTCGGCAATTTTCAAGGGCGATACGGTCGAGGATTATCGCCGGACTGTCGCCGATCTGCGTCAGGCAGCCGAAGGGGCACGAGCATGAAGAAACGTCTGATTATCGGTGGCATGCTTGCCGTCGCATTTGCCGGCCTGCCCGGCCTGTCGCTTGCCGGCGACATCGCCAATATCCAGCCGATCGGCTTTTCCGCCGACGGCAAGGTCTTCGGATTTCAGGAGTTCGGCATCCAGGAGAGCGGCAACCTTCCCTACTCCAACACCTATTTCATCGATACTGAAGACGGCCACTATCTCGAGGGCACGCCCTTCCACACGGAGCTGACCGACAAGGATGCCAATCTTTCCAAGGCGCGGCGGCAGAACCTGACGGCGGCGCGCAGCCAGATGGACAAATACGATCTCCTGACCAATCCCGGCCTGATCGCCGCCTTCAATCCGCCGACCGAACTCGGCTCCCCTTCGAAGACGATCCGCTACACGACACTTGCGACCGACGGCCCGCCGAAATCGCCCTATACGCTCTCGCTCGGCGAGATGCCGGTACCAACGCCGAAGGATTGCGCTGCAGTCGACAAGCGGGTCATCGGCTTCAGCCTGCAGATGATCGAGAAGGAAGGCGCTCCGAACCGGCAGGCGGCGCGCCAGGCCACCGCAGTTCCGGCCGAGCGCGTATGTTCCGTCGAATACCGGATCGGCGGCGCCGTGGTCTATCAGCCGGAAGGCGGAAACCAGGTTCACATCGCCCTCGTCCTGGCCTTCGATGCCGACAGGAACGGACGCTGGATCGCCGTTCCGGTTCATCCCTGAACATGGATCGCCCGAGGACGGATCGCCCCCGGATGGATCGTCTAAGAGCTGCACGGCCGCCCTACCCCGATCTGATCGCCGGCGCGTTCCTTTGGGGCATGCAGATGCTTGCCGCCGCCATGCTCGGCCTTTACCTGCGCAACGGCCTGCAGACGAGCCGCCTTGCCGAGATCGCCGCACTCTATTTCGCCGGCGGCCTGTTTGCCTGGCCGTTCGCCCTGCCGGTCGCCCGCTTCCTCGCCTTTGACAGGCCGCTGGAAACGCGTTTTGCCGCTTTTTTCGTGACGCTGACAGCGGCCACGATCCTGATGACCGCTTTCCTCTTCGCCATGGAATACCGGATGTTCTATTCGCGCTGGCACGCCCCCTTCGGCAGTATCGTCTGGGCTTTCCAGTTCGTCTTCACCAGTATCAGCGCCGTCTACCAGTTCCTGGTGATCGGCCTGCGCCTCTTCCTGCCGCTCGGCCTCGTCTGTCTTGTCGCAAGCAGCTATCATCTTGCCAAACGCATGCGTTGAGATTGCCGCCCGTCTTTGCTACAGGGGCGCTAACAAACCTCTTGAAAGGCAGCCGCCCATGATCCCGCGTTATTCCCGGCCCGAAATGGTCGACATCTGGTCTCCCGAAACCAAGTTCCGCATCTGGTTCGAGATCGAGGCGCATGCCTGCGACGCGCTGGCCGAACTCGGCGTCATCCCGAAATCGGCGGCAAAGACGATCTGGGAGAAAGGCGGCGCCGCCACCTTTGACGTCGACCGCATCGATGAGATCGAGGCCGTCACCAAACATGACGTCATCGCCTTCCTCACCCACCTCGCCGAGATCGTCGGCCCGGATGCGCGCTTCGTCCACCAGGGCATGACCTCGTCCGACGTGCTCGACACTTGCTTCAACGTCCAGCTGGTCCGCGCCACCGACATCCTGCTTGCCGATATCGATCGCCTGCTCGAGGCGCTGAAAACCCGCGCCTTCGAACACAAGGACACCGTCACCATCGGCCGTTCGCACGGCATCCATGCCGAGCCCACCACCTTCGGCGTCAAGCTGGCGCTCGCCTATGCCGAATTCGAGCGCTGCCGCCAGCGCCTCGTCGCCGCCCGCGAGGAAGTCGCGACCTGCGCCATCTCGGGCGCCGTCGGCACCTTCGCCAATATCGATCCGCGCGTCGAGGAACATGTCGCCGAGGCCCTTGGCCTAAAGGCCGAGCCGGTTTCGACGCAGGTCATCCCGCGTGACCGCCACGCCATGTATTTCGCCACCCTCGGCGTCGTCGCCTCGTCGATCGAGCGGCTGGCAACCGAGATCCGCCACCTGCAGCGCACCGAGGTGCTCGAAGCCGAGGAATATTTCTCGCCCGGCCAGAAAGGCTCCTCGGCCATGCCGCACAAGCGCAACCCGGTTCTGACCGAAAACCTGACCGGTCTTGCCCGCATGGTCCGCTCCTATGCCATGCCGGCCATGGAAAACGTCGCCCTCTGGCACGAGCGCGATATCTCCCACTCCTCGGTCGAGCGCATGATCGGCCCCGATGCCACCGTGACGCTCGATTTCGCCCTGTCGCGGCTTGCCGGCGTCATCGAGAAGCTGCTGGTTTATCCCGAGAACATGGAAAAGAACCTCAACAAATTCCGCGGCCTCGTCCATTCGCAGCGTGTCCTGCTGGCACTGACCCAGGCCGGCACCTCCCGCGAGGACGCCTACCGCCTCGTCCAGCGCAACGCTATGAAGGTCTGGGAACAGGGCAAGGATTTCCTGGAGGAGTTGCTTGCTGATGCGGAAGTCCGCGCCGCACTGTCGGAAGAGGACATCCGCGAAAAATTCGACCTCGGCTACCACACCAAACACGTCGACACGATCTTCCGCCGCGTCTTCGGCAACGCCTGAGCGATCTGCAATCAACGATATAGCGGCCAACGATATAGCGGCGCCCTTGCAGGCGCCGTTTTTCTGCCGGCATACCTCTCCATCGAGAATCTATCGGACGGCTTTTCCCCTCAGTCGCAGCCTGATCATAACTGTAAAGTACATGCAGGCGACGAAGACAGAAGGCAGGGAAATGACTAAGAAAAAAGCTAATAAGGTCAGCCTTTGAATGCTGCCACCTGACAACAGCAAGAAAGCCGCCGTGATCAGCAATAAAATTGCTATAAAAATGATAAATGACCAAAGAACTGGCCGTGAATTTATTTCACTGTATTTAACGCGATAAAAAATAAATAATATAAAAACGATTGGCAGCGAAACAATAAACTTTGGAATAAACGCGATAAAGCCGATATCGTCGAAGAAAAATGGCAAATGACCTAACGCCATTCCTATGAAATAAGCCTGAAAGAACAGCTCGACCTGCGGCTCTCTAAGAAGGGAGTCGTTCATTTTCCCCTACGGAGTTGGATTTAATGAACTCAATATAATTGCCGATTGTATTTCATAGTCTAGCTTTTCTCAAGCGGCCGTTGTTTTTGCTTCGGCGCTTTGGCAGCCACAGGACGCTTGCGTGCCTCCGCCTTTTTCGACGGTTCCGCATTCGCTGCCTCCGCTCCCCGCCTTTGGCGGCCTTGGCGACCAACTCGTCGAGTCGTTTCAGCTCTTCCTCGTCGAGATTTTCGATGCGATGAAACGTTCTCGGCATGGATGCTCAGGCTCTTTTGGCTGAAGCCCACCGGGAGATCAGAAAAGCGTGGTTCTGGCCGACCGCTTGGAAAGAAGTAAGTCAGCACGTCCCATAGCATCGTCACTATTTTTGGCGGGAGTGGCGCAAAGCAAAAGACTTTAGCCCTGCAAAGGACGCTGCGATCAATCTGAAAAGCATTCCTTCTTCGATCGACGTCGCTTATCCTTCCTCGGGGACGCTGCTGCCGACTTCATTGGTCCTGCCTATGCTCGAGAAGAATACCGAGATCGCCGTTCCACTTTTTGTTCCTGCTTCTTTGCGTGGTTGCGCAACCTTTCAATGTCCCGCCTGATTTGCATAATGAAATGGTTGTACTCGCGGCTGACACATTTCTTTTTGTCCGATGTTCCGAATCCTTCGTTCGCTTCGGCAACGGATTACTCAAACCACTGTCGAATAGCGTATCTATTGCGGGGAAATAAGCGTGAATAAAATTCACATAGCAAGAAGATCAATGATAATATTGTCTTTCGCTTATTTTATTGTTTTTTACTGCCTTTTCAGGCAGTCAGCATATTACGATAGCACATACGAAGAACTTTCCGATATTGTTCGGTTTAATGGCCATTTAGTAGAAATGATATTGATATCTCCACAGGTTTATCCGCTGATGATACTTTCCGGATTCTTGATTTATTTGAGGAATAGGGATGGTGTAGTAAAGCAGCTAATGTGTATCTGGTCTGTAGTATTTGTACTTGGCTCAGCTTGGACCGCTCTGGTCATCTATTTAATTGAAAACGGCTAAATTTCAAAGGAGATATACCATGGCAGACCCGACATCGCTGTTCACACGGGAAACGACAGACTTTATCGTACGGAATGCATCTGAAGCCAATACCGTAGCTTTGTCCGTCAGCGTCAAGGTCAAGACCGGCAGCCGGCGTATCCTTGATTAACTCTATTCGCCGTTGGCCGAGATCGTATCGGAAGCGATGCGGGAGCGATGAGGCCTTGTCCGACGAGTTCACGATTCGCTATGACCAGATTCAGCCGCTGACGCAGTGACGCCTGCGCCCAAAATACGAGATCAACAATGACAACAGAGGTTCTAGTGAAGAAAGCATTTATTCTGTCGGTTGCCACGATGTGCGTCAGTGCAGCGTTGACGAGTTGCACGACGACCGGTCCGGATGGATTGTCGCGTCATCAAAAAAATGTCACCGCGGCAAGCGGTGAGCGCACCAAGCTTGGTGTCGCCTTCAGCCTCAATCCTGACTGCAGCGCGAAAGTAGTACCAGAGGTCCGCATCCGCGAGGCCCCGAAGCATGGCAAGGTGGAGAGCCTGCGCGAACTCGCATTCCCCAATGGCAAGGGCGATTATAAGAAGTGCAATGGTACGAAGGTGCTTGCCACGGTAGGGTACTACACGTCTGACAAGGGCTTTGTCGGCAAGGACAGAATTGTTGTTCGCACGTCCGATAAAAACGGCCATGTCGATGAAGGTGTGCTGAATATCACCGTTGTCGAATAGTCCAGCTGCGATGGTAGCCGGCATCGTGATCTCATGACGCCGCCTGCCCAAGAACCAAACTTCGATACTGTGAGGACTCCCGTGACCCGGCGACACGGGATTTCCTTTGTTCGGCCCCCCTTCTCCTTGCCGGGGACATGCCCAAGCTCAGGAGAGCAAGAAGGAGAATATGTCCGCACTGTGATCTCAGGCAGTCGGTAAGCCCAATAAAAATAGTCGACCGATCTCTACCTCTGCTTCACCGGCTTGGCTGAAACCCGTCGGTTGCGCGCCTCCGCCTTTTTCGACGGTGTCGCATTTGCTGCTTCGGTTGGTTCCGATGTCCTGCAAGCCTCCGTCTCGCCCCTGCCCTTTGCCGCCTTGGCGACCAGCTCGTCGAGACGTTTCAGCTCCTCCTCGTCGAGATTCTCGATGCCGATGAAACGGTTTTCGGCATGGCTGGTCAGGATGATTTCGTTGAGCTTGGCCTGGATCGCCCGCGTGTCGCGTGTCTGGGCGTTCTGCAGCACGAAGACCATCAGGAAAGTGACGATCGTCGTGCCGGTATTGATGACCAGCTGCCAGGTTTCCGAATAATCGAACAGGGGGCCGAGTGCCGCCCAGATGACGACGGCGATCAGTGCCAGGATGAAGATGACGGGTTTTCCCGCCCATTCTGATACCTTTGTTGCGAAGCGGGCGAACAGATGCTTCATCGTCACCTCTGGAATCCTCCCTCGACGTCTCCGGAGCATGATGTCGACGAGACATCATGCTCTCGGCAAAACAAACTCCGAGGCAGGATCGAGGTTCCCCCAGGGATCCGAGATTTCCTGAGGGATCTCCGGGATTCCCCGCAGGCAGGGCCGTGGTTATGCTGTGACTTCCCGCGCAATCAGCTTGCGATAGAGATGCCAGGTCGCATGGCCGAGGATCGGGATAACCAGCGCAAGCCCGGCAAAGACCGGGATCGTGCCGATGACGAGCAACGCGGCGACGATCAGGCCCCAGAGCAGCACCGGCACCGGATTGAGAACCAGCGCGCGGATCGACGCCGTGACGGCAGCGACTGCCCCGACATCGCGGTCGAGCAGCAGCGGAAAGGTGATGACCGTCATCGCCAGCACGACGAGCGCAAAGACGAAGCCGATCAGATTGCCCCAGATGATCAGCTGCATGCCCTCTGACGTGCCGAAGACCTGGCGGAAGAAATCCGCCATGCTGCGCGGAAAGACCTCGCCGAGCAAATTGCTGTAGAGCGTCTGTGCCGTCACCAGCCAGACGACGAAGAGGCCGCAGAGCATGAGCCCGACCACCACGATCGCTGGCAGCGCCGGCGAATGTCGCACCTCGAGTGCATGCTTCCATGAGGTGTCGAGGCCGGCCTCGCGCCGGCGGCTGATCTCGTAGAGGCCAATCGCTGCGATCGGGCCGATCAGCACGAAACCCGCCATCAGCGGAAAGACCATCGGCAAAAGGTTGGCGCCCGAGGTCCACAGCGTCAGGAAAACGCCGGCGATCGGGTACATCAGGCACAGGAACACATAGTGGGACGGTTTCTCCATGAAATCGTCGTATCCGCGCTTCAGCGCGTCGAAGACGTCGGCGATACCGATGCGATTGACGACGGGCCGCGCTAAGCTTTCGCTTGCACCCGTCATGACGTGAAATGCCGCCATGGCTTTCTCCTCCTCAGCCGAGACCTGATCGGCGGCGGACAGCATCGGCGGGCAAGCCGATACGAATTCCGCAACCGGCACTGGAGGAATATAGCAACTTTCAGGGCCCGTGTCGCTCCCTCCCTTGACATCCCCCTCTTGACATCTTGGACCAGCTTTCTCACATCGGCGGCATCATGAAAGCCTCAGACGCAGATATCCTCATCATCCCCGGTTACACCAATTCCGGCCCGAGCCACTGGCAGAGCCGCTGGGAGGCAAAGCTCAGCACGGCGCGGCGTGTCGAACAGGCCGAATGGACGAAGCCGGTCCGCGAGGACTGGATCGCCCGCATCGCCGAGGAAGTGAACGCCTCGACCCGTCCGGTCGTCCTCGTCGCCCATTCGCTGGGCGTGCCCTCCGTGATCCATGCCATCCCGCATTTCCGCAACCGAGTGGCGGGCGCTTTCCTCGTCGCCCCGCCCGATGTCGCCAATCCCGACATCCGCCCGAAGCACCTGATGACCTTCGGCCCCTATCCGCGCGATCCGCTGCCCTTCCCGTCGATCACGGTGGCCAGCCGCAACGATCCGTTCGGCACCTACGAGCATGCCGACGATGTCGCCAGCAGCTGGGGCTCCTTCCTCGTCGATGCCGGCGAGGCCGGCCACATCAACGCCGATTCCGGTCACGGCCCCTGGCCCGAAGGCACCATGGTCTTTGCCCAGTTCCTCGGCCGGCTCTCCGCCTGATTGCGGAAAAGACGCCGCCTCGCTTGTTGAGCAGGTGCTTTCTAAGTCTTTCTTAATGGAATGACAGCAGACTGCGCCGAGGTGACATAAGCGAGAATGCCCGTGAAGAAAGCCCATACAGAGGCCGGTGATCCGCATGGCGATGCCGCAGCGGTTGAGGCAGGCATTGGCAATGGGACAACCGACGATTCCGACCTCACCGAGCGGGAGAGCCGCTGGAATTATGCGCTCGTCGGCTCTGGCCTCGGCGTATGGGATCACAACTACCGTCTCGACCGGAAATATTACTCGCCGACGTGGAAAACCATCCGCGGCATGGCCCCCGACGAGGAAGCCGACGGCGATTACGAGGCCTGGCTGCAGCTCGTTCATCCCGACGATCGCGATTTCGTCGTCCATGCAATCGACCGGCAGAACGCCGGCGATCCAAATTACCAGGTCTTCGAATATCGCGAGCGCCACAAGGACGGCCACTGGGTGTGGATCGAGTGTCGCGGCGCCTGCGTCGAATGGGACGAAGACGGCGTGCCGACGCGCATCATCGGCACGGATACGGATATCACCGCCCGCAAGGAAGCCGAGGAGACGCTGTCGCGTTTGTCGCGCCGGCTCGATCTGGCGCTGGAGGTTTCCCGCATCGGCGTCTTCGAAGCCGATATCGAGCATGATACCGTCGAATGGGACGACCGCCTCATCGCCATTTACGGGCTGCAGGGCGCCTCGCGTCAGATCGGCGGCGACGTCTGGGCGAAAAGCCTGCATCCCGACGACCGCGAGCGCGTGCTTGGCTTGTCCGACCGCAGCGTCGAAAGCGGCAGTGATTTCCAGCAGGAATACCGCATCATCCGCGGCGACGGCGCCGAACGCGTCATCCGCGCCCGCTCGGCCTTCTTCATCGACGGCAACGGCCACCGCAAGCTGATCGGCGCCAACTGGGACGTCACCGAAGAAGTCGCGCTGCGCAACGAGCTGCGCCGCGCCAAGGATCTGGCCGAGGCGCGCAACCGGGAGCTCGAAGCCGCCAAGGAGAGCATCGAGCACCTGGCGCTGCACGATTACCTCACCGGCCTGCCGAACCGCCGCTATCTCGACAAGATGCTGGACGAGCGTGCGGCCGAATGCCGGGCCAAGGGCCTGGCGCTGGCGATCCTGCATATCGATCTCGACCGCTTCAAGCAGATCAACGACACGCTCGGCCACCGGGCCGGCGACGCCATGCTGCAGCATGCCGCAAGCGTGCTGAGAACGTCCGTCCGCGCCGTCGATTTCGTGGCCCGCATCGGCGGCGACGAATTCGTCATCCTTTGCATTATCGATCCCGCATCGAAGAAGATCGCCAGCCTTGCCGAACGTGTCATCCGCGAATTGCGCAAACCCGTCAGATATGAGGGGCACGATTGCCGTTTCGGCGCCAGCATCGGCATCGCCATCGACAGCGGACCGAAGCTCGACGCCAAGCAGATGCTCCTCGACGCCGATATCGCCCTTTATCGTGCCAAGGGCCTGGGCCGCAACCGCTTCGAGTTCTTCTCAGCCGCTGCCCGCCGCGACATCATCTCCGCCAAGCACCTTGCCGACGAGATCCTGATCGGCCTCGAACGCAATGAATTCGTGCCCTTCTATCAGTTGCAGTTCGATGCCCGCACGCTCGATGTCGCAGGCGTCGAAACACTTGCCCGCTGGCAGCACCCGGTGCACGGGCTGCTGACGCCCGACCGCTTCCTCGACATCGCAGAGGATCTCGACGTCGTATCGACCATCGACGCGCTGATCCTGGAGCGCGCCATTGCCGACCGGAAGGTGTGGCTGAAGGACGGGCTGCCGATCCCGAAGATATCGGTCAACGTCTCCGCCAGGCGGCTCGCCGATCCCGATCTGGGCAAGAAGCTGCGCGCCTTGAAGATCGAGCCCGGCACCTTCTCCTTCGAGCTGCTGGAATCGATCTCGCTCGACGATTGCGACGAGGCGGTGGCCGCCAACCTGAAAAAGCTGCGCAAGCTCGGCATCGACATCCAGATCGACGATTTCGGCACCGGCCATGCCTCGATCGTCAGCCTGCTGCGCCTGAGCCCGAAGACGCTGAAGATCGACCGCGAGCTGATCCGCATGCTGCCGCAATCGGCCGAGCAGCGCAAACTGGTCGGCTCGATCATCGATATCGGCCGCTCGCTGAACATTCTCGTCATCGCCGAAGGCGTCGAGACGGCGGAGCATATCCGCATTCTCGAAGAACTCGACTGTGACACGCTGCAGGGCTTCGCGCTCGCCCGGCCGATGCCGGCCATGCAGATCCCCTCCTTCATCCGCTCCGGAAGCTGGCGCCACGGGCAAATCGCCGCTCGCGCCTTGCAGGCGCAGCTTCGCCGCGCGCTGCGAAGCAGAGCCGCCAAATAAAAACCTGCATAAGCGGCTCGCCATTTCGCCTTCATTCCACCGTAGAGGAAAAAGCGCTAAACTCGTCTTGCGAATTCATTCGATTCTCTTGGCGGTATTCCGTAAAATCGGAAACCGGGCCGCGAAATCCGGAAACCAGGGAAGGAGCGACAGGCGGATTGTGAAACCCTCTCTTTTCCTTTAAGGGGACGCCACGAGATCGATCCACTCGCGCTATCCCAAGAGCGCCAACAATAGAGAATGACCACGATGAACCGTCGCCGCCGTATCTACGAGGGCAAGGCAAAGATTCTGTATGAGGGCCCGGAACCGGGCACTTTGATCCAGTTCTTCAAGGACGATGCCACTGCCTTCAACAAGAAGAAACACGAAGTCATCGATGGCAAGGGCGTCCTCAACAACCGCATCTCCGAATATATCTTCAGCCATCTGAACAAGATCGGCATCCCCACTCATTTCATCCGCCGGCTCAACATGCGCGAGCAGTTGATCAAGGAAGTAGAGATGATCCCGCTGGAGATCGTCGTGCGCAATGTCGCGGCCGGTTCTCTCGCCAAGCGCCTCGGCATCGACGAAGGCGTCGTGCTGCCGCGCTCGATCATCGAATTCTACTACAAGTCCGACGCGCTCGACGATCCGATGGTCTCCGAAGAGCACATCACCGCCTTCGGCTGGGCAAACCCCGCCGAACTCGATGACATCATGGCGCTTGCCATTCGCGTCAACGACTTCATGACCGGCCTCTTCCTCGGCGTCGGCATCCAGCTCGTCGATTTCAAGATCGAATGCGGCCGCCTCTTCGAAGGCGATATGATGCGCATCATCCTCGCCGACGAAATCTCGCCGGACAGCTGCCGGCTCTGGGATATCGAAACTCACGAGAAAATGGACAAGGACCGCTTCCGCCGTGACCTCGGCGGATTGCTCGAAGCCTATTCCGAAGTTGCGCGCCGTCTCGGCATCATCAATGAAAACGAGCCCGTGCGCGGCACCGGCCCGGTTCTCGTCAAGTAAGGCAGGAAAGACAAAGTGATCAAGGCTCGTGTCACCGTCACGCTGAAAAACGGCGTTCTCGATCCGCAGGGCAAGGCTATCGAGGGTGCGCTTGGCGCCCTCGGCTTCTCGGGCGTCGGCCATATAAGACAGGGCAAGGTCTTCGACCTGGAGCTGGAAGGCGCCGACAAGGGCAAGGCTGAGGCCGACCTCAAGGCCATGTGCGAAAAACTGCTCGCCAATACGGTGATCGAGAACTACGCAATCGCGATCGACTGATGATCACAGACCCGTCGTCTGGCGGACTTTGAGGATTTGGCGTCATGATGAAAGCAAAGCTGGAGACGGAAGTCTCGAAATATATGAGCTATGTTTTGCGTCATGCGCCGGAATCTGCAGGCTTGACGCTGGATAGCGAAGGTTGGGTGTCGTTCGATGAACTCGAAAAAGCGTTGGCGTCGAAATACGACGTTTCACGCGCCGAGATCATCGAGATTGTCGAAAACAATCCAAAGAAGCGCTTCACGCTCGCCGATAGTAGAATTCGCGCAAACCAAGGTCATAGCGTCGACGTCGATCTGGCATTGAGCCAGATTGAACCGCCCGCCGCTCTTTTTCATGGCACGTCTCTGACGAACTGGCAGTCGATCGAGCGCGAAGGCCTGAAGAAGATGAAACGGCACCACGTTCATCTGTCAGCAGATGTCGAAACGGCGAAAATCGTCGCAATGCGCCGCAAGGGTGAACATCTCATCCTACGTGTAGACGCGGCCCGCATGTTTTCAAAGGGTCATTCTTTCTTTGTCTCCGACAATGGAGTATGGCTCGCCGAAAGCGTTCCAGTTCAATATCTTTCGCGAAACGCAGGGACCCCATGAAATCAGCCGTCGTTCAACTTCCGGGCCTCAATCGCGACCGCGACATGATCGCCGCCTTGACCAAGATCTCCGGCCAGCCGCCGGTGACGATCTGGCAGACGGAAACCGAGATCCCCGATGTCGACCTGATCGTCATTCCCGGCGGCTTTTCCTATGGCGACTATCTGCGCTGCGGCGCGATCGCCGCCCGCATGCCAGTCATGCAAGCGATTATCGACAAGGCTGCAAAGGGCGTGAAAGTCCTGGGCGTCTGCAACGGCTTCCAGATCCTCGTCGAGGCCGGCCTGCTGCCCGGCGCGCTGATGCGCAATTCCTCGCTGAAATTCGTCTGCCGCGAGATCAAGCTCGAAGTCGTCAATGCCGAGACGGATTTCACCCGCGCTTATGCGCAGGGCCAGGTCATCCGTTGCCCGGTCGCCCATCATGACGGCAATTATTTCGCCGACGAAGCGACGCTGGCTGCGATCGAAGGCAATGGCCAGGTGGTGTTCCGTTATGCCGAGGGCACCAACCCGAACGGCTCGATCAATGATATCGCCGCCGTCATGAACGAAAAGGGCAACGTGCTCGGCATGATGCCGCATCCCGAGAACCTGATCGAGGCCGCCCATGGCGGTTCGGACGGCCGCGGCCTCTTTGCCTCGGCGCTCGACGTCATCGCCGCCTGAGCCCTGCACGTCGTCCAAAACCGCGCGGCGGTCTTGGGCAACGGCATGCACCCGAAAATCCTTCCGTCCGGATCTGGAGCAAGATTGATGCGCCTTCGCCTCGCAAACGCCGCCCTGTTGACCGCTCTCGTAGCCATGCTCGCAGCCTGCCAGACGCCGGCGCCGACGGCAGGCCCGAACCGTGGCGCACTGCCGACGATGGAACGCGTGGCGCTCGGCGCCAATGCCTGCTGGTTCAAATCGGGTGATCCGGCCTTTGCTGCTTACAAGCTCGCGCCGGAGCTCAATTCCTTCTCCGGCCGGCCGCGGATCCTGGTGGTCCACAAGGGCAGCCCGGAAAGCCGGCCGCTGCTCGTCGTTCAGGCCGAGGGAAGCCCGTCGCGCCTGCAGGCCTTCGGGCCGATGATGCAGGAGCCCGTCGCCGGCCGTATCACCACCGACGTCAATCGCTGGTCGGCAGGCAACAAGGCCTGCAGCTGATCGACCCGGTCAGTTCCGAAGGCACGTTTCAGTCCCAAAAGAACGACTTGCTGACTTCGCGGGCCGCGTCGGACTGTGACACTCCGATATCCTTGAGCTCGGTCGCCGTCAGGCCCCTCAGCGCGCGCCGGCCTTCCCGCTTCTGATGCCAGAGGAGAATGGAGGCCCAGATCCGGCCCAGGCGCGTCGTCACCCCAGCGGGAGCGGCGGGGAGGATGATCTGCCTCCTGTCCTCGTAAGAGACAATCGGTACAATCGGCATTTTGATCTCAGGCAACGCAGACATTCCAGGAATCCTCTCGGTTTGCCGTTGGAATTGACTCATACGCTTGACGGGTACAATGTGCCAATATATACAATTGTCACCATGACAAATTGGCTTCCCGATATTTCCCGCGGTTCCGGGCCGGTCTATCTCCGGCTCGCCGACAGCATCGAATCCGCCATATCTAGCGGAGCCCTGCCCGCCGGCAGCAAGCTGCCGCCGCAGCGCAACCTTGCCTACGATATCGGCGTGACGATCGGCACGATCGGCCGCGCCTATGCGCTGGTGCATGAGCGCGGCCTGGTCGCGGGCGAAGTGGGGCGCGGCACCTATGTGCTAAACCGCTCCGAGACGCCGCCCGGGGAACAGATCGATCCGCTGACCGTCTCGCTCGGCGGCACCCGCATCCAGGATGCGCCGGCGAACAAGATCCGTTTTGACACGACAGCCGCGCCCGATCTCGGCCAGGGTAAGGTCATAGCGGGTATCCTCGCGGAGATCGGCGAGCAGCATCTTTCCGAAATCTCCTCCTATTCACGGAGTTTCCCGCAGAACTGGTTCGAGGCCGGCCGCCTGTGGCTTGCCCGCAGCGGCTGGACGCCGGAGGTTGAAAACATCGTGCCGACGCTCGGCGCCCATGCGGCGGCGATCGCCGTTATCGCCGCCGTCTCGGCGCCGGGTGACAAGATCGTCTTCGAGGATCTCACCTACACCCAGGTCAGCCGCAGCGCCCGCCTTCTCGGCCGCCGCACACTGACGGTCGATTCCGACAAGCTTGGCATGATCCCCGAGGATTTCGAGCGGCTCTGCCAGCAGCAGCATCCGAAGATCGCCTTCCTGATGCCGACCGTCCACAATCCGACACTGGCGATCATGCCCTATGAGCGGCGCGCGGCAATCGCGGCAATTGCCCGGAAACACAGTGTCTGGCTGATCGAGGACGACCTCTACGGCGGCATGGCCGACGACGATACGCCGCTGCTCGCCTCGATCGCTCCCGACCGCACCTTCCTCGTCAACGGCCTGTCGAAATCGGTTGCCGCCGGCGTGCGCGGCGGCTGGGTCGCCTGCCCGCCGCATTTTGCCCAGCGCATCAGGGTGACGCACAAGATGATCACCGGCGGCCTGCCCTTCATCCTGGCGGAGACCTGTGCGCGCCTCGTCGAAAGCGGCACAGCGCACGAGATCCGCAAAGCGAGCGTCAGAGAACTTTCCCGGCGCGTCCAGCTCGCCCGCGAGCATTTGCAGGGTTTCGATTTCGAATCGCACCTCCACGCGCCCTTCCTCTGGCTGAAACTGCCGGAGCCCTGGATGTCAGGCACCTTCAAGAACGCCGCCTACCGCGACGGTGTGCTCGTCGACGATGAGGACGAGTTCAAGGCGGCCCGCGGCGAGAAAGCCTATCACCGCGTTCGCATCGGTTTGTCTTCGCCGAAGACGGGGCAGGAACTGACCTCGGGGCTGATGATCCTGCGCCGGCTGTTGGAAAATGGCGGCTCCGCCTATGACGGCGAAATATGAGATATTGCAAATACACGTCATAAATCGGAAAAAACGCCGGAGCCTATTCGGAGCGCTTCAGCGACTCAACCTCCGTGTTACCTCTTTGTTGTTCCCGCCTGATGAGAATCAAAGGACAGCAAATGAGGGTCGACTTCGGAAGGATCGGGTTGCGTTTTTTGAGTATAGCATCAGTGGCAGGGGCAGCCGGTCTCTTGCTGGCAGGCTCGGCAAATGCCGGCGAGCAGATATTCGATGAATTGCGGTTCGGCGTCTCGACCTCGGTGCAGTCGGGCCATTCCAGGGAAGACGGTGTCTTTCCGGAGATTACCGCTCTCTTCGATCCCTTCGGCTACGACACGGCGGTCGGCTGGCAGCAACAGCTGCTGCACCCTCGCGTGCATCTCGGCACCTCGATCGGCACGTCAGGCGAGGCCAGCCAATTCTTCACCGGTTTCACCTGGACGGTCGATTTCAACGAGAAGCTTTTTGCCGAAGCCGGCTTCGGCGGCGTCATCCATACCGGCGATCTCGAGGGCGATGATGACGGCCCGGAACTCGGCTGTCGCGTCCTCTTCCACGAATATCTGGGCACCGGCTATCGTTTCAACGCCCACTGGAATGTCATGGCCCAGATCGCCCATTCCTCGCATGCCAATCTCTGCGACGGGCCGAACGACGGCATGACGCGCGCCGGCTTGCAGGTCGGCTACAAGTTCTGAGTCCGTTGGACAATTTCAGGGGGTTGGCCGACGGATGATTGAACTGCTCATTGCGGCCGTCTGATCGACCATCGGCAGGCGGAAACCGTTCAGTCCCATGTGGGACGAACAGGCTTCAACTCGCCCTGACAAGCCGCCGCGACGCAGTCCACCAGACTGCCAAACCGAAGCGCCTTACCCGTCAATCCGGGACCGTAGTGAGCGAACTTCGCGGAATTGGTGATAATTGTATCGACCGATTTTGGGATGACAGGCTCCGCAAGTGTGCACCAGCACGCATCGGTTACGAATTCTACGCCGAAGTCCGACAATTTGCCGACGAGATTCGCAGCGGAAGCCCTTTCGAACGTCGCACGGTTGCAGGTAACCAGAACCTTGACGTCAGGATGTTTCGCCAGGCCTTCGCAGAGCGCGGCCAGCCGCTCGCATTCGTCGAAAGAGAAATGGGGATTGCCCAGTGCGACGAACTCGATGGCATCCACCGACCCGCCGTTGAGTTTCCTCCAGTCCGCAACGACGTCCTTGGGACAGATTTCATAGCTCGCCTTGATCTTGCTTCCGACAATGCTCCCAAGGCTGTCGGCCTCCGGCGTGACACCGACGATATGGAACATTGGAGAGCCTGACGTCGTCGCAAAACCCGCCCCGAACGCCTTTAGGTCGTCCAGATTCGGCTTCCACGTCTCGAGACCGATCACGGCCGGAATTTCATCTCCGACAAGCTTGCCGATGTGGTAGCCGAGAATGGGGTAGACCATGTCATCCCGCGACACGAAGCCCGACACATTGACTACGAGGCTGGCGCGCCTGTTGTCGGCGATATGCGGCCCGGTCAGCGGCGCGCGCCCGGTGAGGGCGATGCACAGATCCAGGTAGTCAGGATACTTGGCTGTGCAAGCACCCAAAACGCTGTTCGCGAATACGACGGCGTTCGACTCCGCCCAAGCCACCTGCTCACCCTGCCTGGGTGCGGACGACAGCTGATAGGGCGCGCAGGTGAACGTCTTTCGTGCTCCCATGGAGGCGTAAGCCTCACCCAATTCGGATGCGGGTCCGGCGACGCCGGGAGACACGCCCTGCTTCCGCCAACGCATCTGGTCCACCGATATCGAGTTCAGGGTCGTTGGAACGACAACCCTACCCTCCCAGTCCCGCATGCGTTTCGCGAATTCCAGGCTGGTCGGCCCGGTGTAGATGCAGCCGTCGATATGGACCTGGGAGATATCGATAAGTTCCGTCGCTCCCTGAATTTCAGCCATGCGCGTCGTGGCCCTCATTGCCACCTGCACGGCCTTGCCCATTTCCCCGTTCAAAGCGGACCGATCCCTCGATGTCAGCGCTATCGAATTTCCATAGGTGCGATCGGCGGCATCGAAACCGGGGGCGGTTTCGATCCGGCTCGCGATGACCTTGTCGCCGATGAGGGTGACTTCAGGGATAGAGTGCAGCTCGGCGAAGTCGTCTTCGGAGAGCTGGACAACGGGGATCGATCGGCCGAACACTTCGTCAGCGACGATCACTCCGAGCGACAGTATTTCCTCCTGGCGCGAGACCACGATGCCGGCGGGAGCGTGCCCGTTCATGATCAGCTCCATGAGCACGCTGCTGCCCGTACACGAGCCGCGTCCGCCGGGGATGGCGAGAATCTTTCCTGTCAGGACGTGTGTCGACAGGGGATGGTGGCGGTCGATGACTTCTCCGGTCCGGGAGTCGACGCCGCCCCAGAAGCTGAGGGCCGTGTCGCTGAATACGATCGCCCCCGTAGCGAAGCCAGCCACAAGCGCGCGCCCGGAAAATACCTTTTCGTCTGCCTGTTGTTGTATGTCCGGCATTGTATCTCGATACCATCAACCAAGAAGAAAAGTTTCCTATAGGAAACATCAGCGGCACACAAAAGCTGAGGCCGGAGCCTTGCCCATTGCTATCGATCGAGAATCAAAAGCAAGTTGTCAAACAGACTCTGAGAAGCGGCCGCCCGTAACGGGCCGAAGAAGTCGCCCGCCCTCTGTTGACGGCGGGCATTTTCCTGTCGCGCGCCGTCCCTACATAGGTTAAAGAGCGGAAAACGCGCAACGGCAGGGACTTCCGAGAGCTCATGACCATTCCAAACACCATCCCGATCACGCCGGAACTCATCGCGAGCCATGGCCTGAAGCCCGACGAGTACCAGCGTATTCTGGATCTGATCGGCCGCGAACCGACGTTTACCGAGCTCGGCATCTTCTCTGCCATGTGGAACGAGCACTGCTCCTACAAATCCTCGAAGAAGTGGCTGCGCACGCTGCCGACCAAGGGGCCGCGCGTCATCCAGGGCCCGGGCGAAAATGCCGGCGTGGTCGATATCGATGACGGCGATTGCGTCGTCTTCAAGATGGAGAGCCACAACCACCCCTCCTATATCGAGCCTTATCAAGGTGCTGCGACCGGCGTCGGCGGCATCCTGCGCGACGTCTTCACCATGGGCGCGCGCCCGATCGCCGCGATGAACGCGCTGCGCTTCGGCGAGCCGGATCATCCGAAGACCCGCCATCTCGTCTCCGGCGTCGTTTCCGGCGTCGGCGGCTATGGCAATTCCTTCGGCGTGCCGACGGTCGGCGGTGAGGTTGAGTTCGACGCTCGCTACAACGGCAACATCCTGGTCAACGCCTTTGCCGCCGGTATTGCGAAGTCCAACGCCATCTTCCTGTCCGAAGCCAAGGGCGTCGGCCTTCCGGTCGTCTATCTCGGCGCCAAGACCGGCCGCGACGGCGTCGGCGGCGCGACGATGGCATCGGCAGAATTCGACGAGTCGATCGAGGAGAAGCGCCCGACCGTTCAGGTCGGCGACCCCTTCACTGAAAAATGCCTGCTGGAAGCCTGCCTCGAGCTGATGAAGACCGGCGCCGTCATCGCCATCCAGGATATGGGTGCGGCCGGCCTCACCTGCTCAGCCGTCGAAATGGGCGCCAAGGGCGATCTCGGCATCCTGCTTGAGCTCGACAAGGTGCCGGTCCGCGAAGAGAGAATGACGGCCTATGAGATGATGCTGTCGGAAAGCCAGGAGCGCATGCTCATGGTGCTGCAGCCGGAGAAGGAAGAGGAAGCCAAGGCGATCTTCGTCAAGTGGGGCCTCGACTTTGCCATCGTCGGCTGGACGACCGACGATCTGCGCTTCCGCGTCATGCACCAAGGTGAGGAAGTCGCCAACCTGCCGATCAAGGATCTCGGCGACCAGGCGCCGGAATATGATCGCCCCTGGCGCGAATCCGGCAAACACGCTCCCCTGCCCGCCAATCTCGTTGCCGCTCCTCAGGATTACCGCCAGGCGCTGTTGCAACTCGTCGGCTCCGCCAACCAATCGAGCCGCCGTTGGGTCTATGAGCAATACGACACGCTGATCCAGGGCAATTCGCTGCAGCTTCCGGGCGGCGATGCCGGCGTCGTGCGTGTCGACGGCCATGCCTCCAAGGCGCTCGCCTTCTCCTCCGACGTCACTCCGCGTTATGTCGAGGCAGACCCCTTCGAAGGCGGCAAGCAGGCGGTCGCCGAATGCTGGCGCAACATCACCGCGACAGGCGCCGAACCGCTCGCCGCCACCGACAATCTGAACTTCGGCAATCCCGAAAAGCCCGAGATCATGGGCCAGTTCGTTCAGGCGGTGAAGGGCATCGGCGAAGCCTGCCGCGCGCTGGATTTCCCGATCGTCTCCGGCAACGTCTCGCTCTACAACGAGACCAACGGCGTCGCCATCCTGCCGACCCCGACGATCGCAGGCGTCGGCCTGCTGCCGGATTGGCGCAAGATGGCCCGCATTGGCAGCGCCAACGACGGCGATAAGGTGATCATGATCGGCGTCGACGGCAACCATCTCGGCCAGTCCGTCTATCTCCGCGATGTGCTTTCCAGCCGCGAAGGTCCGGCGCCGGAGGTGGATCTGTTCGCCGAAAGACGCAATGGCGATTTCGTTCGCTCCGTGATCCGCAACGGCCAGGCGACCGCCTGCCACGACATTTCCTCGGGTGGTCTAGCGGTGGCGCTCGCCGAAATGGCGATGGCCTCGGGCAAAGGCCTGACGATCGATCTGAGCGAAGGCAAGGGTGAACCGCATGCGCTGCTCTTCGGCGAGGATCAGGCGCGCTACGTGTTGACGTTGCCTGCCGATGTCGCCGATTTCGTCTGCGTCAATGCAGAAGGTGGCGGCGTTCCCTTCCGCCGTCTCGGCACGGTCGAAGGAACGGCGCTCGTCGTCGGCGATCTCATCTCGCTGCCGATTCAGCAATTGCGCGATGCCCATGAATCATGGTTCCCTGATTTCATGGAAGGCCGCGGCGAACTTGCTGCGGAATGATGCGCAAGGAGTAACGATCATGGCCATGAAACCCGGCGATATCGAAGACATGATCAAGGCTGGGATTCCCGGTGCCAAGGTGACGATCCGCGATCTGGCAGGCGACGGCGATCACTACGCCGCCGAAGTCGTCGCAGAAGTCTTCCGCGGCAAGAGCCGTGTGCAGCAGCACCAGATGGTCTACGAGGCGCTGAAGGGCAATATGGGCGGCGTGCTGCACGCTTTGGCCCTGCAGACCTCCGCGCCGGAATAGAGCCCGACGCAATCCGGATGACGATGCCCGGCCCTCAGCCGGGCATTCTCTTTTCGTCGGGATCGGCAAAGACCGAGGCCGGCATCGGCCCGGATGTCAGCAGCGTGAAATCGAAGGGCGCCTGCAGATCAGGCCCAAGCACATATTGCCGGTGAACGCGCAACTGGTCCTTACGGATCTTGCGATAGTGCTCGCGCGTCAGCATCTGCTTGACGCGGATCAGGATCATCTTTGCCTGAGGCGCATCCGCATGGCCGGATACGTCAACGACCGGCACCTTGTAGAAATTGATCGAATCCGTCAGGCACTGTACGTCGAGCCAGGAAATCTCGGGACAGCGGGCGATCAGCCCGACGCGGGCGCGAAGCAGCGTTGCCGATGACATGAGCGCGCATTGCAGGATGGCGCTGCCGAGTGTGGCAAACACCACGCGCTTTCCTCTGAATATCTGCGGCTCCCTTTCCAGCAATATGCCGATGACATGGGCGGCGACGCTCGATCCCATGCTGTGCGAGGAGATCACATATTCGTCCGCCTCTTCCTCAAGCGCCTTGCGCACGGCAATGGCTTGGGCTTCCAGCCAGTCGTTGAAATCTGTCCGGTCCATGCGGCCGAGGGCGACGGCCATTTCCCAATCGGCAAAGAGATGCAGCGTATGGAAGCGTTCGGAAAACGGCAGGAAGGCGAAGATGAAGAAACAGAGCGCCAGCGGTCCGCTCCAGAGCATGTGCCACGGCGAAAAGCTAAGAGCATAGGGCAGAATGGCGATCTGCACCGTCAGCGCGATCGCCAGTGCCGTCAGCAGGAACGGGAAGAGGAAGAACAGGCCGAAGCGCCAGGCATGGCGGAAATATCCCCGCATCCCGCCTTCCAGCATGATCTCGGCGCAGCTTCGGAAGCCTGCAATGATCTGGCTCAGCGTGTTGCCACTGCGCAGCCGGCGCACCAGCCTATCGTGATCGACCATATGGATCCGGCTCTTCGTCTGCCAGCCGGGGGAACCGGTCCCTGCCTCGGGCGCCGCTACCCTCTCAGCCGTCCTGACCTCGAAACTGACCGGATTGCTCCCCTCGTCCACTGGCCCCGTCTCGACCGCATAGCCCCAGACGGCGGCACTCTGCCTGGCCGAACGCTCGTAGCGTGCCCTGTGGGCAACGCCGTCAAGCGGCTCGAAGCCCGGGAAATGCAGGACGACCCGCTTCTCGATCAATTCCATTCCACTCTTCCGGCCGGGCGAATGCCCGGCATGTTGCTGCGATCCGGCTGCTGCGCCACTGATATGGGTAAAAAGCAGCTATGGTCTCGAAGCCGTCTTGCTAACCGAACTCTTCCGGAATTCAATAGCAGCCATGTCGTTTCCATCACGAACGGAGGGGTTTTGTGGTCGACCTAGTCAAAGAATTGATATCAGGCGTCGTCGACACCGTGCTGAAGGAGATCCTGAAGAAAACCACCGGCCGCGCCACGACGAAGCGCAAAAGGCGTAAGACACGCCCCGCCGCGCCGACGACGGCTGCCCGCAAGGCGACCGCGGCCAAGCCCAAGCCCGCCCGCAAACAGGTGAGCAAGCGCCGCACCGCCGCGGGCCGCAGCCGTCAGCGTCGCAGCTAAGGCACGATGAAAATGCGAGCGGTTTTCGGACGAATTCTGCGGCGCTCTTGAGGGCATAACGGATGATACGCATTGTGAAAATCATTCTCGCGGCGGTCGTCGCGATCTGTCTCATCGCCGTCGCCGGCGTCTACGCCCTGTCGGAGATACGCCTTTCCAGGACGTACGACGTTGCGGCCGCCGATTTCTCCGTCAAAACGACGCTGCCTGCCGAGGAAGCCGAACGCCGCGCCCGCACGCTGATGTGCGGCGGCTGTCATCACGATGCCGGCAACGTGCTCATCGACGAGCCGGGCGTCGGCCGGATCGTCGCGCCGAACATGACCCGCTTCGTGCCGATGTACAGCGACGCGGAACTCGTTCGCCTCATCCGCCATGGCGTCAAGAAGGACGGTACCGGCGCCTTCATCATGCCGGCTAGCAACTTCGCCAATATCACCGATGATGATATGGCAGCGATCATTGCCTGGATGCGCAGTTTGAAGCAGCTTCCCGATGCGGTGGCCGGAACGACGCAATGGGGGCCGCTCGGACGCATCGGCCTGGCGCTCGACAAGATCCCTTTCGAAGCTGATCTGGTGCCGGCTGTCATCACCCCTGCCGCCACTCGCCCGGCCGATATCGGCGAATATGCCTTCAAGACGGGTTGCGGCCATTGCCACAATCTCGATACGGCAAAACAGTCGGAAGCCTTCCTGGCGCCGGCGCTTAAGCCACTGGCACAATCCTATTCGGCTGCCGATTTTAAGACGCTGCTGCGCACCGGCAAGGGTGTCGGCGGCCGCGATCTCGGCGTGATGACAGAGGTTTCCCAATGGGACTTCAGCCATTTCACCGATGTCGAAATCGAACAGATTCAGACCTATCTCGCCCGTCGACCGTAACGCGACGGCAACAACCCGGCAGCGGCCTGCCCGAACTGGTCTTTTTTTGGTTCGGGCGGCTGGAATTCTTGCTGTCGCATGCTATCTAAAGGCAACGATTGAAACGGTGGGCCTTTAACCCGCCTGTTGAAAGGATTAGGTCCCCATGAGCGGCATTCACGAATTCATCGACAACGAAATCAAGACTAACGACGTCGTCCTCTTCATGAAGGGCACGCCGCAGTTTCCGCAGTGCGGTTTCTCCGGCCAGGTCGTGCAAATTCTTGATTACATTGGTGTCGACTACAAGAGCGTCAACGTGCTCGCCGATTCGGAAATCCGCCAGGGCATCAAGGAATATTCCAACTGGCCGACAATCCCGCAGCTCTACGTAAAGGGCGAGTTCGTCGGCGGCTGTGACATCGTCCGGGAAATGTTCCAGGCTGGTGAACTGCAGCAGCATCTCCAGGAAAATGGCATCGCGGTGCGCGCCGCCTCCTGACCGGTCACCGGACGTCCGCCCGGTTTCCAAATCTGTTTCTTGAGTTCGAGGCGCTGCGGCCAGCAGCGCCTTGACCTGTTTATGGGAATTTCATTGTGACAGATTCTTCACAAGCCGTGTCCGCGGGCCGCCTGCCCATGGGCAAGCGAGAATTCATCGCGCTCGCAGCCTTCCTGATGGCCATCAACTCGCTGGCGATCGATATCATGCTCCCGGCCTTGCAGCAGATCGGCGCGAGCCTCGGCGTCGAAAGCGAGAACCACCGCCAGTTCGTCGTCTCCTCCTATCTGCTCGGCTTCGGCTGCGCCCAGCTTTTCTACGGACCGCTTTCCGATCGCTTCGGCCGCCGCACGCCGCTGTTGTTCGGCCTCGTCGTTTATATCGTTTCGGCCATCGGCATCGTCTTCGTTCCCTCCTTCGCCGGCCTGCTGGTGCTGCGCTTCGTCCAGGGCATCGGCTCGGCGGCCACCCGCGTCATCACCATCTCCATCGTCCGCGATATCTATGGCGGACGGCAGATGGCCGAAGTCATGTCGTTGATCATGATGGTCTTCATGATCGTGCCGGTGATTGCGCCCGGCACCGGCCAGATCGTCATGTTCTTCGGTAACTGGCACTTGATCTTCCTCTTCATCGCCACCATGGCGACGGCGATTGCCGTCTGGGCCTATCTACGCCTGCCGGAAACCCTGCATCCCGCCAATGTCAGGCCCTTCACCGCCCGCTCGATCTTCGGCGCCTTCAAGCTGGTGCTGACCAATCGCGTCGCGCTCTGCTACACCATTGCCAGCACCTTCATCTTCGGCGCGCTGTTCGGCTTCATCAATTCGGCCCAGCAGGTCTATGTCGGCATTTACGACCTCGGCGTCTATTTCCCCTTCGCCTTTGCCGGCGTGGCGATCTTCATGTCGCTGTCGTCCTTCTTCAATTCGCGCTTCGTCGGCAAGCTCGGTATGCGCCGCCTGTCGCATGGCTCGCTCATCGGCTTCATCGCCATCAACACCATCTGGCTGATCGTCCAGATGGCCAGCACCGAGCCGATGCCCTTCGCTCTGTTCATCTCCTTCTTCGGCCTTTCCATGTTCCAATTCGGCTGGATCGGCTCGAACTTCAATTCACTCGCGATGGAGCCGCTCGGCCACGTCGCCGGCACCGCCTCCTCCGTCCTCGGATTCATGAGCACGGTCGGCGGCGCCATTATCGGCGCCGGCATCGGCCAGGCCTTCAACGGCACCGCGCTGCCGATGGTCGCCGGTTACTTCGTCGTGTCGATCATCGGGCTCGTCTTCGTGCTGATCGCCGAGAAGGGCCGCCTCTTCCAATCGCAGAACCCAGCCGTCTGAACGGCTGGCCTCATTCGCATCCGGGATTTCACCACATGACGCCGCCGCATAAACCGCACCAGGAAAACCAGGGCTCCCGCCGCATCGGCATGGGCTTTGGCGAATTCGTCGTTACCATCGCCATCATGACCGCCAGCGTCGCCATGGCGATCGACAGCATGCTGCCGGCATTGCCCAATATCGGCCATTCCCTCGGCGTCACCAATACCAACGACGCGCAGCTGATCATCGGCGTGTTCTTCTTAGGCTTCGGCGTCTCGCAGATCTTCTTCGGCAGCCTTTCGGATACGTTCGGCCGCCGCAACATCCTGCTCGGCGGCCTGGCCTGCTATATTGTCGGAATGTTTGCCGCCGCAGCGACCGGCAGCTTCGAAATGCTGCTCGTCATGCGTTTCGTTCAGGGTGTGGGCGGTGCTGCGGTGCGCATCACCACCATGGCCATGGTACGCGACTGCTTCGGTGGCCGCGAAATGGCCCGTGTGATGTCCTATGTGATGATCGTCTTCATGATCGTGCCGATCGTTGCCCCCTCCGTCGGCCAGCTCATCATCCTCTATGCCAACTGGCACTGGATCTTCATCCTGCTGGGCATCATCGCTACCGTCCTGTTCGGCTGGGCTTTCCTCCGATTGAAGGAATCACTGCCGCCGGAAGAACGGCTGCCGCTGTCGGTCGGCTCTGTCGTGGATGGTTTCAAGACCGTGCTCACCAACCGCATCACCTGCGGCTACATGATCGGCCTCACCATGTTCACCGGCGTCATCAGTGCCTATGTGATCTCGGTGCAGCAGGTCTTCGGCGAGGTCTATGGCCTTGGCGACTGGCTGCCGATCGCCTTTGCGGCCACCGCTGGCGGCATCGCGGTCGCCAATTTCGCCAACGGCTTCTTCGTCCGCAAATTCGGCATGCGCCGCATCTCGCACGCTGCCCTTCTGATCTTCACGGCCCTCTCGGCTGTCGGCTTTTTCTATTCGCTGGCCGGCAAGCCGGATTTCGCCATCGCCTACGGCATCTTCACCATCGTGCTGATGATGTTTGCCCTGATCGCCACCAATTTCACCGCCATCAGCCTCGAGCCGATGGGCAATCTCGCCGGCACGGCGACCGCCATCACCGGCTTCGTCTCGACGACGGCCGGCGCTATACTTGGCGGCCTGGTCGGCCAGATGTTCAACGGCACGGTGCAGCCGCTCTTCGGCGGATTCGCGCTTTTCGGCGCGGTGACGATCGCAGCCACCCTCTGGGCGGAAAACGGCAAGCTGTTCACCCATCCCGGCGACAGCCCGCAACTCGATCCGGGTGCTGCCCACTTCTGAAATGGGAAATCTGCCGGAGCGGTTGGTCCCCGGCGGCATTGCATTAGATTGCAAACTCGGCACGTTCCTAAATCTTGATGCCCCCTGGAAGAAGGAGCCTGGTTTTGGATGCAGAATATCAACGTCTCCCTCCGCCATTGCAGGGTGAGATATTTCAAGTCAAACCAGATACCGGCACTGGCGTTGTTGTACTCGGCGGCTCCAGTGGCCGGGTCGATGTGGCCCGCGCCAGGTTGTTTGCGAGCCAAGGCACAACTGCAATCGCTCTTCGCTGGTTCAGCGGCGACGGTCAGGTACCAGGCATTTGCGAAGTGCCGCTGGAAACCTTTTTCGCTGCCACTGATTACTTGATCGAACTCGGTTGTAAACGCATCGTCCTGGTGGGGACATCGAAAGGCGCCGAAGCTGCGCTGCTCACAGCGGTATACGATCCGCGCATCAGCGCGGTCGTGGCAATAAGCCCCTCTTCAGTCGTTTGGGGAAATATTGGTCCGGGGCTTGATGGCATCAGCTGGCCCGAGCGCTCGTCGTGGACATTGCGAGGTACACCGCTTCCTTTTGTTTCGTCAGACCCAGAATGGGTGCGGGAATACAGAGACGGGCTGGTCGCCTATAGGGATCTGTTCGAAAGATGTCTCGATATGCACGAGTCTGAGATCGACGCAGCGGCTATCCCTTTGGAGAAGACGAATGCCGAAATTCTGCTCGTAGCAGGATGCGATGACGCGCTTTGGCCGTCAGACAAATTTGCCGAATCAATTGTTCGGCGGCGCGCAGCTTCGGGCTTACAGACCCCGCTTGTGTTGGGAAAAGAGGCGGGCCATCGCATTCTGCTCCCGAGCGAAACCACTTCCCGATCATCGCTGCACGCGCATGGTGGAAGTGACGAAGCCGACGCCGAATTGGGACAACTCGCGTGGGGACATATTCTTGAGATGCTATAGCGTGAGCGCTGCAGCCGTTCGATCGAAGGCTCCTCATCGGATTGGTGCGGCAGTGCGCGAAAGGCATCCTAATGGACGACCGAATTCTGATCAGGCACTACGCTCCAGGCGATGTGGACATGACGATTGAAATTTTTCTGCGCGCCATTCGAGAGGTCGCGTCGAAAGACTACTCACCCGCTGAGATCCAGGCTTGGGCAAAGGTGGAAGATCGCGGTCTATGGGCAGAGCGAAGGATAAGCAGACCTGCCTGGATCGCAGAAATTGACGGACGGCCTGTCGGGTTTTCCGATCTGACCGGCGGCGGGTGCCTGGACATGATGTTTGTGCACCCCGAGTTTCAGGGGCTTGGAATAGCAAGCCGGCTATTGAGCAGAGTCGAAGACGAAGCCCTGAAACTGGGGTTTAGCCGAATCTATACCGAAGCCAGCCGAACGACCCGACCGTTTTTTGAGCGCAAAGGGTTCCGCGTCATCACGAAGCAAATCGTCGAGAAGCGTGGGCAAGGCCTGGAAAACTTTCTCATGGAAAAGCTCTACCAGTAATATGCGGCAGGTCGAGCAGTTGTTCAGACCGTGAAAACCTCACGCCGCAGCACGTCCCACGAGGCCTTGTCGGGGGTAATCAGCAGCCCGCCATCGAGATGATGCGGCAGGTAGGGCGAGCCGTCGAAGCGAGCCGCGTAGGCGCCGGCCTCCTGCGAGATCAGCGTGCCGGCAAGGTGATCCCAGGGCATCAGCTTGTTGTACATGAGGTAATGCACATGGCCGCCGGCAAAGGTGCGGTATTCGTGGGCGGCGCAGCGGTAATTGGTGAGGAAGCGCACCTTGGCGAGATTGGCGAGCACTTCGGCGCGCTTTTCCTTCGGCAGGTAGCCGGTCGAGGCCATGCCGACCATATGCTCCAGGCCCACGGGCGCTGCGACCGAGAGCCGCTCGGCGCCACCATCCGGCCGCCGCAGCCAGGCGCCACCGCCCTTTTCGGCCATCACCCAATCGTCGCCCATTGGATCGTAGATGATGCCGGCAATCGTTTCGCCGCCGGAGATGACGGATGCCATGACGCCGAAGGCCGGGATGCCGGAGGCGAAATTGAAGGTGCCGTCGACCGGATCGACGACGATCGCGAGATCGGCATGTTCGAGGCTGCCGAGAAAATCAGGATCGCCCGCGACCGATTCTTCGCCAAGGAACAGTGCGCTCGGCCAGAGTTGCGCAGCTTCCGCCTTGATCATCCGTTCCGCCTGCTCATCGGCCTCGGTGACGAGATCGGTCGCCTCACTCTTGGCGCGCACGTCGTCATGACCAAGCCGGCGAAAGCGCGGCAGGATTTCCGCCTTCGCTGCGCGGCGCAGCAGATCGGCAAGAACGGTCACGTCGACAGTCGAAGTCATGTCAAATCCTCACGCTTAGGTCTCTCAGGAGAATCTTGAATCAGATGCCGACGATCTCGCGCCGGATGAGCTGCCAGCTCTCCTTGTCGGGCGCGGAGATGATACCGCCCACAGTCTCTCCGGGGCGATAGGGCGTTCCGTCGAATTTCGCCGTATGGCCG
Source organism: Rhizobium indicum (assembly GCF_005862305.2). NCBI lineage: Bacteria > Pseudomonadati > Pseudomonadota > Alphaproteobacteria > Hyphomicrobiales > Rhizobiaceae > Rhizobium > Rhizobium indicum. The sequence goes on along the minus strand of NZ_CP054021.1, from coordinate 102,396 downwards.
CCGGCCTCCTGATGCGCGAGTACACCGGCCAGGTGATCCCAGGGCATCAGTTTCGTATGGCCGATGAAATGCAGCTTGCCGGAGGCAACCATCCAATATTCGTAGGCCGAGCAGTTGAAGGCGAAGGTCATCCGGATCTTTGCCATGTTGGCGCACATACGCGAGCGATCCGGTTCATCCATATGCCCCCACGACATGCCGCCGACCATCTGGTTCAGGCTAGCAGGCTCCGCCACCTTCAGCTTTGTCGATTGCCCGTCCTGGCGCGTCAGGAAGGTGCCCGCCCCTTTGATCGCGGTCACCGTGTCGCCGAGAACGGGATCATGAATGATGCCGGCGACCGTTTCGCCCCTGACGGTCACCGCTAGCATCGTCCCGAAGACGGGCAGCCCGGCGGCAAAATTGAACGTCCCGTCGACAGGGTCGATGACGAAGGCGAGCTCGGCATCGGCAAGGGCCGGTACGACAGACCGGTCGGCGTCATAGGCCTCCTCGCCGACGACGAGTGCTGCGGGAAAGCGCGCTCGCAGCGCCGCGGTGATCCGGTGTTCGGCAAGTACGTCCGCCTGCGTCACCAGATCGATTGCCGAAGTCTTTTCCGAAACATCGGCAGCGCCGAGATTGCGGAAACGCGGCATGATCTCGGCGCGCGCCGCCTCTCGGACGCAATCGCCGAGAAAGAGAATATCCTGGTCTGAAATAGTCATGCGAAATCCTGCCTTGATGCAATAGCCAGCCTGCCCACAGCGCCGCGCGTCTTTTAGACGCGCAAAGGACGCTGGAACACCTTAAATTGCTGCATAATTCCTTAAATCGATTCCGATTTAAGGAATTATGCAGTAGCCGGCTTTTCATGAAGGATCGGTGACACCAAGGGTGGAAAAGTCGAAGAGTTTCGGGTCGAGCAGATGCGACGGGTTCACATGCGAAAGCGCCCGCAGCATCGTATCCTTGCGTCCCGGCATCCGCCGCTCGATATCGGCGAGCATGTCCTTCATCGCATTGCGCTGCAGCCCATCCTGCGAGCCGCAGAGATCGCAGGGGATGATCGGAAACTGCATGGCGGCGGCGAATTTTGCGAGGTCGTCCTCAGCGGCATAGGCAAGCGGCCGGAGCACCATCAGGTCGCCCTCGTCATTCAGAAGCTTCGCCGGCATCGAGGCGAGCCGGCCGCCATGAAAGAAATTCATGAAAAAGGTTTCGAGAATGTCCTCGCGGTGGTGGCCGAGCACCAGCGCATCGCAACCCTCTTCCCGCGCGACGCGGTAGAGATTGCCGCGGCGCAGCCGCGAACAGAGCGAACAATAGGTAGCGCCTTCAGGCACCTTCTCCTTCACGATCGAATAGGTATCGCGATACTCGATCCGGTGGCGGACGCCGATCTTGGTGAGATAGTCCGGCAGCACGTGCTTCGGAAAATTCGGCTGTCCCTGGTCGAGATTGCAGGCGATGAGTTCGACCGGCAGCAGGCCGCGCCATTTGAGATCCAGCAGCAGCGCCAACAGCCCATAAGAGTCCTTGCCGCCGGAAAGGCCGACCAGCCAGCGCTTCTGGCCCTTCAGCATGTCGAAATCGTCGAAGGCCTGCCGCACCTGCCGCAGCAGCCGCTTGCGCAGCTTGTTGAAGGAGACGGAACGCGGTGCATCGGCAAACAGCGCATGGCCGCCGGTGTCGGCCTCGCTACTCTCCAACTCGTCGGCGATACTGGCTGCGATATTCATTGCTTTGTCCTACAGAAATTCCACATTTGCTCTAGCAGAAACCCGCCTGGCAACACAGCGTCAATCGCCGAAAACCGACCAGCCGGTGCGCGCCGCAAGCATCTCCAATGCCGCAGCGCCGAGCTGCGAATTGCCGACCTTGTTCAACCCCGGCGACCACACCGCGATCGAGGCGATGCCCGGCGCCACCGCGAAGATGCCGCCGCCGACGCCGCTCTTGCCGGGCAGGCCGACATGATAGGCGAAGTCGCCTGAGCCATCGTAATGGCCGCACGTCAGCATCAGCGCATTGATGCGCCGCGCCCGCTTCGGCGAGACCACCGAATGGCCGGTCGTCGGATTGCTGCCGCGCGCCGCCAGGAACAGCCCGGCGCGAGCGAGCTGTTCGCAAGTCATCGACAGCGCGCATTGATGGAAATAGACGCCGAGCACATGGTCGACGGGATGATCCAGATTGCGATAGGCGCGCATGAAATTGGCAAGCGCGAAATTGCGGTATCCCGTCTGCGTTTCCGAGCGCGCCACCTTGTCGTCGATGGTGATCGACTCGTCATCGGCGAGATAACGCACGAAACGCAGCAGCTCGCCGATTGCCTCGCGCGGCGCATGGCCGGCCATGACGACGTCGCTGACGGCGATCGCGCCGGCATTGATGAAGGGGTTGCGGGGAATGCCGCTCTCGTGCTCTAGCTGGACAATCGAGTTGAAAGCCGATCCGGAGGGTTCGCGCCCGACCCGCTTCCACAGCCCCTCGCCGACCTTGCCGAGCGCCAGCGTCAGCATGAAGACTTTCGATATGCTCTGGATCGAGAAGGCGGTATCGGCATTGCCGACGCGATAGACTTTGCCGTCGACGGTGACGATCGCCATGCCGAACTGCTGCGGATCGACCTTGGCGAGCTCCGGAATATAGTCCGCGACCTTGCCCTCACCGATCCGCGGCTGGATATCGGCGTAGATGCTATCGAGGGTCGCCTGCAAATCTGCCATCGCTTCTCTCCAGATCGCAAAAAAGCCGCTCGAAAGAGCGGCTTTCCGTATATCGACGCATGCTGTTGTCTCGCAATCGGTTTCGACTGCGAGACGAATGCATTAACGCGAATAGAATTCGACGACCAGATGCGGTTCCATGACGACCGGGAACGGAACGTCGCTGAGCGTCGGGACGCGGCCGAAGGTTGCGACCATCTTGTTATGATCGACTTCGATATAGTCGGGAACGTCACGCTCTGCGAGGCTGACGGCTTCCAGAACGATCACCAGCTGCTTCGACTTTTCGCGAACTTCGATGACGTCGCCGGCCTTGCAACGATAGGAACCGATGTTGACGCGCACACCGTTGACCGAGACGTGGCCATGGTTGACGAACTGGCGGGCAGCAAAGACCGTCGGAACGAACTTGGCGCGATAGACGATTGCGTCGAGGCGCGATTCCAAGAGGCCGATCAGGTTTTCAGACGTGTCGCCCTTGCGGCGATCGGCTTCGGCGAAGATCGCGCGGAACTGCTTTTCGCGCAGGTCACCGTAGTAGCCCTTGAGCTTCTGCTTGGCGCGCAGCTGCACACCGAAGTCCGAAAGCTTGCCCTTGCGGCGCTGGCCGTGCTGGCCCGGGCCGTATTCGCGGCGGTTCACCGGGGACTTCGGACGGCCCCAGATGTTTTCGCCCATACGGCGGTCAATTTTGTATTTGGACGATTCGCGCTTGCTCATCGCATTTCCTTTCAAAGGTTTATGACGGTTTGTTTCCAAACCGCACGAAGGAAACACGCCCTCCTCTGGTCTCTTCCAAGACCTGACAGGATGTTCCGGTTAGCGAACAGGAACGATCCACGGGACATGTCAAATGAAACACCGGGCATTGCTGCCCGGTGCTTGCGGCGGTCTTTAGAGGCCCGTCATGAAAATGTCAACAGCGACAAACCCCGAAAGCGCCACTATTCCGCCGCCAGCGGTTGGTCGCCCGTGTCGGGTGCGTTGGCGTCGCCCGGCGCCGTCTGGCAGTCCATATCAGGGAAAGCGACGATACGCTTGCCAGAAAAATCGGCGTGCACGACGATAATACCCTGCTCCTCGAAATAGCCAAGCAGGCGGCGGGCGCGGCGGGCGGAATGGGTGCCGTAGGCGCGGGCGATGCGGGCGTCCGACGGACACGGCTCGCCGCAGACGGCGGCCTTGGCGAGCATCAGGAAGACGCCCTGCAGGTCGTCGGTGACACCTGAAGACAGCGACAGCGCCGTCGCCCAGGCATCGGTCGCGGCCGTTGCCGCATCGACGCCGGAGCGCGAGATCGCCACGCGCCGGCGGAAATCCGGCAGCGCGATCGGCGGTCCCGGCACCCGGCGCATGCGCAGCCGGACGAGAAAATCCTGGTAGAGCACCGAATCGGTACGGAAGGCGGAGGTGGGATCGTCGAGGATTTCGGCAAGCACGCCGGCAAGGCGCTCCTCCCGCTCCTCGGCGGAGACTTCCATCTGGCTCGCCCTCGTCTCGGCAGGTACGGCCGATGCCGCCGGCGTCGAGCGCGAGAGTTCGGCCAGAATATCGGTCGTCGGCCGCGGCGCCGGCGGGGCGCGGCGCACCAGCGGGCGCTGGAATTCCTCCGGATCGGGCGTGAAGATCAGGTCTTCGACATCTTGCGGCGCATCCGGCAGCGGCATCAGCTTCGGGCTGGAAGAGCGCGCCGAGGTCTCCACCGCGCCGATCTGGATCGGCAGCGGCCGACGCGACAGCGCCGGTCCGAGAGCAACGAAATTGCCGCGCTTCAGATCGCGGAACATCTCGGCCTGGCGCCGGTCCATGCCGAGCAGGTCGGCAGCACGCGCCATGTCGATATCGAGAAAGGTGCGGCCCATCAGGAAGTTCGAGGCCTCGGCCGCCACGTTCTTTGCAAGCTTGGCAAGCCGCTGCGTTGCGATCACGCCGGCAAGACCGCGCTTGCGGCCGCGGCACATCAGGTTGGTCATCGCGCCGAGCGACATCTTGCGCGCATCTTCCGAGACATCGCCACCGACCGACGGGGCAAACATCTGCGCCTCGTCGACCACGACGAGAACCGGATACCAGTATTCGCGATCGGCATCGAACATGCCGTTGAGAAAGGCGGCGGCGGCGCGCATCTGGTCTTCGAGATCGAGGCCTTCGAGCGTCAGCACGCAGGAAACGCGATGCTGGCGGATGCGGTTGGCAATGCCCGCCAACTCCGCCTCTGTGCGTTCACCGTCGACGACGACGTGGCCGAACCTGTCGCTGAGGGTGACGAAATCACCCTCGGGATCGATGATGACCTGCTGCACCCATTGCGCCGATTGCTCGAGCAGGCGGCGGAGAAGATGCGATTTGCCGGAGCCGGAATTGCCCTGAACGAGCAGACGTGTCGCCAGCAGCTCCTCGATATCGAGCGTCGCCGGAGCGCCGGACGCCAGTCCCATATCGATGCCAACCTGCACGTCCAATTCCCCTTACAAATTCCCGGCCCGTCTCTAGATCAGGATGATTTTAGGCCCGGTCGGCCTAAAATCTGTTTCCTGATCTACATCAAAGAAATAGAGCATGATGTCGTCCGAAAACCACGCACACTTTTCGGCATCATGCTCTAGCAGATTCGCAGGCACCGTTGTCGTCAAACCTTTAAGAACCCACAGGAAAGCCAGCCCTGGGCAATAAGGCTTCACACCGCCTCGCGCTCGACGAGGTCCCCCGCCATGTCCTTCTGCGTCGGAATTAGCAAACGTGTGCAGAGCAGGCTGACGAAAAGCGGTACCAGCAAGACCGCAAGCCCCGCGCGCAAGCCCAGGAGTTCGCCCAGAAAGCCGATGATCGGCGGCCCGATGAGAAAACCGGTCAGGGCTGCGAAGGAGAGCGTCGCAACACTTGAAGCGGGCGGGCGGTCAGTCAGCGAAGCGACGGCCGTCACCGCAAGCGGAAACCCGACCGAGACGCCGACACCGACTGCGGCAAAGCCGAGTAGCGCAAGCGGCGTCGCCGGTGCAAGGAGAACGACGAGCATGCCGGCAAGCGAGGCGATGCCGCAGCCACGGGCAATGGCAACCGCGCCGAAACGGCTTTTCATGTAATCACCGCTGAAGCGCCCCGCCGCAACCATGAAAGCGAAAACCGAATAACCGAGGCCGGTTTGCGCACCTTCTGCATTCATGACATCGCGGAGGTAGACCGCCGACCAATCGGCGATCGCACCTTCAGTCATCGTCACGCCGAAGACGAAGGCGCAGATCCCGAGCAGAGCAAGACTGGGCAGCTTGAAGCCGGTTATTGCCTGCGAATTCTCCGCATGGTGACTTTCCGGCAATTTCGGCAGGCGCAGGCTGGCAATCAGCGCAGCCGGCAGGATGATGATCGCCGTGATCAGGATCGACCAGTGCGGCGAAAGCCCGATGGCTATGGCACCAACGCCGATCAGGCTGCCGACCATGATGCCGAAGCTCCAGAAGCCGTGGCAGCGGCTCATGATGATCAGCCCCGTCGCCTTCTCCGTCACATCGGCCTCGACATTCATGCCGAGTTCCACCGTCGAAAGCGCGACCCCAACGACAATCAAGGCGAAGAATAGAAGCATGGCGCTGGGAGCGAAGGCTGGAAGCGAAACCACGGCAAGAAAGAAGATGAAACCATAGATGATCGCCATGCGCCCGCCAATGCGCGAGACGAGGCGGCCGGCAAACGGCAGGGTGATTAGCGTGCCGATCGGCAATCCCAGAAGTGCGACGGCGAGATCGGCGGTGCCGAGTTCAAGCTTCGCCTGGATATCAGGAATGCGCGGCAACCAGGCGCCAAAGGCAATCGGCTGCAGAAAGAAGATCAGCATGACAAGTCTTTGCAGCGGCACGGCGCATCCCTTTATGTCTTGAGCGGCAAACACCCGCCCGCGATTCCCCACAGAGATGTTGCGCGATGACATCGGTGAAATAAAGCGCGCAGTGCCTTATCACGTGCTGAGACCGAAACCCTGCATCAGTCGGCGCGTCGCAAAATCGGGATTGCCGGATGTAAAGACGGCAAAGTCGAAATTATCGGGATGAACGGCATCGGCGATCTGCGGAACGAGTGTGCGCGCCCGCCGGGCAATGGCTTCTGCCGGATCCAGCCAGTCCACCGGCCAAGGCGCCAGTCTGCGGAATAGATTGGCCATGAAGGGATAATGCGTGCAGGCGAGCACGACGATATCGGTCCTCTGACTGTCCTTCTCGACGAAGCATTGATCAATTTCGGCAAGCACGGCGTCGTCGGAGACGGCGTCTCCGCGAATATAGGCCTCCGCCATGCGCGCAAGGTTCTCCGAGCCGACGAGGCGGACATGGCATTGCTGCGCGAAGGACTGGATGAGATCGCGCGTATAGGCGCGCTTGACTGTGCCCGGCGTCGCGAGCACCGAGACGAGGCCGGAGCGCGTACGCTCCGCCGCCGGTTTGATCGCCGGCACAGTGCCGACGAAGGTCATCTGGGGAAAAGCGGCGCGCAGATCGGCGCCAACCAGCGTGAAGGCGGTGTTGCAGGCAATGATGCAGACTTCGGGATCGTGCTCCTCGAGCAGCCGGCCGAAGAGACCGATCACCCGCTCTTTCAGCGCCTGCTCCTCCCAGCCGCCATAGGGAAAGCCGGCATCGTCGGCCACATAGATGAAGCCGCGTTCCGGCATCAGCACGCGCGCCTCGCGCAAGACGGTCAGCCCGCCGATGCCGGAATCGAAGACGAGGACGGGTTTCAGCTCATGCGTCGGCGCTGTCATCTGGCGGTGTTTCCTTGGTCGCGGTCGGGAACCGGCCGCCGCGCGGGCTCTTGCGTGAGAAACGGTCGAGGGAGGAGATGACGCCGCGCAACACGCTGATTTCCTGCTCCGTGAAAGCCCGGCGGGATAGAACAGCGCGCAGATTGTCGACCATTTTCGGCTTTTTCCCGGCAGGATGGAAATAACCGCGCGCATCGAGCGCGTCTTCCAGCTGGTCGAACAGACCGAACAGCTGTTCCTTGGTCGAAGGCGTTTGCCCCATCGCCTGGAAGGGCACGGCGCCGAGATCCTCCATGCCGGATTTCATCCACTCATATGACATCAGCAGCACTGCCTGGGCGATGTTCAGCGAAGCAAAGGCCGGATTGACGGGAAAGGTGACGATCTCGTCGGCAAGCGCCACCTCCTCGTTGGTCAGCCCCCAGCGCTCGCGCCCGAAGAGGATGCCGGTGCCCTCGCCGGCGCGAAACCTCGCCCGCAGCGTTTCGGCGGCAATGACCGGCGAGCGCACCGGCTTATAGCCATCGCGCTCGCGCGCCGTCGTCGCATAGACGAAATTAAGATCGGCGACCGCCTGTTCCAACGTGTCGTAGACCTTGGTCGCCTCGATCACGTGGTCAGCCTTGGAGGCAGTCGCCAGGGCTTTCTCGTTCGGCCAGCCGTCGCGCGGATTGACGAGGCGCAATTCAGCAAGGCCGAAATTCGCCATGGCGCGCGCCACCATGCCGATATTCTCGCCCATCTGCGGCTCGACCAGAATGATGGCCGGCCCTTCGGCCAGAAGTTGACGCTCGCTGTTCGTGCCTGCCATCGTTCTATCCCTGTTTCGAGCGCGCAATAACCTCGCCCGGCGCAAACGGCAAGACATCAGCCTGCGGATAGAGCCTTTCCAGTGCCGAACCGATCATTTCGAGCCCGAGTCTGGCGCCCTCGCGCGACAGCGGCAGGTGCCGCCCTGTCGTCCGCGACGCCTTGCGCTCGATGAAGAAACAGGTCGAGCCGCGCGGAGCCGCATCCTTCATCAGCGCCAGATCCGACGCGATCAGCCTCTTCAGCTCGTCGGCCTCGGCCGATGCTGCGTAGCTCTTCGCCAGGATGCGCGCCCAGTAGGTGCAGGAGAGGAAGATCGCCAGCGTCTGGCGGATCTGGCCGGGCCGCGTCACCACCGACCAGGACGAGCCGAGCGGCCGCGCCGCCACCGTCACGTCGCGGTAGCAGGCATCGATCTTTTGCGACAGCGCAATCAGCACAAAACCGCTCTTGCCTTTGCCGATCGCGCTCAACAACTCGTCCAGCGCCTGAAACCAGCGGGCGAGTGCCGCATCCAGCGCGCCGCGCGTGCGTGCCGGAAAGACCAGGAAGGCAACCGCCGTTCCGGCCACCGCGCCGATCAAGGTCTCCCCGATGCGCAGTTGCAGGAGATCAAGCGTCAGCACCCCGGTCATGCCGTAGACCAGGCAGAGCACGATCGAGATGAAGAAGGTCATCGTCGCATAGGAGACCTGCAGGAAATAGAAGGCGAGGAAGATGCAGATGCCGGCGACCGGAATGGCGATGACAGGCTCACCCGAAATCAGCGTCGCCAGCACGAGGCCGATGGCGATCCCGAACACCGTGCCGAGCGAGCGCGACAACGCCTTCATCGCCGTGTCACCGCGCGAATTGGTGTTGGTGAAGACAAGGAAGGCGGCAAGCACCGCCCAGAACCAGCGCTCGCGCGACAAGAGCAGGCCGAAGCCCATGGCGAGCGCCGAGGCGAGCGTGATCTGCAGCGCCGAGCGCAGCAGCGGATTGGCGAATGAAAAGTCGATCCTCTCAGGCTGCGCCGTGTCCTTGACGGCATCGATGCCGGCAAAGCCGGAAGCCTGCCCCTCGCCGATCGCCTGCGTCAATTGCTGCCGCGCCTCGCCGAGCCAGAGCAGCGCCCGCACGGTTTCGCCTTGCGGCTCGTCCTTGATGGCTTCGGCCATCCCCTCATAGGTGGCGAGCTCCGCCTTGTCGGCCTCGATCACGGCATGGACGAGCGCAAAGGGCGGCAGGCTCTGGAAGCTCACCACGATCGCGCTTTCGGCAGCGAGATGCGCATCGAAGAGCCGAATCGCCAATTCCGCGGCGGGATCGGAAGCACCGTCGAAGACGCCGGCCGGCGGGCGTGGAATGAAAGTCTCGGCCATCAGCACCACTTCCTTCAGCCGGTCTTCCAGCTGGCGCAGCTCCTGCCGGTCGGCCTCGCCGATATGACCGCTGCCGGCAAGGGTGGCGAGCTTGAAGAGGATCTGGTTGATCCGGCCGCGCACGCTTTCGAGCGAGCGCAGCAGGTCGCGCCGCCAGTTGTCCGGCAGGAGCACGGCTCTCACCGCATGGCCGACCAGCACCGCCACGACGGGGCCGATCGCCACCGCCGGCAGCTCGGCAAGGGAAGGCCGGAAATAAGACCCCATGAAATAGGAGGTGAAGGCGAACATGCCGATCGCAAAGCCGCGCGGCCCGAACACCCGCCCGACCGATGCGAGCGCGATCACCACCAGGAAGACGAGATCGGAGAGAAAACGGCGATCCTCGAGCCCCGCCGCAATGGCGACGACGGCAAGGCTCGCGACACAGCCGAAAAGCCGCGTCACCAGCTGGCGCGAATTGCCCTTGTCGCGCACCGCCACCCCGCCCTCGATCGACAGCACGATGCCGAGACCGAAGGCCGCCGTCGGCAGCGGCACGATCAACATCTGGATGGCGAACAGGATGGCGAAGGAAAGGACGATCGTCAGCGTCACCCGTGAAGCCATGCGCAGGCGCGAAAGCGCCGGATCGTTGGCAAGCAGCCAGTCGCGGAACTGAAAACCGGAAAACAAGTGCAAGAGCCCCTCATGCTGCCCAGATCGACAGATACCGCCGCAAGAGCGGAAATCAAACCGCCCGAGATCGAATCCCGATGCTCTTGAATGTCGCGCGCCTATTGGCCCTTGGCAATCAGCGCCATCGTCGCCTTCAGGGAATAGCGCGCCTGCGTTTCGATATTCTCGGTAACGATATCGTCGATAACGGTTTTGCCGCCCTCTTCGACCACTAGGAAACGAACAGTCGTATAATCCTTGGCGTCAGGCGCGTCCGAGCAGGCGGATTTTCGGAAGCGCACCGTCACCTCGGCCACGCCGTCGACCACAGGCGCTGCCGCCATCGTCAGATCCTCCAGCGGGCAGGCATCCTGGCCGTTGACGATGACATCGTAGTCGAAAGGCGAAATGCCGTCGTCGTCGACGGCGGGAAACTGCGCCGCCGCCTGGTATCTCGCGACGAAATCCCGGCTGTAGAGATGGTCGAGCCGGCTCGCATCGAAAATGTCGGTCCAATCGCTGTTATTGTCGGCCCAATTGCTCCTGGTCGCATCCATGATCTCCTTCACGGGAGCGATGGTGTCGCCGGCATGGCTGGTGCCCGAAAAGGCGATAAGGCTTGCGATAACAACGGCGATTATCTTCATGGTCGAATGTCCGGAGCGGCAGATCGAGGCGGACACTAGCTAAATTCCAGCACTTGGCAATGGCGGCAAAAACGCATTGTCGAGCCCCTTGCAGCTTTGCGTTCCCTGATCACAATGCTATAGCGCTCCTCATCACATCACCCACCCGGGACGCCGGTCCCCATTGAAGCTCGAACGAGGCAGATACATGAACAAGATCAAGGTCGCCAATCCCGTCGCCGATCTCGACGGCGATGAAATGACGCGCATCATCTGGCAGCTCATCAAGGACAAGCTGATCCATCCGTATCTTGACCTCGACATCGACTATTTCGACCTCTCCGTCGAAAACCGCGACGCCACCAACGACAAGGTCACCGTCGACGCCGCCAACGCCATCAAGAAGTACGGCGTCGGCATCAAGTGCGCGACGATCACGCCGGACGAAGATCGCGTCAAGGAATTCAATCTCAAGCAGATGTGGAAGAGCCCGAACGGCACGATCCGCAACATTCTCGGCGGTGTCATCTTCCGCGAGCCGATCATTTGCCAGAACGTGCCGCGCCTCGTTCCCGGCTGGACCAAGCCGATCGTTGTCGGCCGTCATGCCTTCGGCGACCAGTACCGTGCTACCGACTTCCGCTTCCCCGGCAAGGGCAAGCTGACGATCAAGTTCGTCGGCGAAGACGGCACGGTTATCGAGAAGGACGTCTTCGATGCCCCCGGCTCGGGCGTTGCCATGGCCATGTACAATCTCGACGAGTCGATCCGCGAATTCGCCCGCGCATCGATGATGTACGGCCTGATGCGTAAGTGGCCGGTTTACCTATCGACCAAGAACACCATCCTCAAGGCCTATGACGGTCGCTTCAAGGACATCTTCGAAGAGGTGTACCAGACCGAATTCAAGGATCAGTTCAAGGAAGTCGGCATCACCTACGAACACCGCCTGATTGACGACATGGTCGCCTCGGCGCTGAAGTGGTCGGGCGGCTATGTCTGGGCCTGCAAGAACTATGACGGCGACGTCCAGTCCGATACCGTTGCCCAGGGCTTCGGCTCTCTCGGCCTGATGACCTCGGTTCTGCTCACGCCCGACGGCAAGACAGTCGAAGCCGAAGCCGCCCACGGCACGGTCACCCGCCACTACCGCCAACATCAGAAGGGTCAGGAAACCTCGACGAACTCGATCGCCTCGATCTTCGCCTGGACGCGCGGCCTGGCGCATCGCGCCAAGCTCGACGACAATGCCGAGCTTGCCCGCTTCGCCGCAACGCTCGAAAAGGTCTGCGTCGACACCGTCGAATCCGGTTTCATGACCAAGGACCTGGCGCTGTTGATCGGACCCGATCAGCCGTGGCTCTCCACCACAGCTTTCCTCGACAAGATCGACGAGAACCTGCAGAAGGCCATGGCGTAAGCCGGCCTTTCCAAGATAACATCGAAACGGCGGGGATTTCCCCGCCGTTTTCATTTTGGGAGAATGAACCGATGACGGCCATCCTGCGACCGCTTGAACCCTCGGACCGCGCCGTTTGGGAACGCCTATGGGAGGCCTATCAGCGCTTCTACGAAGTGGTCATCCCGCCCGAAACCACGGCTCTCACCTGGGCTCGCTTCCATGATCCTGACGAACCGATGCACGCGCTCGGCGCCTTTGACGAAGATGGCCGTCTCGTCGGCATCGTCCATGCCGTCTTTCACCGCTCCTGCTGGCTGCCGCAATGGACCTGCTATCTGCAGGATCTCTATGTCGAAAACAGCCAGCGCGGGCTGGGTACCGGTGCCGCTTTGATCGAGGCAGTCGCCGACCTCGCCCGCGCCAACGGCGCAGGCAGGCTCTATTGGATGACGCACGAAACGAATGCAACGGCGCGGCGGCTCTACGACAGGATCGCCGAGCGCTCCGGCTTCATCCAATATCGCAAGGCGCTCTAACGGTCGGGACTTGCAGGCGGCCATCGCTGCGCTATTGATTCCGTGGGACCAAATAACGGCAACACGAGGAGGATTTCATGACCGAGGAACTGGTATTCTATACGAACCCGATGTCGCGCGGCCGCATCGCGCGCTGGATGCTGGAGGAGATCGGCCAGCCCTACCGCACCGAATACCTGACCTTCGGCGAGACGATGAAGGCGCCCGAATATCTCTCGGTCAACCCGATGGGCAAGGTGCCGGCGATCCGCCACGGCGACACCGTCGTCACCGAATGCGCGGCGATCTGCGCCTATCTCGCCGAGACCTTTCCTGACAAGGCGCTGGCGCCGAGACCGGAAGAGCGCGCCCGCTATTATCGCTGGATGTTTTTTGCCGCCGGTCCTCTCGAGTCGGCGGTGACGATGAAGACCCTCGGCTTCGAAATTCCGAAGGAGCGCCTGCGCATGGCCGGTTGCGGCGGTTTCGGCGACGTCATGAACACACTCGAGAAAGCCGTCTCCGCTTCGACCTACATCGCCGGCGAGCGCTTCACCGCCGCCGACGTCTATGTCGGCTCCCATGTCGGCTGGGGCCTCGGATTTGGCGGCATCGAAAGACGCCAGGCCTTCGTCGATTATGTCGGCCGCATCAGCGAGCGTGAGGCCTACAAACGGGCCAACGCCCTTGATGACGAAGCCGTCAAGACCATGCAGGCCGCCTAAGTCTCGAAGGCGCGGCGGATCCGACGCGCCCCCCGATCGACGGCGTCAGACGAGCGGCATGTGAATATCCGTCAGAAGCTCGGTCGGCGGCACCTCGCGTGGATTGTTGAGATATTCCTCGAACATAACCCTGTCCTTCAACTGCCGGCCGGATTTCGGCAGCCATTCGGCAAAGAGCCATTGATAGGACTTCGGCATATTGGCATAGGGACCCTTGTGGCGCAGCACGGCATAATCGCCGCCGTCGATCGTGCGCCGCTCGAACGGCGCATTGGCCGGCACGTCGGAAGCGCCGGTGACGCAGGCGATCGAGCGCAGCTTCTCCTCCGGCACAATGTCGGGATCGTCGAGATAGACGCCAATCATCCGCATGTCGGGCTTGGCGAGGCCGCGGGCGTAAAGCGTGCCGAACAGCGTCTCGAAGGCCTTGTCGATCTGCATGTAGGAACCGGTATGGGCAACACCGATCAGCTCGATCGGCGCGATCTCACGTATGGTAACGTCTAACATGACTTTGGTCTTTCCGTTAGGTGAGGGCTCATAGGCTGTGTGGCTTCCCTCTTTCCGGTAGCGGGCCGGCGGCATGCCGTAGACCGACTTGAAAATACGATTGAAGGATTGGAGATTGGGATAGCCTGATCGCTTCGCAATTTCACTGACGGCAAGTTCCGTGCGGACGATCTCGCCCGCCGCGTGATGCAGCCTGAGCCGCTTAACAGTGGCCGCCAGCGTCTCGCCGTAAATCGCCCGGTAGATCCTGTGCCAGTGATAGCTCGACATGCAGGCGATCTCGGCAAGGCGCTCCATATCCAGGTCCTCGTCGAGGTGGTCGTGAATATAGGCCGAAACCCGTCTCAGACGGTTTTCATAAAGTGCCCATGCCGTGTCGCCATTCATGTCGGAACCTCGTGCAAATCGATCGGCTTGAGAGAACCATAACCCGATTTGACAAATCCTGCGGACTTGAACCTTCGGCGAATCCTGCGTAGACCGGAATTCCGGCTCGAACCCAAAAGGAATGATAGATGCCGGATTTTTCAACATTAATGCTCTTTGCCGCCGCAGCGCTGGTGCTGACGGCCACGCCCGGCCCCGACATGCTGCTGATCGCCTCCCGCAGCATCAGCCAGGGACGCGCTGCCGGTTTCCTGACCTATGCCGGCATCGCGCTCGGGACCTATTGCCACGCCCTTGCCGCAGCCTTTGGGCTGTCACAGCTCTTCATGACCGTGCCTGCCGCCTATGAAACAGTACGCTGGGCCGGCTGTTGCTATCTTCTCTATCTCGCCTACAAGACGGTCCGCTCGGAAGGCGCCGCTTTTCAGCCGGCATCGACGCTCAAGCGGCTGTCGGGCCGGCGTATCTTCTTTGCGGGCCTCGCCACCAATCTGCTCAATCCGAAGATGGCGCTCTTCGTCATGGCGCTCTTTCCGCAATTCGTGAATGCATCAGCCGGATCGCTGACGATGCAGATGCTGATACTAGCAAGCGTCCTGAACGGCATTGGACTCGCCGTGAATGGCGCCGTGATCTTCCTCGGAAGCACGATCCGTTCGAAACTCCAATCGGCGAGCCGTTTCCCGAAGTTGCCGCAATATATCCTGGCAACGGTCTTCACCGGGCTCGCCTGCCGCCTGGCGTTGCAGCCGCGAAACTGAACATCGAGGGACCACGGCCGCTGAAAACAAAACCGGCTGCGAAATCCATGATCTCGCAGCCGGTTTGAATTTCAAACTGTTGTCAGGCGGCAGTTCAGCCGGCAAGTGCTACGGCAACCGCCTCGATCGCTTCATCGGCCTTCGATCCGTCGGGGCCGCCAGCCTGCGCCATATCGGGGCGGCCGCCGCCGCCCTTGCCGCCAAGGGCGGCAGATGCGATGCGGACGAGATCGACGGCGCTATAGCGCTGCACGAGATCCGGTGTCACCGCCACCACAGCACTTGCCTTGCCGTCGTCGGACACGCCGACGAGGGCAACGACGCCCGACCCGATGCTGGTCTTACCGTCATCGGCAAGCCCCTTCAAATCCTTGGGATCGACGCCCGAAATCGCCTTGCCGAGGAACTTGACGCCGGCGACTTCGCGCACGGCATCGACCGAGCTGCCCTGCCCGCCACCCATGGCGAGTTTGCGCTTGGCGTCAGCCAGTTCCTTTTCGAGCTTGCGGCGCTCGTCCATCAGCGCTTCGACACGCGACAGCACTTCGGCCGGCTGCACCTTCAGCGAGGCGGCAAGCGTCTTTACGCGTTCGTCCTGTTCGGCGAGATATTCGCGCGCCGATTCACCGGTGACGGCCTCGATACGGCGAACCCCTGCGCCGACGGCGCTTTCACCGAGAACGCGGATCAGGCCGATCTGGCCAGTGGCTCCGACATGCGTGCCGCCGCAGAGTTCGATCGAATAAGGCTTGCCGGCCTTGGCACCGCGCACGCCCTCGCCCATCGCCACGACGCGGACTTCATCGCCGTATTTCTCGCCGAACAGCGCCATCGCGCCTTCGGCGATCGCATCGTCGACGCTCATCAGCCTGGTGGTAACCGGCGAATTCTGCAGCACGATCTCGTTCGCCATATCCTCGACAACCTTCAGCTCCTCGGCCGACATCGGCTTCGGATGCGAAACGTCGAAACGCAGGCGCTCGGGCGCCACCAGCGAACCTTTCTGGGCGACATGGGTGCCGAGCACTTCGCGCAGCGCCTCATGCAGCAGGTGGGTCGCAGAATGGTTGGCGCGCAGGCGCGACCGGCGGGCATGATCGACGGTCAGCACGACCGCATCGCCATCCTTGAACACGCCGTCGACGACGGTACCCTGATGCACGAACAGACCTTCGCCCCTCTTCTGCGTATCTGAAATCTCGATCTTGCCGTGGTCGGACGAGATCACGCCGGTATCGCCCATCTGGCCGCCGGATTCGCCGTAGAACGGCGTCTGGCTGACGACGATCTGCACCTTGTCGCCGGCCGACGCCTCGGCAGCGACAGCGCCGTCCTTGACGATTGCCTGCACGACACCCTCGGCCGTCTCGGTATCGTATCCGAGGAATTCGGTGGCGCCGTGTTTTTCCCGAAGCTCGAACCAGACGGTTTCCGTTGCCTTCTCGCCGGAACCCGCCCAGTGCGAGCGGGCTTCGGCCTTCTGGCGCTGCATCGCATCGGTGAAGCCGGAGATGTCGACACCGATCTCACGGGCACGCAGTGCATCCTGCGTCAGATCGAGCGGGAAGCCGTAGGTGTCGTAGAGCTTGAAGGCGGTCTCACCATCCAGCATATCGCCCTTGGAAAGATCCGTCGTCGCGTCCGACAGAAGCGACAGGCCTCGTTCCAACGTCTTGCGGAAGCGGTTTTCCTCCAGCTTCAGCGTTTCCGAGATCAGCGCCTCGGCGCGCACCAGTTCCGGATAGGCGCGGCCCATCTGCTGCACCAGCGTCGGCAGCAACTTGTAGACCAGCGGTTCCTTGGCGCCGAGCAGCTGTGCATGGCGCATGGCGCGGCGCATGATGCGGCGCAGCACATAACCGCGGCCCTCATTCGACGGAAGCACGCCGTCAGCGATCAGGAAGGCCGAGGAGCGCAGATGGTCGGCGATGACGCGGTGGCTGGCGCTGCCTTCCGCCTTGACGCCCATCGTGTCCTCGATGGTGCCGATCAGCGTGCGGAAGAGATCGGTGTCGAATACGCTCTGAACGCCCTGCAGAACGGCGGCCATGCGCTCCAGGCCCATGCCGGTATCGATCGACGGACGCGGCAGCGGCGAGCGCTCGCCGGGTGCAGTCTGCTCGAACTGCATGAAGACGAGGTTCCAGAATTCCAGGAACCGGTCGCCATCTTCCTCCGGCGAGCCCGGAGGGCCGCCCCAGACATTCTCACCCTGGTCGATGAAGATTTCCGAGCACGGGCCGCAGGGGCCGGTATCGCCCATCTGCCAGAAATTGTCTGAGGTCGGGATGCGGATGATCTTGTCGTCGGAAAAGCCGGCGATCTTCTTCCACAGCGTCGCAGCTTCTTCGTCCTCGGAATAGACGGTCACCAGCAGGCGGTTCTTCGGAAGGTCGAAGCCTTCGGTGACGAGCTTCCAGGCAAGCTCGATCGCATTCTCCTTGAAATAGTCGCCGAAGGAGAAGTTGCCGAGCATCTCGAAGAAGGTCAGGTGGCGTGCAGTATAACCGACATTGTCGAGGTCGTTGTGCTTGCCGCCGGCTCGCACGCATTTCTGCGAAGACGTCGCCGTCGAATAGGGACGCTTTTCGAGGCCGGTGAAGACGTTCTTGAACTGCACCATGCCGGCATTGGTGAACATCAGCGTCGGGTCGTTGCGCGGCACGAGCGGGCTCGACGGAACGATCTCATGGCCGTTCTTCTTGAAATAGTCGAGGAAGGTCGACCGGATATCGTTCACACCGCTCATGCTATGCCCTTCAATGCTGCCGGAGGCAGGTAATTTAAATTCATCGGCTTTTAACGTTCACCCCCGCCGCTGTCCAGCAGACAAACAAAACCGGCCGCATTCTCATCAGGAATGCGGCCGGTTGGAACTGTCCGATGAGTTTAGGCGCGAAAATTACATTTCCGCAGTGGCATCGCCATCGCCGTCATCGGGGTCCGGTCCGCCGTTCTGCAGGAAGCGGTCGGCGATCAGGCCGGCATTCTGGCGCAGCGACAGTTCGATCTCGCGGGCGAGATCCGGATTGTCGCGCAGGAAGGTCTTGGCGTTTTCACGGCCCTGGCCGAGGCGCTGGCTGTTATAGGAGAACCAGGCGCCCGACTTTTCGACGATGCCGGCCTTGACGCCGAGATCGACCAGTTCGCCGGTCTTGGAAACACCCTCGCCATACATGATGTCGAACTCGACCTGCTTGAAGGGCGGCGCCATCTTGTTCTTGACGACCTTGACGCGGGTCTGGTTGCCGATCACCTCTTCGCGCTCCTTGACCGCGCCGATGCGGCGGATGTCTAGGCGCACGGAAGCATAGAACTTCAGCGCATTGCCGCCCGTCGTCGTTTCCGGCGAACCGAACATAACGCCGATCTTCATGCGGATCTGGTTGATGAAGATAACCATGGTGTTCGACTTCGAGATCGAAGCGGTGAGCTTGCGCAGCGCCTGGCTCATCAGGCGCGCCTGAAGACCGGGAAGGCTATCGCCCATCTCGCCTTCGATTTCGGCACGCGGCGTCAGGGCAGCGACCGAGTCGACGACGAGAACGTCGACGGCGCCGGAGCGCACCAGCGTATCGGTGATTTCAAGCGCCTGCTCGCCGGTATCGGGCTGCGAGATCAGAAGGTTCTGCAGGTCGACGCCAAGCTTGCGGGCATAGACGGGATCGAGCGCATGTTCGGCATCGACGAAGGCGCAGATGCCGCCCTTCTTCTGCGCTTCGGCAATCGTCTGCAATGCAAGCGTGGTCTTACCGGAGCTTTCCGGCCCGTAGATCTCGATGATGCGGCCCCTCGGCAGGCCACCAACGCCGAGTGCAATATCGAGACCAAGCGAGCCGGTCGAGATCGTCTCGATCTCGACAACATTCTCGTTGGAGCCGAGTTTCATGATCGAGCCCTTGCCGAACGACCGCTCTATCTGTGAGAGTGCCGCTTCAAGCGCCTTGCTTTTGTCCACCGATTTGTCCTCTACCAGCCGCAATGAATTCTGAGACATCCGATCCACCTTTAGGTTATTGAAGCCGCTCAAGCAATGTCGAGTTTGTACCCTATTTGTTCCATTCTCGCAATAGGCGATCAAACAGTTGAAAGAAAAAGGTAAAACGACACGTGTTCTGCATTTGTTTTATCAATGAAAAGCAACGGCTTAGGCCAAAAGTGCCGACTCCGCCGCGTCAGGGCGCACCGTATCGATTCGTCCTTCGGGCATCGGGAGAGCGGATCGGATGAAGAAAAAGATTCTTGTTCTCGGCGGTGCGCATATCGACCGGCGTGGCCGCATCTCGGGCGAGACGGCGCCTGGCGCCAGCAATCCCGGCACATGGTTCGAGGAGCCGGGCGGCGGTGGCTTCAATGCGGCGCGCAACCTGGCAAGGCTCGGTTTTCAGGTGACGATGATCTCGCCGCGTGGCGGCGATCCGATGGGCGAGACGGTCGGAGAAGCTGCCGATTTCGCCGGCATCGACGACCGGCCCTTCGTCTTCCTCGATCGCAAGACGCCGAGCTACACGGCGATCATCGAGAAGGACGGCAATCTGGTGATCGCCCTTGCCGACATGGATCTCTACCGCTTCTTCGTGCCGCGGCGTCTGTCCATCCGCTGGGTGCGGGAGGCCTTCGCCGCCCACGATTTCATCCTCTTCGATGCCAACCTGCCGGAAGAGACGATCGCGGCGATCGTCGCAAAGGCGCATTCCCTCGCCAAGCCTGTTGCGGCAATCGCCATCTCGCCGGCCAAGGTCGTCAGGCTGAAACCCTGCATCGGGGATATCGACTACCTGTTCCTGAATGAGGCTGAAGCTGCCGCTCTTACCGGCGAGCGGCCGGAAGAGGCTGCGGGCTGGCCGCCGTTGCTGAATGAAATTGGCATCAGGAATGCCGTCGTCACCCGCGGCCGGCGCGAGCTCGTCGCGCTTTGCGAGGGCCGCGCCATGACGCTGCAGCCACCGATCGCCGACACCGTCGCCGATGTTACGGGTGCCGGCGATTCTCTTGCGGCCGGCACACTCGCCGCATTGATATCAGGCCTTTCGCTCGAAGAGGCCGTCCGCCACGGCACTGCGGCCGCCATACTGACCGTGCAGTCGCGGCACGCCGTCAACGAAAATCTGACGCCCGATCTGCTGAATGAGGCGCTTGCCCTTGTTCCCCAGGTCAGAATTCTGCATTGAAGCGGCTGATTAAATAGTTGAGCATGATGTCGTCACTTCGGCATCATGCTCTGTCGATCACAGGACAAGACCATGACCAAGCCCATCTCCCCTCTTCTGCCGATCGCCTATTCGAAGGAAGTCGCCAGCGCCAAGCAGCGCGGCGCACCGCTGGTGGCGCTGGAATCGACCATTATCACCCACGGCATGCCCTATCCCGGCAATATCGAGATGGCCCGCAGCGTCGAGGCGATCATCCGCGAACAGGGTGCAGTGCCGGCAACGATCGCCGTCATTCACGGCACGCTGCATATTGGTCTTGAAGCCGCGGAACTGGAGCAACTCGCCAAGGCGACCGAAGTGATGAAGGTGTCGCGCGCCGATCTCGCCTTCGCCATCGCCGAGCGCCGCACCGGCGCCACCACGGTCGCGGCCACGATGATCGCGGCGGCGCGCGCCGGCATCCGTGTCTTTGCCACAGGCGGCATCGGCGGCGTGCATCGCGGTGCCGAAGAAAGCTTCGATATATCAGCCGATCTCGAGGAACTCGCTCGCACCGGCGTCATCGTCGTCTGCGCCGGCGCCAAGGCGATCCTCGACATTCCGAAGACGCTGGAAGTGCTGGAAACTCGCGGCGTGCCTGTCGTCACCTATGAGAGCGAGGATTTCCCCGCCTTCTGGTCGCGCTCCTCGGGCATCCACAGCCCGCTGTCGCTGAACAGCCCGGCCGCCATCGCCAACTTCCAGACGGTGCGCGAACAACTCGGCATCGACGGCGGCATGCTCGTCGCCAACCCCGTGCCCGAGGCCGACGAGATCGCGCGCGAAGAGATGGAAATCTATATCGAGCGGGCGCTCGACAGCGCCGAACGCGACGAAGTCACCGGCAAGGCGGTCACACCCTATCTTCTGTCGACCATCTTCGACCTGACGGACGGCCAGAGCCTGAAGACCAACATCGCGCTCGTCGAAAACAACGCGCGGCTTGCTGCTGAGATTGCGGTGGCGCTGGGTGAATGAGAGCTACGGGCTGCCGGTTATGCCGAGCAAGCCCCCTCTGGCCTGCCGGCCATCTCCCCCACAGGTGGGGAGATTGGCTGGAGCCACCGGCTTTCTGAACAAATGTCCCTTTCAACTCGGTGAAGCGTTGATGTGATGGGAAGCGTTCGCCCCTTGTGATCTCCCCACCTGTGGGGGAGATGCCCGGCAGGGCAGAGGGGGGCCAACACGGCACGACCTCTCCGTCAAACCTCCTCACCCGTCCAACGTCTCCTTCACCACAACAGCAAGCTGCTTCAGCGAGAAAGGCTTCGGCAGGAAGCCGAACTTCGCCTCCGGCGGCAGGTTGCGGGCAAAGGCATCTTCGGCATAACCCGAGACGAAGATGAACTTCATGTCGGGATAGGTCTTGCGCAGCTCGCGCAACAGCGTCGGCCCGTCCATTTCGGGCATCACGACGTCGGAAACGACGATATCGACCTTGCCGTCGAGTTCTTCCAAGATGGCCAGCGCCTCGACGCCCGAGCCCGCCTCGTGCACGGTGTAGCCGCGCGTTTCCAGCATGCGCTTGCCGCCGCGGCGCACCGCCTCCTCGTCCTCGACGAGAAGGATGACGGCCGATCCCGTCAGGTCCTCCGGCTGCTGCGGCGATACCGGCAGCGGCACCACTTCGGCCCCGGCGATGGCGCCGTCGATCGAACCTGCTTCGGCGGCCACCGCCGGCTCCGGAATGTGGCGCGGCAGGAAGACGCGGAAGGTCGTGCCCTTGCCGACTTCGGATTCCGGCTGGATGTAGCCGCCCGACTGTTTGACGATGCCGTAGACCATGGCGAGGCCAAGACCGGTGCCCTTGCCGACATCCTTGGTAGTGAAGAACGGCTCGAAGATCTTGTCCATGATCTCCGGTGCGATACCGGTGCCGTTATCGGCGACTTCGACCAGCACCATGTCCTCGGCCGGCATGTAGGAGTAATTGAAGGCAGAGACCTCGGCAGCGGTCAGATTGCGGGTGCGCAATGTCAGCGTGCCACCCTCGGGCATCGCGTCGCGCGCATTGACGCAGAGATTGATCAGCACCTGCTCGAACTGCGAAAGGTCTGTTTTCACAGGCCAGAGGTCGCGGCCATATTGCACGTCGAGCTTGACATTGGTGCCGGAAAGCAGCCGATCGACCAGCATGCGCAGGTCGCCGACGACATCGGTGAGGTTCAGCACCGAGGGCCGCATCGTCTGCTTGCGCGAGAAGGCGAGCAGCTGGCGCACCAGCACGGCGGCGCGGTTGGCGTTGCGCTTGATCTCTATCAGGTCGGCGAAGCTGGCATCGGCCGGCCGCGCCTGCAGCAGCAGATGGTCGGAGGAAAGCAGGATCGCCGTCAGCACGTTGTTGAAATCATGCGCGATGCCGCCGGCGAGCGTTCCCACGGCATTCATCTTCTGCGTCTGCGCCATCTGCGCTTCCAGCGCCTTCTGCTCTGTCACCTCGACGGCATAGACGATCGCCGCCTCCTCTGGCGCCTCGTCGCTCTGGTCGATGACGGCATTGACATAGAAGCGGAAATAGCGCGCCTCGTCGGTCGGTGTGCGGGTGTCGAGGGGCGCGATGTCGCCCTGGCGGTCTTTGGCCGCCGCCAGCGCCGCGGCCAGCTGTGGCCGGTCGCTCTCCTGCACGATGGTTTCGAGATGCGGCGCCTTTTCGAGGTCGTCGCGCGAGACGACGCCGGAGAACATCTTCAGGAACGGCGCGTTGGTCCGCAGGATGCGCCCGTTGCCGTCGACCGAGGCGATCGCCATCGGCGTATTGTTGAAGAAGCGGGTGAAGCGCATGGCGGCGGCCGAAGCGGACTGGCCGCCGGCATCGCTCTTTTCACGCGCCAGCACGATCGTCCGGCTTTCGCCGGGTGCGCCGTCGCGCATCGACGTAACGCTGTGGATGATCTGCACCGGCAGGCTCTGGCCGTTGCTCTTGCGCAGGTCGAGATCGAGCGTCACGGTCTTCTTCAGGCCCGGTTCGGCCTGCACCGACTGGATCAGCGCCAGTCCCTCGCCCGCCACGACGTCGCCGATCGTCATCGAGCCCGGCACAAACTTGGTGAGGTCGAGGCCCAGCCATTCGGCAAGCGTCGCATTCAGGTAGAAGATCTCGCCCTTCCTGCCGGCGGAAAAGAAGCCGGCCGGCGCATGGTCGAGATAGTCGATCGCGTTCTGCAATTCCTTGAAGAAGCGCTCCTGGTCGTCGCGCTCCGTGGTGATGTCGGTGATCTGCCAGATCTGCAGCGGCTTGCCGCCGTTTTCCTCCGGCTGCAGCAGCCGCGCCTTCAGCCGGTACCAATGCGCGCCGGAGCTGTTGCTGCCAGGCCCGACGGCGCGCAGCAGGCGAAATTCCTCCCGGCCTTCCTTGCCTTCGCGCAGGCCGTTAACCAGCCTGTAGAGCGCCTCGTTGGATTCGCGATGGCGCGACAGCAGCGTTTCCAGCGTCTGCACCTCGGTCGCTTTGCGCGCGCCGGTCAGCGCGCCATAAGCGGCATTGGCATAGATGATCCGGCCTTTTTCGTCGGTGATCAGCGTACCGTCGGGATGACTGTTGAGGAAGGCGCGCGCCAGGCTGTCGGACTGGTGCTGCGGCATCACCTCGATGAAGCCGATGACCGAAGACACCAGGAAGAAGATGCCGACCATGGCGAGCACGCCGAGACCGCCAAGCACCACCTCATTGTCGAGCGACTTTTTGAAGAAGACGAAGGCGCCGGCCGCCGCGATCAGCACGAGCGCCAGCAGAAGAATGCGCAAGACCGTGCCAGAACGCCCCCCACGATCCACAAGCGGTGCGTTATAGTCGTCGGCCTGACGCGATTTCGTCATGTATTCCTCACATAAGCCCTCCCGCTTCGTAGCACGAACACGAAGCAGGAATCAGGCACTCTTTCCTTCTTAGCAATTTGCCGCGTCGGCAAAAACACCGCTAGCCGGCAAGACTGCTTGAATTCACAGGCAACAGCGCCATCTGCCCCAGAAGCCAACGCTGCCACCCGTGCGCAAGGTCGCCGGCTGCCAAGCAGCGGAACACGAAATCGCGTTCTCCCGTGACTGGACAGCACCGGCGGCCCTTGCCTAAGGAACGGAAAAGTCGTCAATATGTGCCGAATGCGAAATGGAGTGAGTGACTATGTTGGATGATGTTGTCGGAGCTTATGGCAGCCATTTCCTGCTTGCGGCCGGTGGCGTCGGCCTGGCGCTTCTCCTGCTCATCCTCGTGCTCTGGGTGATCCGCAGCCGGGCGCCCTCGCCCTTCGTGCGCGGCGGCCGCAACCGCCAGCCTCGCCTGCAAGTGCTGGATGCCGCAGCCGTCGATGCCCGTCGCCGGCTGGTGCTGGTGCGCCGCGACGATGTCGAGCACTTGATCATGATCGGCGGCCCGAGCGATATCGTCATCGAAAGCCGCATCCTGCCCGCGGCGGCCGAGCAGCCGGACAGCGCCAACCGCCCGCAGCCTGTCGAGCAGCGTCCGATATCCGTCGCGCGGCCGGAAACACCGCCGGTCTCGCCACCGCGCCCGCCGGTCGCAGCCCGTGTCGAGCCGGTCGCCGAGCCCACTTTCTCTGCGCCGGTTTCGCCAGAGCCGCGCCCGCGCCCAGAACCGTCGGCCCAACCGCCGGCCCCGCCGGCCGTTGCACCGCCAGTGGTCACGAGCCCTCTTCCAGCAGAGCCGGTGACAGCTCCGCTGTCGGCCGAACGCGACAATCCTCTGCGTGCCGTCCCGCCCCAGCCGCGTCCGCTGGAGCGTCCCGCCGCTCCCCCGGCCGCGCAGTCCGCACCGTTCCACGATGCCTCAAGTGCCGCCGAGATCCTCGATGCCGCCCGCCAGCGCGTGCTGCCGCAGCAGCGCATCGAACCGAGGTCTCCGCCCCGCCTGTCAAGGACATGCCGGCGGCCGCACGCGCCGCACCAGGTAGCGCCGAAGACGATTCGGCTGCGCAGTCGGCAGCAGCGAGCCGTCTTGATTTCCAGCGGGTGCTGGAACAGGAAATGTCGAACAATCTGACGGCCGAACGCATCGTGCCGGCGCCGGCAAACCAGGCGCCCCGGCCCGGAGCGCCGCAACCCGGAAACCTGCCGCGCCGCGATCCGGAAATGGCCCCGATCACCGGCGCCGATACCGATCTGCAAAAGGAAGTCGCCCGCATCTTCGGCGAGATGAGCGTCAACCGCGACAAGTGACTGGACGCGACAAGTGACCGGGCGCGACAAGTGAGCGGAACGCACGTCCGGCCTTCCTTCATCACCAAGTTGCATAAAAGCCGCAATGCGGCGACTTTCAGTTCCCGATGCGCCAAGGGACTCCATCTTGTGCTGATAATTTGTTATCGCTCCGGTTGAAGAGCGTTGGCGCATCGAGGTCATACTTTGCCTAAGTAAATACCGGTCTCACTCCAGTTTCACCCGTACTGCCGGACAGCGACACGCTGACGGCGTATGAACATGTTCATCGGGTGGTGGCGAGAGACCGGTTTGGCATTGTTGACATGTGCCATGTGCAGCTCCGCTGTCTCAGCTCTTCCGCCGCCCAGAACATCGCCACACCGCGCCCGCAAGGGCTTTCTCACGCACCATCCTGGTGGACTTCCGAACGGAAGACCAACACGATATGTGCAATACCCTTCGGGTCCGATGGACCATTCTGCCGAAAACAGCGCCCCAGCCCTGGATTGTATGCAGCGGCTGCGGGGGCCCCAGAGCTTTCCAATGCAGCGACAAGATCCGGCTCAACGCCAATGGCCGCAAGCTCGATGCCTGGCTTATCTACAAATGCTCGACCTGCGAAAAGACGTGGAACCGTCCGATCTTCGAGCGTCGGAATGTTCGCGACGTCGATCCGGCAGTCCTCGAGGCGTTGCAGTCCAACGATCCGGATTGGATCCGGGCAGAAGCGTTCAACCTCGAGGCTCTCAGGCGCAAGTCGCAGCGTGTCGACGAGTTTGCCGAATTTGAAATCGCAAAAGAGATGCAGCAGGACATTGCCAATTGGACGAGACTGGAAATCGAACTGATGGTCCCCTTTCCATCAAGCACGCGCCTCGACCGCCTGCTGGCGTCCGAGTTGCAAGTTTCACGCACTCGGCTACAGGCTCTTCACGATGGTGGCATGCTGCGGACGGATTCGAATCGAGCCGACATTTTGCGGCGGCGGATCAAGAACGGCACCAGGGTTGCAGTCGACCTCGCCGCCGAGACCGGCCGGGAGCAATGGTGGAGGTCTGTGGCGACCGGAAGCTCACCGTAATTGTAAAAGGCGCCGCGATCGGATCGCGGCGCCTGTTCTGCTCTCATGCCTGCATGAAAACTCTCATTCGTCGCGATAGACCTTTTCGCGGCGTTCGTGACGCTCCTGCGCTTCGATCGACAATGTCGCGATCGGGCGGGCGTCGAGACGCTTGAGGCCGATCGGTTCGCCGGTTTCCTCGCAATAGCCGTAGGTGCCGTCGTCGATGCGCTGCATTGCCGCGTCGATCTTCGAAATCAGCTTTCTCTGCCGATCACGGGCGCGAAGTTCGATCGCCCGATCTGTTTCCGACGACGCCCGGTCGGCGAGGTCGGGATGGTTTGCGCTTTCCTCGGCCAGATGGTCGAGTGTCTCACGCGCTTCTCTAAGGATATCATTTCTCCATGCAACCAGCTTGGCCCTGAAATAGGCGCGCTGGTTTACGTTCATGAACTCTTCCTCTTCCGAGGGAACGTAATTGCTAAGATCGATCTTCTCACTCAACGCGATTCTCCTGAAGAACATCTCATCTGGCCGGGTGTATATCCCAAGCGCTAGTCGCGATTCAAGCCAAATACGACAGGTAAACAGATTTTTAAATCTGTTACAATTTTCGGCTAACGATCTATTTTGTCATGGTTATTCCGGCCGCCGTTTTTTGCTTCGCCTTCAAAACGCCGTGTTGTCAGCCACGTTTTAGGCAGTTGCGGCCTGGCTGGCGATTGACGGCGACCAATCGCAACCGCTACTGAAAAGACCCGCCCGATCCTGGATTTGCCCATGACCGTACCGCTGCCTCCGCCCAACCGCATCTATCTCCTGCGCCACGCCGAGGCCGCCTGGGCCGAACCCGGACAGCGCGATTTCGACCGGCCGCTCAACGAAAAGGGCTTTGGCGATGCCGAAATCATCGCCGATAAGGCCGCCGACAAGGGCTACCGTCCCGATCTTCTGATCAGTTCAACTGCACTGCGCTGCCGCGATACCGCCGATGCGATCTACCGGGCGATAGGCCTCACGCTCGAGGTTCGTTATGTCGACGCACTCTACAACGCCACGGTCGATACCTATCTTGAGATCATCGATGCGCAGGATGAGGCGGCCGTCATGCTGGTCGGCCACAATCCGACCATGGAGCAGGCGCTGGAGGCGCTGATCGGTCATGAGGCGATGGTAAGCGCCCTTCCCGGCGGCTTCCCGACGGCAGGCCTTGCCGTTGTCGATTACGACGCTTCCGCCGCCGTCTGGCGCCTCACCGATTTCGTGGTCGTCTGAAGACTAAAGCAATTCCAGCAAAAGTGTGCCGCGGTTTGCCAGGCAAAGCGCTTTTGCCGGGAATTGCGTGAAAACAAGGAAATAGAGCATTTCCGTGATTCGAAGAAAAACGGAAATGCTCTAACGTCGCTTCTTTTGCGGGCGGCGCGCCCTTCCTATATTGCCGTCAGTCACCAACCGGAATTGCGCCTTGCCGCCACGACTGACATCCTTTGCCGATGACGCCCGCATCGCCTTCGACAATCTCGCCGACCGGGCGAGCGGCCTCGTCAATCCGACCGTGCGGCTCGGTGTCACCGGCCTCTCCCGCTCCGGCAAGACGGTCTTCATCTCCTCGCTGGTTCACAATCTGCTGCATGGCGGCCGCCTGCCGCTGTTCGAGCCTGTGCAATCCGGCCGCGTCTCGGCGGTGCGGCTGGAGCCGCAGCCGGATGATGCCGTGCCGCGCTTCCAGTACGAGGACCATATCCGCGCTCTGGTGAAGGACCGTATCTGGCCGGATTCGACCCGCGCCATATCAGAACTGCGCATCACGCTGGATTATCAGAGCGCCAGCGGCTGGAACCGGTTGTTTTCGCCTGGCCGCTTGTCGATCGATATCGTCGATTATCCCGGCGAATGGCTGCTCGACCTGCCGCTGCTCGGCAAGGATTATCGCACGTTCAGCGAGGAAACGATCGCGCTTGCCGAAACCGGCGTCCGCTCCGAGCTGTCGCGCCAATGGCTGGCGCTGACGCGCGCCGCCGATATCCATGCCGGCGCCGACGAGATGGTCGCCCGCGACCTCGCCACCGCCTTTGCCGACTATCTCAAAGCCTGCAAAGCCGACGAACGCTCGCTTTCCACCCTGCCGCCTGGCCGCCTGCTCCTGCCCGGCGATCTCGACGGCTCGCCGGCATTGACCTTCGCGCCGCTGGCTCTGCCGCCGGACGGGCGTCCTGGCCGCGGCTCGCTCTGGACGATGATGGAGCGGCGCTACGAGGCCTACAAATCGGTCGTCGTCAAACCTTTCTTCCGCGAGCATTTCGCCCGGCTCGACCGCCAGATCGTCCTGGTCGATGCGCTGCAGGCGATGAACCGCGGCCCTGAAGCCGTGCAGGATCTGGAACGCGCGCTGACCGACGTGCTCGCCTGTTTCCGCCCCGGCACCAATTCGCTGCTCTCCTCCCTGCTCGGGCGCCGCATCGACCGCGTGCTGGTCGCCGCCACCAAGGCCGATCATCTTCACCATGAAAGCCACGACCGGCTCGATGCTCTGACCCGGCGCCTGGTGGATCGCGCCATCGACCGCATCGGCATGGCCGGCGCCGGCATCGACGTCATGGCGCTTGCGTCCGTGCGCGCCACCCGTGAAGCGACGGTCAAACGTGACGGCCATGAATTGCCGGTCATCGTCGGCACGCCGATGGAGGGCGAAACCATCGCCGGCGAGCGTTTCGACGGTGAGAGAAAGACCGCGGTTTTCCCCGGCGACCTGCCGGAGGATCCGGAAAGCCTGTTCGACCGCATCGCCTCGGGCGAGACCGGCCTGCAGCTGCCCGATGTCAATGTCGTCAGGTTCCGCCCGCCGCATCTCGAAGAAACCGGCGGCGGCATCAAGCTGTCAGTACCGCATATCCGCCTCGACCGCGCCATGCAGTTCCTGTTCGGAGACCGTCTCGCGTGAGCAAGCCCCCGTCCGATCCGCCGCGCCGCGCGCCCGCCGCCTTCATTTATGAGGACGAAGCCACCGAGCGGCGAGAGAACGGCCGGCAAGGAGGTGAGCGGCGCAAGCCGGAAAGCTTCTCCGAGCATATCGTCGTGACGCCTGATGAGGACGATCCTTTCAATCCCGACAAGGATCTGAGCGCGGTCCCCGTTGCAGCGCCGCGCAAGCGGCGGACCTCCTTCGGCAAGATCGCCGCCGGCGCCTTCGGCATCCTGCTATCTCTGGCCATTGGCCTCTGGACCGATAGCCTGATCCGCGATCTTTTCACCCGCGCCGACTGGCTGGGCTATGCGGCCCTTGCCGTGCTGGCGGTCGGCATTCTCGCCGTGCTCGCCCTCTTCATCCGCGAAACCGTCGGCATGATGCGCCTTGCCGCCGTCCAGAAGATCAAGGCCGAAGCCGAGGCGGCGATACTCGAGACTCGGCCGGGCAAGGCGCGCGCCGTCGTCGCCCAGCTGACCACGCTGCTGTCGGCAAATCCTGAGACATCGAAGGGTCGCGCGACGCTGAAGGCGACCGAAGGCGAGGTCATTGATCCCCCGCATCTGATCGCGCTCGCCGAACGGGAACTGCTCGCTCCGCTCGACCGCAAGGCCCGGGCGCTCATCGTCAACGCCTCGAAGCGCGTCTCGATCGTCACCGCCGTCAGCCCACGCGCCGTCGTCGACCTGCTCTATGTGCTCTATGAGGCAGTGCGCCTCATCCGTGCCATGGCCGAGCTTTACGGCGGCCGCCCCGGCACGCTCGGCATGTTCCGTCTGTTGCGGGACGTGCTGGCGCATCTGGCCGTCACGGGCTCGATCGCTGTTGGCGACAGCCTGGTCCAGCAGGTACTCGGCCACGGGCTGGCCTCGAAACTCTCGGCCCGTCTGGGCGAAGGTGTCATCAACGGCCTGATGACCGCCCGCATTGGAATCGCGGCGATGGATCTCTGCCGCCCGCTTGCCTTCCACGCCCTGAAGCGGCCGGGAATCGGTGATTTCATCGGCGATCTCACCCCCTCCATGTCGCCGCGCGGCAACAATCCTTGAACGAAGCAGCGAATCCGCAGTTTTCGCCTCCCCTTGCGTAATGCCGAAGGAATTACAGCAGATTCAATGCTTTAGTTACGATTTTCTAAAATCGATGCCGCGCGAAAGCTCTGTGTTGCCTTGCATTTCGGCACAATCGAAAGGAAGGATTAACCATTCTTCGGCAAAACTTGCAGCCAGTTCGTGAGTGGTGTTTGCCAAGGAAAATCCATGTATTCGCGCAAGTTTCTCATCGTATGCGGCTTGGCCGCCGCGGCATTGTCTCCCGTCGCAGATGTCGCACCGGCAGCCACCGCTGCAACCCGTGACAAGGCCTTCTTCGATTCCGTCGCCGGCTCCTGGAAGGGGCCCGGCGAAATCGTCGCCGGCAAATACAAGGGCACGAAATTCACCTGCAACCTGATCGGTGAGCCCACCGGCGACAGCAGCGCCGGCATCAAGCTCGACGGCACCTGCCGCGTCGGCGTCTTCAAGCAGCCGATGACCGCCGTGATCTCGCAGTCGGGCTCGAGCTACAAGGGCAAGTTCCTCGACGGCGCCGCCGGCAAGGGCCTTGACGTCGTCTCCGGCGCCGTCAGCGAGGATACCGTCGTCGTCGGCATCAACCGTGCCAAGCTGAATGGTGCGATGATCGCCCGCGTGCGCGACGACAAGACGATGAACGTCACCGTTTCGGTCAAGGTCGAAAGCCAGATGATCCCGGTGATCGGCCTGACGCTAACCCGCCAGGTCGACGAGATGGCCGTCGGTTCCATCCAGTAGACAAGTCGCAAAGCGGATTTTCCTGAAGCGGCGGGTTTCCCGCCGTTTTCCGTTTTAGGTTCCGTGCTTCAGGCGATCAGCCACCAGTCGTGGCTGTCGTCGGCGATCTCGATGCCGGTCACCTCGGCATTCGACAGCCAGTCGCTGACCGCCCTGCCCCTGACCAGAAGACCCGGCACGATATCGGCAAGCGGCATCAGCACGAAACCGCGATCGGTCATGCGCGGATGCGGCAGTTCCAGCCGCGGTGCGTCCTGGATCACGTCGCCATAGGTCAGCACGTCGATATCGAGCGTGCGCGGACCCCAGCGCTCGATGCGCTCGCGTTTCATCTCCCGTTCGATCGACAGACAGACATCGAGCAAAGCCTCGGGCTCCAGCCTAGTCTCGACGGCAGCGCAGGCATTGAAGAAGAACGATTGGTCGGTCTTGCCCCAGGGCGGTGTGCGATAGAGCCGCGAAACCGCGCTAACTCGGCAGTCGTCCCGTCCGTCCAGCTTCTGCAGTGCCGCAGCCATCGCCTTCACGGGGTCGCCGATATTGCCGCCGAGGCCGAGTGTGGCGGATTGCAGTGCGGCCTCAGGCAAAGTGTTCAACGCTCACCTGAACGAAATCGAGCACGCCGGGCACCGGCGCGTTCGGTTTGCGCACCGTGATCTTCGCCCGCCGGATCTGCGGGAATGTCTCGCAGAGCCCCTTGGCGATATCAAGCGCCAGGGACTCGATCAGGTAGCGCCGCTTGCCGGTGACGATCTGCTCGATCACGGTGAAGGCGATGCCGTAATTGACGGTGTCGTTGATCGAATCGCTTTCCAGCGCCTCGCCGGCGACGACATCGAGCTCGGCATCGACGAAGAAGCGCTGCCCGAGGAATTCCTCCTCGTCATGCACGCCGTGGCGCGCAAAGAAGGCGCAGTTCTGCAGCGTGATCGTGTAGGTAGTCATGTCGGCCGCTTCCTCTCGAATTCCTGGCGCGCATTGAGCATAGCATCGGCGATATCGAGCGCGTCCCTGTTGATTGCGACATTGTGCACGCGGAAAACCGCAGCTCCTTGAAGCCTGAGCAGCGCGTTGGTCGCAGCCGTCGCCACATCCCGCCCCTCGGCCTCCCGCCCCGTCACCGTGCCGAGGAAGCGCTTGCGCGACGTGCCGGCGAGCAGCGGCAGGCCGAAACGGGAAAGTTCGGAAAACCGCGCCATCAGCTCCAGGTTCTCCTCCGCCGTCTCCTTGGCGAAACCGAAACCCGGATCGAGCACGATGCGGTCACGGTTGACGCCTGATGCAGCGGCGATATCAAGCGATCGTTCGAGGAAATGCACCTGGTCGGCAATCACATCGACAAGTTTTACCCTGTCGCGGCCGGTATGCATGATGCAGAGCCCGGCTCCGGTCACCGCAGCAATATCGGCGATATCGGGCTCCTTCTGCAGCCCGAAGACGTCGTTGACGATGTGGGCGCCAGCGCTGATCGCAAGCCGCGCCGTCTCGGCGCGATAAGTGTCGATCGAGATCAGCGCCTGGGTGCGCCCGCGCAGTGCCTCGATGACCGGCAGCACGCGCGCCTGCTCCTCGGAAGGGCTGACGGTTGCTGCGTTCGGCCGGGTCGATTCGCCGCCGATATCGATAATGCCGGCACCCTCGCTCACCGCCCGCAACGCCTGTTCGACCGCCGCATCGACGGTTTCAAAGCGTCCGCCGTCGGAGAAGGAGTCCGGCGTCACGTTGATGATCGCCATGATCACCGAACGACGGCCGAGTTCGATCTCCCGGCCATGGCCGACACGCCATATACTGCCTTCGAGCCCTGTCACCAGACTTATCCCATTGATGACGAAAAAAGCGCCATCCGATATTGCGCTTGCGGTGGCTATGCCCCAAGCTCCTGTCGATTTCAACACGGGTTGCGTTCAGAATGCCGCTTGCAGTGCGTTATATGGTCGTTCCTATTGCCTTTTCCATTGCTCTTTCCGTCTGCAGCCCGGTGGCAGCAGAAGTGATCGCATCGAAAAGCTATTCCTATTTCAGCATCAGCGGCAAAACCGCGGATGAACTCGACCGTGAACTCAGCCGGCGCGGCCCGACGGCGAGCGGTTCCTCGGCACGCCATCCCGGCGCTACCAAGATCCGCTTCGGCGGCGAGGCAACCTATATTCAGAATAACGGGCGCTGCCGCGTCGGCAACGTCAAGGTCACGGTCCACACCCAGATCATCCTGCCGCGCTGGAGCAGCCGCAAGGGCGCCAGCAAGGAGCTGTCGATGATCTGGGACGCGCTGTCGAGCGATATCAAGCGCCACGAGGAGCGCCATGCCGAGATCGCCCGCGACCAGGCCCGCGCCATGGAGCGCGCCATCCGGGCGCTGCCGCAGCAGCGCAGCTGCGAAGCCATGCAGGAACTCGTCTCCGGCGAATCAGCTCGCGGTATAGAGGAGCACGACCGGCAGCAGGCGCGATTCGACCGGGTCGAGGCGGTCAATTTCCAGAAGCGCATGCTGAGGTTGCTGAACAATCGAATCAATGGTCGAGCCGGCGCAAAATAAGGCTTTTTCAGTCTGATTGCGAGCGGAAACCCTTAGCTGCATAACGAAACTTGTGCGAAACTTGCACCCTCCCCAGCGATTCACTGGTCATTTTTCATCCTGGCAGACTCAACCGGAACGCGTTAATATGAACACATTCGAAAGTTCAGGTACGGCATCTGCACTTTCATCGCTGGGTTCTCCTGGCGCGTTCCGAAGCCGCGGATGTTCCTCCCTCATCCGTAGGTAATGCGCCCGCCTCGCCTCGCTCGCTCTAGCGCGCGAGGCGTCTTTTTTTGGTATCGAATTTTTCGGCGACGTTTGAAGCGCAGCGTGCTTCAGGCTTGGCGTTCCGGCACGTGCACCACGAGCCCGTCATAGACAGCCTTCATCCGGATCTGACAGGACAGTCGCGAGGTCGGGCGCACATCGAAGGCGAAGTCGAGCATGTCCTCTTCCATCGCTTCCGGCTGGCCGACCTTCTCCGTCCACTCCTCGTCGACATAGACATGACAGGTCGCGCAGGCGCAGGCGCCGCCGCATTCGGCCTCAATGCCGGGCACCGAATTGCGCACGGCATTCTCCATCACGGTGGAGCCTTGGTCGACGTCGAGGTCGAAGCGCGTGCCGTCGAAGGCGACGATGGTAAGTTTTGGCATCAGGACTATTTCCGGTCTTCAGGTGGGTGGGCGGATTTTCTTCCGACAATTCGACGCATCAGTCAACATTGGGAAATCCGCGACAGCCTCGCAGATCGGCCCTTCGCCCGCCGTCTTCAAAGCGTCATAAGAGACGTCGCAAAAAGACCCGCGGTTCCGCAATGGAACAACGGGCCTCGATCGAACGGTATCTTATGCACGTCGCCCAAAAGTACGCAGCGGTTTTGGCACAACGACATCTACCGAATAAAACTTGGAGATCAGCCGCGGCAGAGCTTCAGGATGAAATTCTCGGCGTCGATGACGGCGGCACCGAGCGCTGCCGTCGCGCCGGCATCACCACCGTTTTCCTCGACGGCTTCCGCTGTCTGCGACACGCGGAACGCGCCGACCGAGCTTGCCGCGCCCTTCAGCCGATGCGCGGCTGCGCCGATACGGATGGTTTCGCCGCTGGCAATATCCTGCAGGCATGCACGGGCCTGGCGCGCGAACATCTGAAGGACTTCGAGTTCCAGCGTCTTGTCGCCCATCGTCTGCTTTGCGAGATGGACCAGATCGATCGGCCGGACCTTCGAGGGACACGGTCCCTTTGCATTATCCGGCGCCTCGAATACGATGTTCAATGCTGCCATCTGGGCTGCCATTGCCAATTCTCCCGTCTCTGTCGTCCGCAGTTGCAACAGTTCTGCGACAGGAGGGTGGCCATCACGTTAAATTCCGGCACAGTCAGGGCGGAAATCTCGCCATATGGTTAACATCCGTTAAATATCCCTAAACTATTGGCTTTTAAGCCGCGCCTGGGATTCAAAGGTGTTAACAACAGGTTAACGTGCCGTGAATCTCAAGCCTTCATTAATTGTGTGAAGAGCCCAGATGTGTCACTACGATACTGGTGGAGCGGGTTTATGGTACGCGCCTTTGCCGAGCGAGTGGATAATGGTAGTGTTTTGATACCTTCCGTTTGAAAAAGCGGCTATCTACTCTGAAATGACATGCTTATCCGTCCTTCGTTGGGATGGAAGGCTGGAACGGCAAAGTTGTTCCCGGGTGAGGCGGAAGCCCAGGAAGCGCTGTCGGACTGGCTGACAGTAACGAGGCATAACCGAATGGCGAACAACAAATATAACGAGTCGATTGAGGACAAGGCGTTCAAGGCATTGGACGAGGCGCTCCAGATCGACTTCAGCAAGGATAACGTACCGTCTCGCCGCGGCGACGCGCCCCAGGCCCCGGAGGCTAATGTGTCTGATCCAGTAAATGCGCGTAACCAGCAGGCCCAGGAAGAAGCGCAGCGCCGCAGCCGCCGCGGTGCCGCCGGCGAGCAGGCTTCCAGGGGTCCGGCGTTCGCGCCCGCCAACGATGCCAGCCGCAATACGCCCGCCTCGATCCTGAAATCCTTTGACGGCGCCTCCAGCCGCTCGGCGGTGCGCACCGCCACCCTGTTTTCCGTGCTTTGGGTCATGGCCGGCCTCGGCCTGATGTCGCTGCTTTATGCTCCGCAGATCTGGCAGATCCGTTCGCTCGCCGATCTCGTCGCCCTGCCCGGCGTCATTGCCGGCCTCGTCGGCATCATCATTCCTGTGATGATGTTCTATGCCTTCGCCATCATGATCTCCCGCGCCCAGGACATGCGCAACGCCGCCCGCTCCATGGCAGAGGTGGCATTGCGCCTGGCAGAGCCGGAAACCATCGCCTCCGAGCGTATCATGACCGTCGGCCAGGCCGTGCGCCGTGAGGTCTCGGCCATGAATGAAGGCATCGAGCGCACCATCGCGCGTGCCTCGGAGCTGGAAACGCTCGTCCATTCCGAAGTCAATGCGCTTGAACGTTCTTATGCCGACAACGAGTTGCGCGTTCGCGGTCTCGTCCACGAACTCGGCTCCGAGCGCGAGGCGATCGTCAACCATGCCGACCGTATCCGCACCTCGATCGGCAGCGTCCACGACCAGTTGAAGGAAGAGCTGTCGCTTGCGACCGAAGAGATCGCGGTGCGGCTTGCCACATCGGGCGAAGCCTTCGCCTCGCTGATCGATACACGCGCCGCGACGATCCTGGAAAAATCGGACAGCGCCCTGCAGTCGATGGGCAGCCTGCTCGCAGCCAAGACCGATACCCTGCTGCAGACCCTGAACGCATCGGGTTTTGCGCTGGCCACCGAATTCGACAACCGCCTCGAAGCCCTCTCCGTCAATCTCAACGACCATGGCGAAAGGCTGCTCAGCCAGTTCGAGACGCGCGCCTCGACCATGGACAGCAGCACCGAAAAGCTGAATGCGGCGCTGAATGAGCGTACGCACCAGCTCAACGAGATCCTGATCGCCCGCACCCGCGAGATCAATGAGAGCCTGACGTCAGGCGAACGCACGATCGGCGGCACGCTCGACGACGTGCTGTCGAAGCTGAACAGCGCGCTCGACGAAAAGGGCGCAAGCTTCCGCCAGAGCCTGCAGACCACCGCCGACGACGCCGTCATGGATCTCGACGTGCGCTCCGGCTTCTTCGAGGAGCGGCTGCAGACGACCGTCGCCCAGCTGTCGACCGCCTTCGACGAACGCGTCTCCGAATTCACCAGCGCCTTCGACAAACGCACCGGCTCGCTCGACACCAAGCTGATGGAGAGCCTCGCCCGTATCAACGAAACGCTGACCGGCGGCTCGGATTCGATCGACGGCATTCTGAATTCCGGCATCGACCGGCTCGGTTCGTCGATATCAGACCAGTCGCTGGCGCTCGCCACCGCGCTCGCCACCGGCCACGAAGTGTTGGAAAGCACGCTCGGCAATCGGGCGGACGAAATCACCGCGGCACTCACCAGCCGCACCGGCGAACTGACCTCGGCGCTGCAGAGCGCCACTTCGGAAATTGCGCTGACGCTTGCGACTGGCGCCTCCGAGCTGCAGAACAACCTTCAGACACGCTCGGCCGAATTCCGCGACACGCTGCGCACCACCACCACCGATCTGACGACTGCCGTTGCCGCTGGCACCGAGCAGGTGACCGCTGCCTTCGGCGGTCGCGCCGAGGAACTGAGCGGCGTGCTTACCGCCCGTG
Organism: Rhizobium indicum; assembly: GCF_005862305.2. Classification (NCBI taxonomy): domain Bacteria; kingdom Pseudomonadati; phylum Pseudomonadota; class Alphaproteobacteria; order Hyphomicrobiales; family Rhizobiaceae; genus Rhizobium; species Rhizobium indicum. The sequence goes on along the minus strand of NZ_CP054021.1, from coordinate 64,765 downwards.
CGACCGAAATCAGCGAGGCGCTCGGCACGGCCCATGGCCGTATCGACAGCGTCATGGCAGAGCGCGGCGGCGCATTGCTCCAGGCGCTGACCACTCATCACGGCCGCTTCGAGGAAGCGCTGACGACCCGCTCCGACGCCATCATCAATGCCGTCTCGGGTACCCATGACCGTCTTGCCGAGACGCTCGACGAAAAGGCGATGGCGCTGGCCATCTCTCTGAACGAGAGCCAGGCCCGCATCGAGGACACGCTCGAGACCCGCTCCGAAGCTCTGTTGAACGCCGTCTCCGGCACCCATGATCGTCTCTCCGAGACGCTCGACGAGAAGGCGATGGCGCTCGCCATTTCGCTCAGCGAAAACCAGGCCCGCATCGAAGATACGCTCGAGACGCGCTCCGAGGCCTTCCTCAACGCTGTGTCTGGCACGCATGATCGCCTGTCGGAAACGCTGGACAGCAAGGCGGCGGCCCTTACGACCTCGCTCGACGAGCGCCATGCCCGCATCGAGGATGCACTTGGAACGCGCGCCGAGGCACTGCTGAACACTGTATCCGGCACGCGCGACCGTCTTGCCGAGACGCTCGACGAAAAGGCGATGGCGCTCGCCATGTCCTTGAACGAGAGCCATGCCCGTATCGAGGAGACGCTCGAAACCCGTTCCGCCGCCCTGCTGAACGCCGTCTCCGGCACCCATGATCGTCTCTCGGAGACTCTGGACGGCAAGGCGGCAGCTTTTGCCACCTCGCTGAGCGAAGGCCAGACCCGTATCGAGAATACGCTCGAAACCCGCTCCGCAGCGCTGCTGAACGCCGTCTCCGGCACCCATGATCGCCTCTCCGAGACGCTGGACGAAAAGGCGATGGCCCTCGCCATTTCGCTCAACGAAACCCAGACGCGGATCGAAGACACCCTGGAAACCCGCTCGGCGGCCCTGCTGAATGCGGTCTCCGGCACGCATGACCGTCTGTCCGAGACGCTGGACGAGAAGGCGATGACACTCGCCATCTCGCTCAATGAGAGCCAGTCGCGGATCGAAGAGACGCTGGAAGCACGCTCCGAAGCCTTCCTCAAGGCCGTGTCCGGCACGCACGACCGTCTTTCGGAAACGCTCGACGAAAAGGCGACGGCGATCGCCGCCTCCCTGAACGAGGGCCAGAGCCGCCTGCAGGATACGCTGGAGAGCCGCTCGGAATCCTTCCTGAATGCAGTCTCCGCCACCCACGACCGCCTGTCCGAGACGCTCGACGATCGGGCGATGGCGCTTGCCATCTCGCTGAACGAGAGCCAGAGCCGTCTCGAGGAGACGCTGACAACAGGCGCCGATGCGATCACCAATGCGGTCTCCGGCACGCATGACGGCCTGAACGGTGTACTCGACCAGAAGGCCGCCACCCTCGCCGCCTCGCTGAGCGAAGGCCAGGCCCGCCTCGAGGAAGCCTTGGGCCACCGCACCGCCGCGATCATCGGCGCCGTGACGGCAACCCACGATCGGCTCACCGATACGCTCGACGAAAAGACCATGGCGCTCGCCATTTCGCTCGATGATAACCAGAGCCGCTTCGACAGTGTGCTCGAAGCCCGCAGCAACGCCATCATGGAGGCCGTCTCCGGTGCCGAGGCACGAGTCGCCGGCGCCTTCTCAGACAAGACCGATGCGATCCGCACCGCCTACACCGACAATCAGCAGCGGCTCGAAAATGCGCTTTCCGAGCATAGCGCCGCCCTCTCGGGCGTTCTCGATGCCGGCGGCAACCGCTTCGAGGATCTCGTCGGCGGCTTGACCGGCCGCATCGAAGGTCGTCTGACCGATGCACATACACGGCTCGGGGGCCTCGCCGACGAGGCCGCGGCTCGTATCGAGGGCGGGCTCGCCTCTGCCCATGAGCGCATCCGTACGACGCTCGAAGACCGCGCCAACGCCATCGACCTATCGCTGAACCAGGCCCATGCGCTGATCAGCGATACGCTGGCCGAACAGGCGACCAGCATCGGCACCTCGGTCGCGACGAGTGTTGGCATGCTCGAATTGTCGCTGGAGCACCGTGAAGCTGCGATCCGCGAGGCGATCGATGCCGGCGCCCAGACATTGGAAGATCGCATGCATGCCGGCGCCGGCCAGATCGCCGGCCGCTTCCAGGAGGCGGCAAACGCGATTTCGAGTTCCACTCAGAATTTCTCCGCCCATCTCGATCGGTCGGTCGAAAGCCTGACGGGCCGTTTTGAAGAAACCGGATCCCGCGTGGAATCCAGTCTTGCGGCGATCGAGACCCGCATCCGCGACGGCGTCGGCGGCGTTGCCGAAAAGGTCGAAGCGGCCAGCGGCCAGCTGTCCGGCGTGCTTGCCGACGGCGTCTCCCGTATCGGCGCGCTCAGCGACGACGCCACGCAGCGCATCTCGGCGACGCTCGAAGGCAGTGCTGCAAACCTCACCCAGGCGATCGACAGCCGCACCGCCAATCTGGCCGAGACGCTGGACAGCCGCACCACCAGCCTGACCGGCGCCATCGACGGCCGCACCGCGAGCCTCGGCGAAACTCTTGACCGCGGCAATGAACGCATCGAGGAACGCCTCTCCACCATGGACCGTGCGTTGACCGTCGGTCTCGAGGCTGTCAACCGCACCATCGAAGGCAAGGCCGCCGGTCTCGCCTCGACGCTGCGCAGCGCGGTTGCCGACGCAGCCCAGGGAATGGAAGGCGAAGCGACGAGAACCACCGAACTGCTTGGCAAGACCGGCCAGCAATTCGCCGAGGATCTCAATACGAAAAGCGACGAATTCACCCGCACCATGGATGAGCGCTCGTCGCAGATCGTCACCCGCGTCGCCGAAGCGCAGAACCGGCTGGCAAGCCAGGCCGCTGCCGTCGCCCAGACATTCTCGGAAGCCGGCAACGCCATCGTCAACAAGGTCGCCGAGGCCGAGACCATCGTCGGCACGCAAGTCAATGCCATCTCCAAGGTGCTGTCGGATGCCGGCCAGTCTCTGGAGACACGCGGCAATGCCATCCGCTCGACGCTGTCGGGCGCCGGCAGCGAGATTTCCACCACCATGGCGGATGTCGACCGGGCGCTCGAAGCCCGCAGCAGCGCCATCCGCTCCAATCTCGAGGAACGAGCCCGCGAGATCGATACGACGTTCTCCGAGATCGACCGGGCGCTCGAAGCGCGCGGCAACTCGATCCGCTCGACGCTTGAGGAGCGTACCCGCGACCTCAACTCGATGCTATCAGGCCGTTCGGTCGAATTGACGCGCATCCTCGACGAAACGGCCCGCCCGATCATCGACCGCTACACCGATGCCGGCGAGCAGGCCGCCGCTCGCATTACCGCCGCGGCCAACCTCAGCGCCGACCGTTTGCGCGCCGAAAACGAAGCGCTCGCCAGCGCCGTTGCCGCCCGTACCGAGAATGTCGCCAATGCCGTCAGCGCCATCGAAAACAGCCTGGTCGGCAACGTCAACGGCCTCGTCGAGCGCATGTCGGAAAGCAGTGCGGCGATGGCGATGATGATGAACCGCGCCGCCGAGCAGCTGACCAGCGTCGACGGCCGTCTCGGCGATACCACCGCGCGTTTTGCCGACTCCGCCACCAAGGCCGCTGAAATGGTCTCCGCCTCGACCAGGCTTCTCGAAGGCAAGGTCGACCGCCTCTCCGACATTTCGGGCCAGACGCTGGCACAGGTCGGCGGCATCATCGGCCGCTTCGACGAACACTCCAAGGTTTTGACCCAGGCTTCGCAGCTTCTCGGCGCCGCCCAGTCCAATCTCGCCTCGACGCTCGAAGAACGCGAGAGCGCGCTGCAGACGCTCTCGGTCGGCCTCGTCTCGCGCTCGGCCGAGATCGAAAAGACCATGCAAGGCCTCGGCAGCATGATCGAGACCGTGTTCGAGCGGGCAGAGCAACGCTCCAGCCAGGTTACCGGCAATTTGCGCCAGGGCGTGCAGTCCTCCTTCGCCGATATCGGCCGCATTCTCACCGAAACCGAGAAGCGCGCCCAGGAAGCGGCAGAGACGATGCGCGAGGCGATCACCCGCGCCGGCGACGAGGCCAATACGACGATCGACGGCACCTTTGCCAATGTCGAGCGCCGTTCCGGCGATCTCTCCAATCGCATTCGCGGCGGGCTCACCGCCTCGCTGTCGGAAGTCGAGCGCATGCTCGGCGAAGCCGGCCGCGCCTCCGACGGGGCCGCCCAGCACATGCGGGAAGCGCTGCGCGAGGCAATCGATGATGCCGTCGGCCGCTTCTCCGGCGCCACCGAGGATATCCGCCGTTCCGCCGCCGACATCCGCAGCGAGCTCGACGCCACCCGCGCCGAACTGAAGCGCGGCGCCTTCGACCTTCCCGAGGAAGCCAAGGAAAGCGCCTCGGCCATGCGCCGGGCCGTCGCCGAGCAGATCAAGGCGCTGCAGGATATCTCCCAGCTCGTCGGCCGCTCCAGCCAGCAGCTCGAGATCTCCGAGCCCGTCGCCCGCACGCTCGTCCAGGTGCAGCCGGCCCCGCGTCCCGCCCAGCCGGTCGCAGCCCAGCAGCCGCAGCCGGCAGCGCCGCCGCCGATCGAAGCGACAGGTCTGCGCGGAACGATCGCACCGTCTGCGCCGGCTGCCGCCCCCCAGCGCGCCGCGCCGCAGCCTGCCCCCAATCGACAGGAAACAGGGCGCCAGGAAACAGGTCGCCCGGAAACAGGTCGCCAAGAGCCGGCTCGTCCGGAAAGCGGCGGCTGGATTAGCGATCTGCTGCGTGGCGCATCGCGTGAGGACGCCGCCGACGAGGCCGCGGCCGCCCGTGTTCCCGCCCGCCCGGCGGAAACTGCCGCACCGGCGGCGCGCAGCAATGACAGCCGCAATCCGCGCCACGTCGTCGAATCGCTGAACTCGCTCTCGGTCGATATCGCCCGCGCCATCGATCACGACGCCTCGGTCGATCTCTGGCGCCGTTACCAGCGCGGCGAGCGCGACGTCTTCACCCGCCGCCTCTACACGCTGAAGGGCCAGCAGACCTTCGACGAGATCAAGCGCAAATACGACCGCGAACCGGAGTTCCGCACCGCCGTCGACCGCTATATCGGTGATTTTGAAAAGCTGCTCGCCGACGTCGCCCGCACCGACCCGAACCGGACGGTGACGCAGTCCTACCTCACCTCGGATACGGGCAAGGTCTACACCATGCTCGCCCACGCCGCAGGCCGGCTCGGCTGAGGCTGACCGACTGACGGATACCTTCGATTGGAAAGCCGCCTGAACACATGTCAGGCGGCTTTCGTTCTATAATGCGGGCGTGACCAGACCTCTCTGCGGACATGTGAAAGCAACTACCGAAGCCCGCCACCCAGCCACGGAAACCGCTCCCGAAATGACCAAGGCCTTTCTGATCATCGACGTGCAGAATGCTATTCTCTCAGGAAAAGCCTCGCCGGAGCGGCAGCCTCGTATCGATGCCGCGCTCGACGAGACCGTCGCACGGTTGGCAGCGCTATAGGAAAAAGCCAGGCGGCGGGCGTGCCGATCGTGCTCGTTCAGCATGACGGCGGCGACGGCCATCGATTGGCTGTCGGCACGCCAGGCTGGGCGCTGCGCGAGGAGATCGCGCCGGGACAAGGCGAGATCGTCGTCCGCAAGAAAAGCGCCGACTCCTTCTTCGAAACCGATCTTGCCGAACGCCTAGACGAACGCGCAATCACCCACCTCATCGTCGGCGGCTGCATGTCGCAATTCTGCGTCGATACGACAGTCAGGCGGGCCGTCTCGCTCGGATATGACGTGACGCTGGTCGCCGATGGCCACATGACCGGCGATACGGCAACCCTCACCTTCTCCGAGATCATCGCCCATCACAATGAAACGTTGACGGTTTCGACGCAGGCAAGGCGACAGTAGAAATCCGCCCCGCCGCCGACATCGCCTTCTCATAAAGTTTTTCAGGCAGCACGAAAACCGGGACCATCAAGCGGCTCCGGTTAGACTGTGACATTTGCGACATACCCGGGGGCGGTCCCTCGAATAGAGGATGTTCTCGAAGCGGATCACACCCTTTGCGCGGCCGAGGCGCATCACTGGAGTATTACCGTTCTTGCCCCGCCAATGTAGCTGAAGTAGGTGCGGAGGAGAGGCAATTGATGCCGCGATCTTTCTATTGAGCATTGCCGCCATCAGTCCGGGCCAGATCATCTGACGCCCAAGCCTGAATTGCCTGATTGAACACACGCTCACCATCCTCGCCCTTTTCAAGCGTCAGCAGCGCTCGTGTGCCGTTCTGATAAAAGATCGGCAAATCAATCCATCGGCGTTTACCAAGCAATTCGATGTTTTTGGCGCGAGCATCAGGCAAACCATTGAGCGCCAGCATATAGAGAGTGTCAGTGACCTTGCCGGCCACGGCTATCAACATGTCGCCGCGAGTGCCTTCCGTGGTCTTCATCGACATGCTCGTCCAACTATTAATTCCGCCTCCTTCAAATCCTGCCGCGATCTGAAACGATAGTTCGAAGAGATGGCTCGCAGCGATCGATAGATCCGTGTTTCGTTCCAGCGTCAGTACAGCCGTCAGGTTACGCTGCGGAATTTCCATGTGGCCCCGCACGACTGGATCGGAGTGGCCCTTGGCGTCAGTCCGCATATCGATTGACCAAGTCACCGAGCCAGCCAATGCCGTCGGCTCCGGCATTCCAACTCTCTCCTCATAGAGAACTATTTGAGCTTTGGTAGCCGGCAAATTGGTGGCGGAGGATGGGCTGAGATAGACAGGTTCCTCGGGCAAGCTGGAATATTCGAACGGTGTCTGCTGGCCATCGGTTTTATTTCGGACATAGGCAGAGACGCGTCTGAAAAGAAAATTCACCTCAAGCCTGGGCATCTCCAGGAACTTCAGCAGGCCCTCGGTATAGGGGCTGTGATCGGAATCGACGCCATTTGCAGTGGCGCCCGCCTCCGCCGAATAGCTGACGAGCAAATTCGGCGTTGGTTCGATCCCCGCAAGCCCTCGTCCGATGGAACGGCTGGCTCCGTTTGGCTTCATATTCAGCACAAAGGGATTCTTGCGGTATACGTCGAGAAGGACGATGCGAAGACCTTTGACGCTGCGAACAGCATCCAGAACATTGTCCAACGTCACGGTTTCAGGGGTCGCCTGCGCTTCTGTGCTTAAAGTGGCATCCGTCGGAATGAGATAGTTGGAGCCGTTAAGCTCCATTCCGTGTCCGGCGTAGAATACCACGGCAATATCTGCCCCGGCCGCAACATCGGAAAACGTCGACAGAGCGGAATCGAATTCAACCTTTGTCGCATCATGAACGACCGTCACCTCGAAACCCATTCGCCGAAGCGCTGCGCCGATAGCAGTCGCGTCATTTCCGGGATTCCGAATCTTTTCGACCTGGCTATAGGCCGAGTTGCCAATCACCAGCGCAACGCGTCCAGATGACGCAAGGCTGGAAAGAGCAGAGAAGATGAGCACACATATGCCAACGACCAAAACCATTGCCGAGCGCATCATAGAAATCCCACCTCACGCAGCGTAATGCTGTCTTCCAGCGCCTTAGATCGAAATGAGCGTGGCCGCAAGGATTGTGCGAGATCCGACGCTTCATTCCTCGCTGCAGGCCGAAAGCCGCTCGACGTCGGCAAGGCCAAAGCCTGACATGGTGAGACAAAAGGAATCAGCTGTGGATGACCCTTTTTTATTGCCCGCTGTCCTTCATTCCGTCACAAACTTTTCTGATCCGCTCACATTCAAACAAACGGCTCACTCCACCATCCAAACGACAGAGACAGCAACATTGATGACCAAGACGACATCCAGGCTCCTTGCCACCGCGCTCTCTTCCTTTTTCCTGATGGGCGCTTTCACTCAGGTTCAGGCAGGCCAGGCAAGCTTCGTCGTGGATGTGCAGTCCGGCCAGATCCTCGAAGGTTCCAACCAGGACGATCTGAACTATCCGGCGTCGCTGACCAAAATGATGACGCTCTATCTCGCCTTCGAGGCCCTGCATGACGGGCGCCTCAACTGGGACCAGAAGCTCACCATGTCTGAGAATGCCGAGAGCAAGGAGCCCTTCAAGCTCGCTGTCGGCGCCGGCCGCAAGGTGACGCTGCGCGAAGCGGTCGAAGGCATTGTCGTGCTCTCTGCCAATGATGCGGCTGTGGCGATCGCCGAACAGCTTGGCGGCTCCGAACAGGTTTTCGCCAAGGCGATGACCGACAAGGCACGCCAACTCGGTATGAAGGATACGGTCTTCAAGAATCCGTCGGGCCTTCCCGATCCGGAGCAGGTCACCACGGCGCGGGACATGGCGACACTCGGCGTTTCGCTGATGCGGGACTTCCCCGAAGAGTTCAAGCTCTTCTCCATGCGCGGCTTCCAGTTCCGCGGCATGAAGCTGCGTGGCCACAACAACCTCATGTATCGCTATGACGGCGTCGACGGCATCAAGACCGGCTACACCGATGCATCGGGCTACAATGTCGTGACCTCGGCGCTGAAGGATGGCCGCCGCGTGGTCGGCGTCGTCATGGGCGAAAAGACTGCGAGCATACGCGACGACAAAATGGCAAGCTTGCTGGACAGCACCCTGTCGCCGTCATCAAGCGCCACAGCTTCCACGACGCCAGGCACGCAGCCGGGCGCGACGATGACGGATTCGCAACCGACGAAATAGGCCCGATGAGCGGAGACTTGCCGGCAGGATTTTGCTAGCGCATCGGCCCGAAAATCGGAAGCGATTTTCGGAAAGCACGATGCGTAGACTCAAAGAGTTAGAGCGTCCTTTGTGCGTCCCAAAAGGCGCACGGCGCTCTAACGGGTTATCTGAACGCGACTTCCAGATGCTGCCGGTCTTGCGCGATCACCTTGCAATTCGTTTCGAATCCTTCGCCTTTGATGGCCAGGACAAATTCCGAAGGAATGCCTGATGTATTGGAGACTGAAATGCCGGCGCTCTCCGAGCCTATGGATTTGACGGTGCAGTCGATGGTCGAACGCCGATCGTTGAACAGGATCGAACCCGCCTTCAGCACCCGCCGTCGAGCCCCAATGGCGTGATCGGCGTGGATGGAACTCCACGACACGCAACGATTCCGACCACCATGCTTGGCCTGATACATTGCCGCATCCGCCTGAGCCAGCAAGGTCTCGATCTCCTTGCTGACGATCGAGAGTGCCGAAGTTCCAAAACTGGCTGTGACGGTCAGGGCGCCGTGATCGCCGCGTATGATCTCGGAGGCGATGGCGGCTCTGAGTTTCTCGGCAACTGCAACGGCACCTTCCCGATCGACATGCGGCAGGATGACGGCAAATTCCTCGCCGCCAAGACGGCCGAACAGATCACCGGCTCGAAGGGTCGCCTTGCAGGTCGATGCGACCGCCTTGAGGACCTCGTCCCCGGCCGCATGTCCATGCGTATCGTTCACCTTCTTGAAATGGTCGATATCGAAGACGATGCATGAGAGGTCGTGCTTGTGCCGCAAAGCGAGCGAAATGAGCTGATCTGCCTCCTGCTTGAAGGCACGCCGCGTCATCGCCTCGGTGAGGCTGTCGATCGCGGCCGACTGCATGAGCTCGATGCGGTCCATCGCCGCGCCCGCCAGTTCCTCGAGAATGCCGAGATCTCTGTTGCCGAACGATCTTGGCCTGCGGTCGATTGCGCATACCGTTCCGATCATGTGCCCGGCTTTTGTTCTCAACGGCACACCGGCATAAAAACGAATACTGTCCTCGCCCGTCACCGCAGGATGCTGTGAAAACCGCGAGTCCCTGGTAGCGTCCTGCACGACAACAGGCCTTTCACAGTCCACGACATAGCGGCAGAACGTATCTTCGCGCGACACCTCGTCGCCCGCGAGGCCGGAGCAAGCCTTGTACCATTGCCGATGCGCATCGATCAGCGACACGATGCCGATGTCGATGGAAAAGACCTCCTTTATCAGGCGTACGATCCGCTCGAAGCCCTCGTCTCTCGGCGTGTCGAGCAGATCGAGCTGTTGCAGCGCAGCCAGGCGATCATTTTCGCGCTGGATCGCCTCCGATGACGATTTCCCGAATACTCGCGCAACCACCATGCAGCATTCCTCCTGAAAGGGACTACATGATGCGTTCCATAAATTCGTGAAGAAATTGAATACGATGACGACCCCTATGCCATGGGATCAAATATTTTTCACAATCGACAACCCCCGATATTCACGGGGCGGCACCGAAATTCAAATTCAAATTGAGCGCAGCGTCCAGCTGACGATCTCGGAGGCGACGTTGGAGAAGGCGCGGTCGAGGCCTTTGACGAAGCCGTCATTGTCGCCGCCGGCCGGCGCCATGGCGCGGAACACCTTCTGGGCGCGCACCGAGCCGTTGCGATCATTGAGGATCTTGGCGGAAATTTCGACCACCGCCTGGTTGCCGTGCGAAGCGTCGATCTCGAAGGCGCGGATATCGGTGACGATCTGGTAGTCGATCGCCAGCCCCTGCCCCGGCATGCCGACGCCGCCGAGCTTGCCCGAGTTCTCGAAGGCTTCCACCAGCTTCGACTGCACTATGCGCGGCAGCTTGTCGCCCCACTGCGCCTTTGAGAGATACTGGATTTCCGAAGGCGAAACACGGATGACGATCTGCTCGCTGTCGAGCGACCTTAGCGCCGTCGGGCTGGCGATCAGGATCTGGCGGGATTTGGCCGCGGGTCCACTGCCGTCGACGGCAGCGGGCAGGTCATAGGTGTCGTTCTTGGCCGCGGTGCCGCACCCCGAAAGGATCAGCGCCGTCAGCGGCAGCGCGATCACCGTTCCCCTGATCCGTGAACGGCGCGACAACAAATGCGATGCGACCATATTAGGCTACCCCTGATTTCCCAGTTAACGCCGCGTCCGGCCGTCATATTGCTTCACCGTGTCCCCGCCGAAGATCAGGCGTTGCGGATTGCGGTCGAAGTTGGTGATCGTATCGTTCAGATTGCTGACGGTTCCGCGCATGTCGTTGACGAGAGTCTGCACGTCGCGCAAGCCGCCGCTCGAGAATTTCTGCAGATTGTCGGCAATCGGTCCAATGCGCGAATTCAGGTTGTCGGCGACCTTCTTGAAGGATTCCAGCGTATTGCGCGCCTCGGTGAACAGCGATTGCGTATTGTCGGTGCCGAGCAGCGCATCGACCTTGATGAGAATGCCGTCGATGCGGGTCGAGGCCGAATTCAGCTTGTTGGAAAGCTGCGATACGTCCTGGATCGTCTGGTCGATATCTTTCTGACGCGCCGAAACCGTGTTGGCGACCTCGCGGATCGAGGCGACGGCGGCGCGCGCATCCTTGGTCGCCTGCGCGATGTCGTCCACGGAACCCTTCACCTTCGCCGGGTCGATCTGGGCAACGAGCGTATCGACGCGATCGAGTGTCGCCTGTGCCTGCTTGCCGAAATCGTTGAAGGTTGTGGCCGTCTGGTCGAACTTCTGGATCGCGCCCTTGAGGTCGCCGGAGGCATCGGCGACATTGGCGGTAATCTTCTCGGCATTGGAGACGATGTTGTCGATCTTCTGCGCATCGACCGCCTTGACCAGCGACTCGACGGCTTGAAGCGTCGAATCGACACGGCCGGAGACCGCCTTCACCGTATTGGAGAGCTCACCCACGCTCTGCAGGAAGGCGTCGATATTGCCGGAATTCTTGGCAAGCGCATCCGAAAACGTCTCGGCATTCTTGAAAGTCTCGGTCAACGGCCCGCGCGAATCTTCGATGAAACCCTGAAGCTCGCCGACCGCGTCGTTGGCGCGATCGAGGATCTTGTCGGCGGTTGCCAGAAGATTGGTGACGCTCGACTGGTCGGCAACGATGACGGCGCGTTTGCCGTTATCGATCGCATGCTGGAGGATGCTTTCCTCGCCCTTGCGGCCGCCCGAGAGTTCGATATAGGCAGCCCCTGTCAAACCCTGGATTTCAAGGGCGGCCTTGGTGGAGGGGTAGATCGGCGCATCGGTGCGCACCTGGGTGAAGGCCAGCGAATATTGCGGATCGTCGGCATCGATCGACAGCGTCTGCACCGAGCCGATCTGGATGCCGTTGAAGCGCACCGGCGAGCCGACGCTGAGACCGTTGGCCGAGCCCGGAATACGAACGATCAGTTCCGTCATCGGGCCGCCGCGGCCATATTCGGCCATCCAGTAGACGAAGCCAAAGGCAGCCGCGATCACCAGCACCGTGAAAAAACCGACAATCGTGTAATTGGCTTTGGTTTCCATCTTATCCGGTCACTTTCCGCTGCTGTCGTGCCGCGCGGCAGCATCGTTCTGCGGCACAATCGACCGCGCGCGTTTGCCCTTGAAATAGGCCTGCACCCACGGATCGTCATAGGCCAGCATGTCGTCGATCGTGCCTTCCACCATTACTCGCTTCTTTCCGAGCACGGCAATACGGTCGCAGACCGAAAACAGGCTGTCGAGGTCGTGCGTCACCATATACACGGTCAATCCCAGACTATCGCGCAGGTTGGCGATCAGTTCGTCGAATTCGGCCGCACCGATCGGGTCGAGGCCGGAGGTCGGCTCGTCCAGGAAGACGAGTTCCGGATCGAGTGACAGTGCGCGGGCAAGGGCTGCGCGCTTGATCATGCCGCCGGACAGTTCGGATGGATATTTGTCGGCGGCATCGGCTGCAAGCCCGACCATACGGATCTTCAAATGCGCCAATTCGTCCATCAGCGAGGTCGGCAGGTCGAGATATTCGCGCATCGGCACCTGGATGTTTTCCTTGACCGTCAGCGACGAGAACAGCGCTCCCTGCTGGAACAGCACGCCGAGCCGCATGTCGAGGGCGTTGCGCTGCGGTTCATCGAGCTCGTCGAAATCCTGGCCGAGGATCTTGATCGTGCCGGAGCGGCGCGGCAGCAGCCGGAGCACCGTGCGCATCAGCACCGATTTACCCGTGCCCGACGCGCCGACGAAGCCGAGGATCTCGCCGCGGTAGATATTGAGGTTCAGATTGTCGAGCACGACCTTGGAGCCGAAGCCGACGGTGACGTCGCGCGCCGACAGCACGATGTCCCTTTCGTCCTTGTCTTCCGTATCGATCGGTTTCTCGTCCACGCGGTCCGCCATCCTAGAAATCGATCGCTGCATAGAACATCGCAAAAAGCCCGTCCATCAGGATGACGACGAAAATCGCCTTCACCACCGCGGCCGTCACGTGCTGGCCGAGCGATTCCGCGCTGCCGCCGACCTTCAGCCCCTCGACGGCGGCGACGATGCCGATGACCAATGCCATGAACGGCGCCTTGATCATGCCTGAGAGCACCGTCGACAGTGTGACCGCCTCGTGCAGGCGCGACAGGAAGTTGGCGAAGGTGATGCCGGAATAGCCCCAGGCGACGGCGGCAGCACCGCCCAGCGAGGCGAAATTTGCCAGCACCGTCAAAAGCGGCAGCGCTATGGTCAGCGCCACTAGCCGCGGAAAGATCAACACGCCGATCGGGTTCAGCCCCATCACCTTCAGCGCGTCGATCTCCTCGCGCATCTTCATCGAACCGATTTCGGCGGTGATCGCGCTGCCCGAGCGGCCGGCAATCATGATCGAGGTCAAGAGCACGCCGATTTCGCGCAATTGCAGGATGCCGACGAGATCGACGACGAAGACCTCAGCACCGAAGTAGCGCAGCTGGAAGGCGCCTTGCTGGGCGATGATCGCCCCGATCAGGAAAGACATCAGCAAGATGATCGGAACGGCGCGAACGCCCATATGGTCGATCTGGTTGACGATCGAGGCAGGCGAAACGCCGCTGCCGCGGCCGAACTTCATCTGCGCGCCGCGCACAGCCGAGCCGAGGATATACATGGCAGCGGCGAAATTGTCCCAGACCTCATAGGTCATTTTGCCGATCGGCGCGAAGATGCGCGTGGCAAGCGAGACTTTCTCCACCTGCTCCGGCTCGGGCTTAGCCGGCTCCTCGGAAAACATCTCCAGCATTTCGTCGATATGCGAGTTGGTGCCTTCGAAGCGAACCGTCCGCCCGCCCGCCTCTTCTTGCTTCTTCAGCCGGCACAGCAGCCAGATGCCGGCGGTGTCAATCTCCGAAATCTCCGAGAGGTCTACCGTCAGATCGCCATTCTTCTTTTGCAGGAGCTTTTCGAAATCGCGCAGCACCAGATGGATGTAAGCGCTGCGCCAATTGCCCTGAAGACGCACACGCTGTCCCGAGCCATCAGCCTGGTCGTCCACTTGCAGTGAGGCGGCGTTGCGATTCTCGGCGTTCAAGATACTTGTGTCTTTCAAGGCTTACAGCGACATTGCCGAATCGCGAAGCAGATCGTTCGCCCGGCGCGTCAATATACAGAAGCACCGTGCAATTTCCATGCTTGCAGGAGAGCAATAATGCCGCGCACCCTCGATATCCAGATGAATTCCTTTCCGATTGCCGGGACCTTCACCATCTCGCGCGGGGCAAAGACCGAGGCCGACGTCATCACCTGCACGCTTATCGAAGAGGGTAAGCAGGGGCTTGGCGAATGCGTGCCCTACCGCCGCTACGGCGAGACCATGGAGAGTGTTTTCGCCCAGATCGAGGCGGCGCGACCGCTGATCGAGGCCGGCATCTCGCGCCGCGACCTGCTGTCGGCGATGCCGCCGGGTGCGGCCCGCAACGCCGTCGATTGCGCCCTCTGGGACCTGGAGGCGAAACAAACCGGTGAAAGCGTCGCGGCCCGTCTCGGCCTTTCCGCTCCGCAGCCGCTCACCACAGCCTACACCATCTCGCTCGGTGAGCCGGAGGTGATGGCCGCCCAGGCCCGCGAACATGCCGGCCGTGCACTGCTCAAGGTCAAGGTCGGAACCGGGGACGATGAAAGCCGCATCCGCGCCGTCCGCGCGGCCGCGCCCGATACCGCCATCATCCTTGATGCCAATGAGGGCTGGCCGGAAGCGGTGTTGGAACACCACCTCAATATCGCGGCGCAAGCGGGTGTGGCCCTCGTCGAACAACCGCTGCCGGCCGGTCGCGACGCGTTGCTCGCCGAAATCCGCCGCCCGCTCCTCGTCTGCGCCGACGAGAGCGTCCACCACACCGGCGATCTCGCAAGCCTTGCCGACCGCTACGACGCGATCAACATCAAGCTCGACAAGACCGGCGGCCTGACGGAGGCGCTGTCGATGAAGGCCGAGGCCGAACGGCTTGGATTCAGCATCATGATCGGCTGCATGGTCGGCACCTCGCTTGCCATGGCGCCCGCCGTTCTGCTCGCCCAGAATGCCGATTTCGTCGATCTCGATGGTCCGCTGCTGCTTGCCCGCGACCGCGAACCCGGCCTGCGTTACGCCGCTTCCCTGGTCTTTCCGCCCGAAACTAACCTTTGGGGCTGAAGATAATAGGCGAAGATCACGAGGCCGAGGCCGGAGAACGCGACTACGGCCATGAGGTAATAGCTGACGACGCCGAGCCAGGCATAGAGATAACCCGACGCCAGGGTCATCAGCGCCATCGCCATGCCGACATAGAAGAAATAGGCGCCCTGCGCCGAGGATTCCTGCGTCTCCTGCACCGTAGCCACGATCCGCCGCTGCACGCCGGTATGCACGAAGGCGTAGGTGAAGCCGTGGAAACACTGCAGCAGGAAGAAACCGGCAAAGCCCGTATTCATCGGAAACAGGATCCAGCGGCAGACGCTGATGGCGCAGCCGAAGCGGATCAGCGTCCAGGCGTCGAAGCGACGGCTGAGGCGCTTCGACAGGAAGAACACCGTCACTTCCGAAGCGACGCCGGCGCTCCAGAGCAGGCCGACCTCGGTGCCGGAAAAGCCGAGGTGATGCCAGTAGATCGAGGAGAAGGCGTTGAGCACCGCATGGCTCGATTGCTGGATGGCGACGCCAATCAAGAGCAGCAGCAGGTGCGGCTTACGCAGGCCGCTGCCGGTGGCGGCCGGAAGATCGATCGGCTGGCCGCGGCGCCGCGTCGGCCCGATGCGCGGACAGAAGATCGCCATGACCACGGTCATGATAAAGCCGAACGCCATGACATCAAGCACCATCCCGCCGCCCCACCGGTTGATCAACTGGCCACCGACCAGCGTCGAGACGATGAAAGCAATCGAGCCCCAGACCCGCATCGATCCGTAATCGAGACCCCAGCGGCGCACGCCCGATATGACGATCGATTCGACGACCGGCACATAGGGCGCGAAGGTGGCGCCCTGCAGCGTAAAGACGATGAAGACAGGCCAGAAAGTCGTCGTCCAGTAGAGTGCCACCGCCGTCAGCAGCGAGAGGCCGCCTGACCAGAGCAGCACGTCGGCGCGCTCCTTCATCCGGTCGGCGATCATGGCGACAACAGGCGCCACCAGCACGCGCACCACCATCGGAACGGCCAGGATCACACCGATTTCGTGGTCGCTGAAGCTGTGGCCCGCAAGCCAGACGGGGAAGAACGGCAGGACGATGCCGTTGACGAGCAGCGGCGCGCAATAGGAAAGCGCGCTGAGCAATCGGAAGCGCGGCGGCGCTCCCTCACCCGTCGGGGAAATTTGAGCGGGAATCATGGATGGACCTGAAGGAAACTCGTCGTTGTCCTAACACACCACCCTGGAAGCGACTATTGCGAGAAATAGCCCTTCTGAAACGTTTTAGAAAATAAATAGGGCCTGTCGCCTGACGGTAACGGCTAAATTCCTACTGCAAAATTTCAAAATGCTACGGTATCCTTTGCGCGTCTCAAAAGACGCGCGGCGCTGTAAAGCGCGGGCGCCAAAATCAGGCGGCCTGCGGGGCCAACTCACCCTCGTCATGCATTTCGATGGCGGCAAGCGCCGGCACACTGCTGGCGAGCGCCCGCCAGGTGATCAGTTCGAACGTGCCATCCTCGTGCTCGGCGACCGCCGTGCAGCTTTCCACCCAATCGCCGGTGTTGATGTAGCGGATGCCGTCCATATCCTGGATGATGGCATGATGGATATGTCCGCAGATCACGCCGTCGGCGCCGTTTTTGCGGGCTTCCTCGGCCACGACGCGCTCGAATTCGCCGATAAAATTGACGGCATGCTTGACCTGCAGCTTCGCCCAGGCCGAGAACGACCAGTAGGGCATGCCCAGCCGGCGGCGCACTGCCGCCAGGATGATGTTGATGCGGATCGCCGTGTCATAGGCCCAGTCGCCGAGATAGGCGAGCAGCCGGGCGTTGCGGACCACGACGTCGAACTCGTCGCCGTGCAGGATCAGGTATTTCTTGCCGTCGGCGCCGTCATGCATCATGCGCTCGACAACCTCGATGCCGCCGAAATGCATGCCCGGGAAGGCGCGCAGGAATTCGTCGTGATTGCCTGGAATATAGACAACGCGCGTGCCCTTGCGCGCCTTGCGCAACAGTTTCTGGACGACGTCGTTGCAGACCTGCGGCCAGTACCAGCTGCGCTTCAGGCGCCAGCCGTCGACGATGTCGCCGACGAGCACGATCGTATCGGCCTCGTGGTGGCGCAGGAAATCCAGCAGGAAGTCAGCCTTCGCGGCCTTCGAGCCGAGATGGACATCGGAAATGAAGAGCGTGCGGAAATGTCTGGGTTCCATCATGTCTTTCACGAGCTGCCGCTCATGTCCCATCTTTCATCTAACCTTCCAAAACCAGACTCGTGTTTCAGGAAGATGACAAGCTGGGGAAAAGCCCTGCAAACCTGTTCATCCCACGTGGGCGGTATGCCCGTCGCCGCGTGGCCGCATGGCCGTCGCCGCGTGGGCAGTATGCCCGTCGCCGCCAGGTCCGCGGACAAGGTTGCCCTGTGCATTCAGGGCGTTCATGATGACGGCGATTCATATCCGACAATGCGGGATGGCTGATGCGTCTCTTTCTCGTTCGCCACGGCGAATCCCTCGGCAACACCAACGAACAGGCCTACCGCCAATTCGGCGATCACAACGTGCCGTTGACGCGATGGGGCCATCGGCAGGCTCTCGAAGCAGGCGGCGTGATCGCGTCCTATCTCAAGGCATTGCCGAGCGCGGGTTTCGGCAAGCTGCAGATCTGGTATTCGCCCTTTCTCAGGACCCGGCAGAGCAAGGATGCGCTGCTCGAAGCCCTGCCGGAAAGCTTCGTCGGCGATATCAGGGAGGATTATCTGCTGCGCGAGCAGGATTTCGGTCTCTTCACCGAAATCTATGACCACGCCGAACAGAAGCAGAAGTTTCCCGAGGAGTTCGAAAAATGGGCGAGGCTGCGCAGTAACAGCGGCAAGTTCTACGCCCGGCCGCCGGATGGCGAAAGCCGGGCGGATGTGGCCCAGCGGGTGCGTCTGTTCCTGCAGACAGTCATGCACGACGCCGAAAATAGCGACCACACCGTCGTGATCGTCGGCCATGGCGTCACCAACCGGGCGGTCGAGATGAATTTCCTGCACCGCCCTGTCGAGTGGTTCGAGCGCTCCGACAATCCCGGAAATGCCGATATCACGCTGATCGAGGGGACGCGCTCGCAAGGATACGAGTCGATCCTGCTGCATCAGGCCGCCGACCGGCAGCCGGGACAGGAAGGCGAATTGCGCGATGCCTATGGCGCCGACGTGACGATCACGCCGAAGCCGACTGCATAATTCCTGAAATCGGACCGCCGCAAAGGTCTGCGGCGGGTTGCGCAAGGCAACCCGCCAACTCTTCACCTCAGCTCGGCGACGTGACGGTTGCCGGCTCCTGTCCGGTCGGCACCTCCTCATTCACAGTCTCTGGCCGCTTCGTCCTCAAGAGACGCAGCACGAAGACGAAGAAGACGGGAACGAAGAAGATCGCCAGCACCGTCGCCGAGATCATGCCGCCGAGCACGCCCGTGCCGATGGCATTCTGGCTCGCCGCACTTGGCCCCGTGGCGATCGCCAGGGGCACCACGCCCAAAGTGAAGGCGAGCGAGGTCATGATGATCGGCCGGAAGCGCAGACGGGCACCTTCGATCGCGGCATCCATCAGCGATTTCCCCTCGGCAAAACCGTCCTTGGCGAATTCGACGATCAGAATGGCATTCTTCGCCGATAGTCCGATGATCGCGATCAGGCCGACCTTGAAGTAGATGTCGTTGGACATGTCGCGGCTCATCACCGCGAGCACGCAGCCGATGACGCCAAGCGGCACGACCAGCATCACCGACAACGGGATGGACCAACTCTCGTAAAGCCCCGACAGCAGCAGGAAGACGAAAAGGATGCTGAGGCCGAACAGGAACGGCGCCTGCGATCCCGATCTCAGCTCCTCCAGCGACTGGCCGGTCCATTCGAAGCCGAAGCCGTCGGGAAGTTCCGAGGCCAGCCGCTCCATTTCGGCAATCGCCGCCCCCGACGAATATCCAGGCGCCGGAGCGCCAGAGATACGTACGGAAGGGTAACCGTTATAGCCGACGATCTGCGCCGGTCCCTTCTGCCATTCGGCGACGGCGAAGGACGATAGCGGCACCATGCCGCCGCTCGCATTGCGGACATTGAGCTTCATCAGGTCTTCCGCCTGAAGTCTGCTCTTGTCCTGTGCCTGCACGATGACGCGCTGCATGCGGCCCGAATTCGGGAAGTCGTTGACATAGCTCGAGCCGAGATTGGCGGTGATCGTGCTGTTGATGTCGGCGAAGGCGACGCCGAAGGTATTTGCCTTCTCGCGATCGATAACGAGCACGAGCTGGGCTGAGTCAGGCATGCCCTCCGGTCGGATGCCTGATATGATGGGGTTCTGCGATGCCTTGCCGATCAGCATTCCCGCCGCCTCGGTCAGTGCCGCCTGGCCTTTCGCCCCGCGATCCTGAAGGCGGAAGGTGAAGCCGTTGGTCGTGCCGAACCCTTCGATCGGCGGCGGCGACAGCGCGAAGGATGTGGCGTCCTTCAGCCCAAACAGCTGCATATTGGCGCGGTTGGAGATCTCCTGTACCGAATTGCCGGCGCCGCGTTCGGCCCAGTCCTTGAGCGTAACGAACACCAGGGCGGCGTTCGGTCCCTGCCCCGAGAAGCTGAAGCCCTGGATCGCGACGACGTTGGCAACGGCCGGCTCTTTCTTGAAAATCGCCTCGATGCTTTCGAGCGAGGCCACCGTGCGGTTGCGGCTCGCCTCCGGCGGTCCCTGCACGTCGACGATCAGGAAGCCCTGATCCTCATCCGGCACGAAGCTGCTCGGCAGGTTGACGAAGAGGTAGCCAAGGCCGATGAGCAGCGCGACATAGACGGCCATCACCCGCCAGGAGCGCTTGGCCAGTCCCTCGACGGTTCGGGCATAACGGCCGGTCAGCCGGTCGAAGTTGCGGTTGAACCAGCCGGCGATACCCTTCTTCTCGTGATGACCTTTGATCGGCTTCAGGAAGGTGGCGCAAAGCGCCGGGGTCAGCGACAGCGCCAGGAAGGCCGAAAACAGGATGGATACGACCATGGTCAGGCTGAACTGACGGTAGATGATGCCGGTGGAACCCGGGAAGAACGCCATCGGCACGAAGACGCAGGAGAGAACCAGCGTAATCCCGAGGATCGCGCCGGTGATCTGCCGCATCGCCTTGTGGGTCGCTTCCTTCGGTGACAGCCCTTCCACCGCCATCAACCGCTCGACGTTTTCCACCACCACGATGGCGTCGTCGACCAGAATGCCGATGGCAAGCACCATCGCGAACATCGTCAGCACGTTGATCGAGAAGCCGGCGGCAAACATGACAGCAAGCGTCCCGAGCAGCGCGACGGGCACGACGAGCGTCGGAATGATGGTATAGCGGAAGCTCTGCAGGAAGATGAGCATGACGACGAAGACGAGCGCGACGGCTTCTGCGAGTGTATGCGCCACCTTCTCGATCGATGCCGAGACGAACGGGCTGGTATCATAGGGAACGGAATATTCGACGCCATCAGGGAAGAAGCGTGACAGCTCCTCCATCTTCGCCTTGACCAGGTTGGACGTATTGACGGCATTGCCCGTCGACGACAGCTGGATGGCGATGGCGGCACTCGGCTGCCCGTTCAAGCGGGTCGAGAAACTGTAGCTCTCGCTGCCCTCTTCGATGCGCGCGACATCGCGCAGCCTGACGTTCGATCCGTCGGCATTGGCGCGCAGCACGATGTCTCCGAACTCCTTGATATCGGTCAGTTGCCCCTTCACCAGCACCGTCGCCGTCAGGTCCTGCGAGATCGGATTGGGCGCTGCGCCGATCTGGCCAGCTGCGACCTGGGCGTTCTGCGCCGATATCGCCGCGCTGATGTCGGATGCTGTCAGGTTCAGGCCGACCATCTTGTCGGGATCGATCCAGATGCGCATCGCCCGCTGCGACGCAAACAGCTGGGCGCGGCCGACGCCTTCGAGACGGCGCAGCTCGCCGATGACGTTTCGGTTGAGATAGTCGCCGAGCGCCACCTCGTCGGTCTTCCCGTCCGTCGAGGTCAGCGAGATGAACATCAGGAAGCCTGAGGACGCCTCCTCGACGGTGATGCCCTGATCCTTGACGGATTGCGGCAGCCGCGGTTCGACGCGGCGGATGGCGTTCTGAACGTCGACCGAGGCCTGGTCGATATCGGTGCCGGCCGCAAAGGTCGCGGTGATCGTCATTGCGCCTGAGGTATCGGAGGTCGACTCGAAATAGGAAAGGTGCTCGACGCCGTTCAGCTCTTCTTCGATCTGGCGAGTAACGCCCTGATAAATGTCCTGCGGCGACGCGCCGGGATAGCTGGTGGTGATGCTGAGCTGCGGCGGCGCGACCTTTGGATATTGCGCAACCGGCAGGAACGGTAGAGCGATCAGGCCGGCGAGAGAGATGAAGATCGCAAAGACCCAGGCAAGGATCGGGCGATCGATAAAGAAACGTGCCATCGATCTTACTCCGGCTTCTTGGCGTCACCGGACGCGAGCTGGCCATTCCGCCACTCTTCCGGGGCGACCTTTGCGCCCGGCTGCAGCTTCTGGCCGCCGTCGACAACGAGACGCTCACCTGGTGACAGGCCGCTTTCGACCACCCATTCATTGTCGAAGGATTGACCGAGCTCCACGTCACGCGGCTGTGCTACGTCTCCCTCCTGGACGACATAGACCTGCGCCTTGCCGTCGGCCGTGCGGATGACGGCGCGCTGCGGGATAAGGATCGCCTTCTCACGGACGGCCTGTTCGATGCGGACCCTGATGTAAAGACCCGGCAGCAGGTCGCCCTTCGGATTGGGAAATTCACCGCGAAGGGTGACCTGCCCGGTCGTCGCATCGACGCTGGCACTGCTGAAGAGCAGCTTACCGGCTTCGCCATAGACCGTGCCGTCATCAAAGACGAGCTTGATGTCGGCCTTGCCTGGTTCGGTCGACGTGAGGCTGCCGTTCTCGACCGCCCGCTTCAGCGCCAGCAGGTCTCCGGAGGATTGCATGAAGTCGGCATAAACTGGGTCGATCTGCTGGATCATCGCCAGCGCGTCGCCGGCGTCGGCCGTCACCAGCGCGCCTTCCGTCACCAGCGCGCCACCGATGATGCCTGATATAGGCGCGCGAACTTCGGTATAGCCGAGATTAATCTTCGCTTCGTCGAGCGCCGCCTGCGCCAGCGCGATATCGGCATCGGCCTGCGCAAGGGCGACGGCGGCCGCATCATATTCGATACCGCTTGCAACATCGCGGTCGCGCAGCGACTTCTGCCGGTCTAGCTGCTGGCGGGCATTCAGCTGCGTCGCCCTGGCGCGATCGAGGCTTGCTTCCGCACTGGCCACGCGGACCCGGAAAAGCGCCGGATCGATCCGGTAGAGCACATCGCCCTGATGAACGAGGCTGCCCTGCTCGAAGATCCGTTCCTGCAGGATGCCGGAAACCCTGGCCCGCACTTCGGAAACGCGCGTCGCGGCAATGCGGCCGGGCAATTCGCTGATAACGGGAACCGGACGCGCGTTGAGCGTCAGGACGCCGACGGCTGCTGGCGGCATCGCGCCGCCTTCCTGGGCGTAAGCCGGCAGGCCGGCACCGAATATCAGCGCCAGGACAAACGTATAACGCAATGATTTCGTTCGAAAAAGCATGTTCATTAGCCTTCCTGCTGGTCCCGCTGGGGTCCAAAAAAGCACAGCCCGCCGAAATGACGTTCGGCGGGCCTCCTCGGCCGACAGATAGTCGATCTTTTTTGCTTTGCAAGATACCTACCGGTTGGTATGATAGCATTATCATGATCGGAACTCCCATGGCCCGGCGATCCCGGGAGTGATACTGATCTTCTCAGGCGCCTCGGCGCGTAGCTTATCTCGAACACAGGTCATGCATTGGTAGATAGCCCCCGCAACAGAAAGAAACAGCCGGATGTCGTGCGGCAGGCTCTTCTCGATTGCGCCAGGAAGCTGGCGCTCGAGCATGGCCTGGCCGCCGTCAGCCTGCAGGCAGTCGCCAGCGCAGCCGGCGTGACCAAGGGAGGGCTGTTTCATCACTTCCCCAATAAGCAGGCTCTTATAGAGGCCGTGTTCGACGGCATGATGGAAAGCCTCGACCGCGAGATCGACGAGGAGCTTGAAAAGGATAAGGGCGGCCATGGCACATTCACCCGCGCCTATGTCCGCACCCTGTTTGCCGACCGAGCCCTTGCCAACAGCCCGTGGTCGGCGCAGACGATGACGGTGCTCGCCGACCCCTACTCCAAGAGCCTCTGGCACAGATGGATGAATGACCGGCTGGTCAGGCACGCCGAAACCGACATGGGAATGCGGCTGGAGATCGTTCGCCTGGCGGCGGACGGCGCATGGCTTGCCCATGTTTTACGGCCTGACGACCATGCCGCGTCCGACGACGCGGTTCTACTGCGTGAATTGATCGAACTCACCGAGGGGTGACAAGCAATTGGCGTCTCATCCCGCGCCCGGCTATATCACCCGAGCGCGGGGATGGTCGGGCTAGGCAGCTCGCACTGCCGCCATCGGTTTAACATTCTGGTTCATCCGGAACAGATTGTTCGGATCGTAGCGCCGCTTGATCTCGGCAAGGCGAGCGTAGTTGGCGCCGTAGGCAGTCTCGACGCGATCACCTTCGTCTTCGGGCATGAAGTTGATGTAGGCGGTGCCGACCGAATGCGGCTTGGTAGCCTCGAACAGATCCCGTGCCCAGCCTATGCAGCTTCCATCCATCCCGGTCTCCCGCCAGCGCGCATGCACATTCATGACGAAATGCGAACTGCGTTGCGGAAATGCGGTGGCCTCGGTGGCCACGCGGCCAGCCGCACCGCCGACATGACCGATGAAGATCTCGCATTCCGGGCCGGGCAGCCTGCGCACGGCATTAAGCAGAACCTCGATCGCGACATCGGGGAGAGATGCAAAATCCTGGCTCTTCCAGTAATTGCGTGCGCCGGGCGTGAGCAACGGGTCGAATGCCTGCTGCCAGCCGGTGAACGGCACCGGGCCGACGACGTCGGCAATGGGATTTCCGATCGCGCGCAATCGAGACGTTGCCTTTTCGCCCGCCGCGATGTCTCCGCAGTAGCACATGGCGAGCACGACGATTTCCTTGCCGTGCCATTCCGCGGGAAGGAACGGCAGCGGAGGCGCCTGGCGCATCACCACCCAGCAGGTCAGTTCGTCAGGTGCCGCGTCCAGCGCCTGTCGGTATTCCCTCAGCACCTTCTCCGCATCAGCGAAGGGATGTACGACCAGCCCGGCGAGAACCTCTGTGTTGAGAGGGTTGAGTTGGAACTCGAAGGAGGTGACGACGCCGAAATTGCCGCCGCCGCCGCGCAGCGCCCAGAAGAGGTCCGGCATTTCCTTTTCGCTCGCCTTGACCAGTTCGCCGTCGGCCGTCACTACATCAACCGAAAGCAGATTATCCAGCGTCAGCCCGAATTTGCGGGTCAGCCAGCCGAAGCCGCCGCCGAGCGTCAGGCCGGCAATGCCGGTCGTCGAATTGATGCCGGTCGGCAGCACCAGCCCGAAGGCCAGCGTTTCCTGGTCGACATCGGC
Organism: Rhizobium indicum; assembly: GCF_005862305.2. Classification (NCBI taxonomy): domain Bacteria; kingdom Pseudomonadati; phylum Pseudomonadota; class Alphaproteobacteria; order Hyphomicrobiales; family Rhizobiaceae; genus Rhizobium; species Rhizobium indicum. The sequence goes on along the minus strand of NZ_CP054021.1, from coordinate 39,926 downwards.
AAGCGTGGCGCCCGGCTCGATCCTGGCGCGCCGCGTCTGCGGATCGACCCGCACCGATTTCATCGCCGACAGGTCGATGACGATACCGCCCTCGCAGACGGCGTTGCCGGCAATGCCATGGCCACCGCCACGCACTGAAACGAGCAGATTGTTGTCGCGTGCAAACCGCACCGCCCGCACGACATCGGCGGCACCCGCGCATCGCGCAATAAGCCCGGGCCGGCGGTCAATCATCGCATTCCAGATCGCCCGCGCCTCGTTGTAATCCATGTCCTTGCTGGTCAGGAGACTGCCGCGAAATCCGGCGGCAAAGGCATCGATGGCCACGTCATTGACCATCGTCTGCCCCTTTTGCAGGGTCGTCAGGTTCAAATTGTCCATGATTTCCTCCATGCGACCGGCGCCCCGCACCCTCGCGGCGGCATTTTGCGCTTGTTGAAGTCGTCAAACAAGTTTCCCAAAGGGATTAGTCCCGTGATGACGATACGTCAGCCCAATCTGAAGTGCCCTGGGGTACCCCCCTCTGCCCTGCCGGGCATCTCCCCCACAAGGAGGGAGATCGGATGGGCGCGGCGGCTTCCCCAAACAACTGCCGTAAAGTTATTTCGATGCTGCAGAGAGGAACGGATGATCCAACCGCTTGCCGATCTCCACCCTTGTGGGGGAGATGCCCGGCAGGGCAGAGGGGGTGCCACACAGTATACCCCCGCCCACCTCGCGAAAACTTCTCCCATCCCTCATTTCCATACTGTCGCCCGTATCCGATTGATGTATGGAGGGAGCTCAAAAGACGTGCACGGAGGCGGCGATGGATCACCCGGAAAAATCGAAGACGGAAAAGAACCTGACGAGCGGCGATCTCGACGAGCAGGCACTTTTCTTCCACCGCTATCCCCGCCCCGGCAAGCTGGAGATCCAGGCGACCAAGCCGCTCGGCAACCAGCGCGACCTGGCGCTCGCCTATTCGCCCGGCGTTGCCGCCCCTTGCCTTGCCATCCGCGACAATCCGGAGATGGCGGCCGAATATACCTCGCGCGCCAATCTCGTCGCCGTCATCTCCAACGGCACCGCCGTGCTTGGCCTCGGCAATATCGGCCCGCTTGCCTCCAAACCGGTCATGGAGGGCAAGGCTGTGCTCTTCAAGAAATTCGCCGGCATCGACGTCTTCGATATCGAGATCGATGCCGCAGGCGTCGACCAGATGGTCTCGACCATCGCCTCGCTGGAGCCGACCTTCGGCGGTATCAACCTCGAAGACATCAAGGCGCCGGAATGTTTCGAGGTCGAGCGGCGCCTGCGCGAGAAGATGAAGATCCCCGTTTTCCACGACGATCAGCACGGCACGGCGATCATCGTCGCCGCCGCGATCCTGAACGGGCTGGAACTCGCCGGCAAGGCGATCGAGAACGTCAAGATCGTCGCCTCCGGGGCCGGTGCTGCCGCCCTTGCCTGCCTCAACCTGCTTGTCATTCTCGGGGCAAAACGCGAAAACATCTGGGTCCACGATCTCGAAGGCCTCGTCTATGAGGGCCGCATCGAGCTGATGGACGAATGGAAATCCATTTATGCCCAGAAGAGCGACACACGCACTCTGGCCGAAAATATCGGCGGCGCCGATGTCTTCCTCGGCCTTTCCGCCGCCGGCGTGCTGAAGCCGGAGCTGCTGGCGCAGATGGCCGACAAGCCGCTGATCATGGCCCTTGCCAATCCGACGCCGGAGATCATGCCCGATCTCGCCCGCGCTGCCCGCCCCGACGCGATGATCTGCACTGGCCGCTCGGATTTCGCCAACCAGGTCAACAACGTCCTCTGCTTCCCTTATATCTTCCGCGGCGCGCTCGATTGCGGCGCCGAGACGATCAATGAGGAAATGAAGATGGCGGCCGTGCGCACCATCGCAGCCCTTGCCCGCGAAGAGCCGTCCGACGTCGCCGCTCGCGCCTATTCCGGTGAGACTCCGGTCTTCGGCCCGGACTACCTCATCCCCTCGCCCTTCGATCCGCGCCTGATCCTGCGCATCGCGCCTGCAGTCGCCAAAGCCGCCGAACAGAGCGGCGTGGCACGCCGCCCGATCCAGGATTTCGACGCCTATCTCGACCAGTTGAACCGCTTCGTCTTTCGCTCCGGCTTCGTCATGAAGCCGATCTTCACCGCGGCCAAGGCCGCCGAGCGCAAGCGCGTCATCTTTTCCGAAGGCGAGGACGAGCGCGTGCTGCGCGCTGCCCAGGTGCTGCTCGAAGAAGGCCTTGCCGAACCGATCCTGATCGGCCGCCCGCAAGTCATCGAGACGCGCCTGAAGCGCTACGGCCTGCGCATCCGCCCGCTGCAGGATTTCGAGGTCATCAATCCGGAAGACGATCCGCGCTTCCGCGAATATGTCGATCTCTATTTCTCCCTCGTCGGCCGGCGTGGCGTCATCCCGGAAGCGGCCCGCACGATCGTGCGCACCAACACCACCGTCATCGGCGCACTGGCGCTGAGGCGCGGAGAGGCCGATGCGCTGATCTGCGGCCTCGAAGGCCGCTACGAAAAGCACCTGCGCGACGTCCGCCAGATCATCGGCAAGCGCAAGAATGTCCGCGATTTCTCCGCACTCAGCCTGATGATCTCGCAGCGCGGCGCCACCTTCTTCACCGACACCTATGTCACCTTCAATCCGACTGCCGAGGAGGTCGCCGAGGCGACGGTGCTGGCGGCCGAGGAAATCCGCCGTTTCGGCCTCACCCCGCGCGCCGCCCTGGTCTCGCATTCCAATTTCGGCTCGCGTGAGTCCGAAAGCGCCACGAAGATGCGCAACGCCCTGCAGCTCGTGCGCGAAGCCGCGCCCGACCTCGAGGTCGACGGTGAGATGCACGGCGAAAGCGCCATCACCGAAGCACTGCGCAAGCGCGTCATGCCGGACACGACATTGCACGATGAGGCGAACCTCCTGGTCTTCCCAAACCTCGATGCCGCCAACATCACCCTCGGCGTGGTCAAGTCGATGACCGACGGCCTGCATGTCGGCCCGATCCTGCTCGGCACCGCCCTGCCCGCCCATATTCTCGCTCCCTCGGTCACCTCCCGCGGCGTCGTCAATATGGCGGCACTGGCGGTTGTGGAGGCATCGCAGCCGGCTTGAGCCGGTTCAGGCTGCTGACAAAGTCGGCCAACTCCCTTTCGTCATGCTCGGGCTTGTCCCGAGCATCTGCAGCCGGTTGATATGCAGCAGATATCAGGCCCGGGATAAAATCCTTTGGCTCCAAGACATGTCCTCATGCCGTATCAGGCACTCCGTATCGACAGGCGCCCTTTATCCGCAAGCGCATCGGCGCGTTCGTTACCGGCAATGCCGGAGTGGCCCTTGCACCAGGCAATGGCAATGAGCGGCTTCTGGGATAATTGAAGATCGACCGCTTTCCAGAGTTCCGCATTGGCGATAGTTCGGTTTCGAGCATTCCCATTGGGGTTGCCTTTCCTCCAGCCGTTGTTCCTCCAGATATGTCGCCGGCTGTTGCAGCCTTTGACGGCGTAGACGGAATCGGACCAGATGGTGACAGGCTCGCCGCTTGCCTCGCTGTTGATCCAGATTGCCGCCCTGAGCACGGCGGTCAATTCCATCGAATTATTGGCGGAATCTTCGGCGCCACCGAAGCCGGACGCGATTTCCGCCGCATCGCGATAAACGACGAATGCCCAGCCTCCGTGCCCAGAACCGGGTTCATAACAACCGTCCACGAAGACGTGGAAGCCGTGCTGGGTTTCCGGCAGCCCGACTGTCGTTGCGGGGGAGCTGAGTTCGTTGGCAATACCTGTCATTTTCGACGTCCGGATATGAGTACGTTCCCCAAGCGACTGAGGAGATTGGAGTGGAGCACGTGGCCTCGTTGATTACCATCGGCAGCCTCTTCATAATCGAACATTGGGTCTCTGGCGGTCCGCTGGATAAAATCGCGAAAATACGGTAGGAATTTATCCCAGCTTATTAAGAGAAATACCCTAAGAGAAACCCGCGGCGATCGAGGCCGCAATCGACCGATCGATTCTTTGCTCATTCCGGGACGACGCCGTGAAACGCCGAAACCTGTCTCTTGCCCTTCTCCTTGCCTTTGCGGCGCCTGCCGCCGCGCAAAGCAGCGCCGTCTGTGAGGACCTGCGCGGCCGCCTCGCCGACTTGCCGCGATCGATCGGCAATGGCAACGGCCCGGAAGCCCGCCAATATTCCAGCGCCATGGCCGAGCAGAACCTCGAGCTGCGCAAAGTTCGCAACGAGCTGCGCAGCAATGGCTGCACCTCAGGCAGCATGGTCGTGATCGGCAGCGAGAATGCCGATTATTGCGCCGAACTCTCGCAGTCCGAAGCCCGCATGATCGACAATATCCGCTATCTCCAGGACCGCCGCAACGAGCTGGCCGGCCAGAATGGCGCCGCTGACGGCACGCGCCGCGAACTGATCGCCGCCCTCGACCACAATGGCTGCAACAGCGAAAACTTCTATGCCCCGAGCGATCGCAGCGCCAACGAGCCGGCTCCGAGCGTCGAGGAACAGGCGATGCGCACCGATACCTTCATTCCGCTCGGCGGTGAAGAGATCGATCCGCGTTACGGCGTGCCACGGGCGGAGATGCTCTCCCCGGTCAGCACCATGTGCGTGCGCAGCTGCGACGGCGGCTTCTTCCCGATCAGCTCGAACGCCACGTCGGTCGATTTCGGCCGCGACGCCCAGACCTGCGCCAAGATGTGCCCAGGCGTCGAGACCGAACTGTTCTATCGTGACGTGACGAGCACCGAAGCCTCGAACATGATCTCGGTCGCAACGGGCACTCCCTACAGCGCCATGAAAAATGCCTTTGCCTACAAGAACCGCACGCCCGGGGAAAAATCCTCCTGCGCCTGCAATCTTACAGCCTATTATGAGGAGATGCGCGGCAAGCAGGCGGTAAGCGAACCGCCGCAGCAGGGCTCGATCACCACCATCCGCACCAATCCCCCGGCGAAGGATGCCGCGGCAGCTGCGCCGCAACCATCCGTCCCCGAGCGCCCCTACGATCCGACGCAGAACCGCGTCCGTCAGGTCGGCCCGCAGTTTCTGGCCGGCGATCAGGGCTCGATCGACCTCGCCAATCCGGCAACACCGGGCCCGCAGCCGCAACAGCAGCAGTGATTGAACAGCTGGAACTGCGGTGGCGGAGCCATAGCGGCGTTGTGCCAGGGTGCATGAGATGACGGCGATGTCACGTGAACGTGCGGCGGGATGTTAATGCGGGTCGCTTGAGCATGGTCAGTAGGTCGTACGACCGCCGCTCAGGTCGAACGTCGATGCGGTCGTGAAGGAGTTCTCCTCGGAGAGCAGCCAGACGACCATCGAAGCGATCTCACCAAGTTCGACGAAACGGTCGCGCGGAATGCGGACGCGCATATATTCGATAAACTCGGATGTCAGCCCGTCCAATATAGGTGTCTTTGCCGTGGTTGGCGTTACCGCGTTCACGGCGATTCCTGTCTTTGCGAGTTCCTTGCCAAGCGACTTGGTGAAGCCCAGCACACCAGCTTTCGCTGCGCTGTAGGCAGCGATGTTCGGATTTCCTTCCTTGCCCGCAACCGAGGAGATGTTCACAATCCGCCCATAGTCGCGCTTTAACATGACCGGAACGACGTGCCGGCAACAATTGAAGGTTCCCGTGAGGCAGACATCGACGACGTCTGTCCACTCACTGACATCGTATTCGATCGTGGGCTTTACCGGACCGGTAATCCCGGCGGAATTAACGAGGCCGTCGATACGGCCAAAAATCTCCTCGGTCGTCGCCGCCGCGTTTTTCACTGATACGGGATCTGCGACGTTGACGCCGAAAGCGACCGTGCCAGATCCGAGAGCGGAAGCGCTGTCCTTGGCCATGTTTTCGTTCAGGTCCCAGATGGCCACCTTGCCACCAGACTGGATGACGCGCTCTGCGATAGCGTAGCCGATGCCGCGCGCACCGCCTGTGATCACGATGATGCGTTCCTTCAAGTCGATCATGTTCATTGGGCCGTTATCCTCCGATTGAGCCGCCGATAGCCGAATATCCAATTCCGGGATTCGCCTTCAGCGTATCGATATGAAGGTCAGGAATAAAGATATCTCGGCCTCGCACGGCGTCGGCGATATTGGCATCGAAAGAACGCGATGCGCTCTAGGTGTTCAGTCCCCATCCATCATGAAAGACGAGTTCCTCGAGCGGTAGCCGCTGCCGCCAGCCTTTGACGGAGAGTTCCGGCTCGTCATAGAGCCGGTCGACGAAACCGGCACAGAGCCAGGCGACCACGTCGATATGCTCGGGTATGCCGAGAATGGTTTTCAGGTCGCCTTCACGAAAAATGCTGACCCAGCCGATGCCGACCCCTTCCGCCCGTGCCGCAAGCCAGAGATTCTGGATGGCGCAGACGGTCGAGTATGAATCCATCTTCGGATTGTGGGTGCGCCCCAGCACCACGCTGCCGCTGCGGGTAGGATCGCAGGTCACGCATATGCCGAGCGGCGCCTCGACGATGCCTTCGAGCTTGAGCGATCGGTAGGCCTGCCGCCGCTCGCCTTCGAACATCAGCGCCGCCTCCTCGTTGGCCCTCGCAAACGCGTCCTGGATGCGCGTCCGGACAGCGGCACTTTTCACCAGAATGAAATTCCACGGCTGCATGAAGCCGACGGATGGTGCGTGGTGAGCGGCCGTCAGCAGCCGCTGCACAACATCATCAGGCAAGGGATCGGGCAGGAACTGGCTGCGAACGTCGCGCCGCGTCATGATCGCGTGATAGACGGCCTCGCGTTCGGCCAAGGAAAAACCGGACGCCGCCGAAAGGGCATCCTCATCAAAGGGTCGCATCGTCAAATCCCCAACAACGCGACCGCCCCGCTGTCCGCGCGGATCGGTCTATCTTGCCAGGCCGGTCTTCTGACTCGGCGTCATCCGTCTGCCGCAGCCTTCCCGGCAAAAGGCCAGTGGCATGATGAAGCGGCAAGCGTCGGCCTTACAGCGTTGGGCACGTTCCGGTCTTGCACCGGATTCCCGATTCTCCCGCCTTATCGGCGGGCACCTGACGGCGCATCTATTTCAGGAAAGCGCGGCGGCGGCAAGCTGGGCCCGATGTCGCAGTCAAGCCGGAGGCCGCGCGGTGTCACACACCCTCCTCATTCATGTGCTCGTCACAGGAATCCAGTGCGTCCAAGTCCTTGGGCGCAAAAGACTCTTTCCTTGAGGCATTGAGTCATTCACGGCGCAGACGCGCCGTGGCTGGATTTCTGTGACGAGCACAGGAATGAGGGAGGAGAGGCGCGTGCCGGCAGACCGTTGAGAGGGTGAGCAGTGAAACTGCGAATGCGCTGAGCACAAGCGAGGCGCAATAATGAGTGGCCCACCACCCACCCGCGTCGGTTTGAAGCGGCTAGGCAAGCCCCTTCACCGACAGTTTCTATGGCCTTATCACCACCGAAGGCGTATGGACTGTGACTGTCCATCGCAGCATCCCGGTTGCCCGTGCCCCGCCTCACACCCATGATCCTTGCGGTCGCCCTGTTCATGGAACAGATGGATTCGACCGTGATCGCCACCAGCCTGCCGGCAATCGCCGCCGATATCGGCACCTCGCCGATCGCGCTGAAGCTCGCCGTCACCAGCTATCTCGTGGCGCTGGCGATCTTCATCCCGATCAGCGGCTGGATGTCCGATCGGTTCGGTGCGCGCAACATCTTCCGCATGGCGATCTTTGTTTTCATGATCGGCTCGATCGCCTGCGCCTTTTCCAACTCGATCACGGCCTTCGTCGTCTCGCGCCTGATCCAGGGCGCCGGCGGCTCGATGATGACGCCGGTCAGCCGCCTGCTGCTGGTCCGGGGAACGCCGCGCCACGAACTCGTCGATGCCATGGCCTGGCTTACCATTCCCGCTTTGATTGGCCCGATCATGGGGCCGCCGATCGGCGGTTTCCTCACCACCTATCTCACCTGGCATTGGATCTTCTGGATCAACGTCCCGATCGGCGTGCTCGGCATCATCCTCGTCACGCGTTTCCTGCCGACCGTCGAGCCACGCAGTCCGCGGCCGATGGACTTCCCCGGATTCTTCCTTTGCGGCATCGGCTTCTCCGGCTTCGTCTTCGGCGTGTCGGTCATCAGCCTGCCGGCCGTGCCCGTCATCTACGGTTACGTCACGGTTGCGATCGGCATTCTTGCCGGCCTCCTCTACCTCCTGCATGCCCGCCGCGTGCCCTATCCGCTTCTCGATCCGAAGATGTTCCGTTACCCGATGTTCCGGGCGGCGATCCTCGGCGCTTCGAATTTCCGCATGGGGCTCGGCGCCCTGCCGTTCCTGATGCCATTGATGCTGCAGCTCGGCTTCGGCCTGACGCCGCTGCAATCGGGCTCGGTCACCTTCGTCAGCGCGCTCGGCTCCATGGGCTCGAAATTCGCCGCCTCGCGCACCTTCAATGCCTTCGGCTTCCGCACCGTCATATCAATCACCACTTTGCTGGCGGCGATCTTCCTCGGCATCAACGGCCTTTTCACCGCCGAAACGCCGCTGTTCCTGATCATGGCCTGCCTGCTGATCGGCGGCCTGTTCCGCTCCATGGCTTTCTCGGGCGTCAACGCCATGGCCTTCGGCGATGTCGATGACGCCGACAGCAGCCAGGCAACCGCGATCAATGCCGTTGCCCAGCGTATCTCCATGGCGATGGGTGTGGCGATCGCCGGCGGCATTCTCGAAATTTCGAGCAGCTTTCACGACGGCAGGCTGCTGGTCTCTGATTTCCATATCGCCTTCTTCAGCGTCTCGGCGATTTCGGCACTGGCCTGCATCACCTTCCTGCGCCTGCCGCATGATGCCGGCGCGGAACTGACGGCGCGCGGCCGCAAGCGCCGGCACGCCGAGCCCGAAGAGGCCGTGGCGGAAAACAGCTGATCGAGACAGATCTGCTTGGCGCGAAGGAAGCACTCCTCCTCCGATTCGCAAGGTTCGGCGCCGGCGAAAGCTACACGCGTGTGTTCCAGCATCTCATTCCACTTTATGATTTATTCACATATCAAATACACACTGCGTTTGCGCGTTTTGGGTTGCAATCCGGACATGGGCATGAGGGCTCATGATGTGACCGTCAGCGCGGATGCCCGTATTGAGACGCCGGTCGGGAACATATCCGACTGAGCCGCAATTCTAGGCCGCCGCGGAATGTTCCAATTTTTGAAAACGATGCCTCTGACAGCCAAGCTGGCGGCGATTATCGTTGCCGTCAACCTCTGCGGCATTTCCGCTTTCGCCACCTATACGTGGATGTACGAAACCCGGGCATTGATCGATGGCGCCAAGGCGAATTGGTCCAAGGATGCGGAGCAGTTTGCCTCTCTGGCCGCGGGCGGCGTGAAATGGGGGAAGGCGAACGCCGTTCGCGAGGCTTATTCGCTCTACCGCGACGACCCCTCGCTCGATCTTGTGCAGTTTGCCGCATTCAACGCCGAACCTGCCGCCGTCGATACCTGGGCGCGCGATGGCGTCAGTGGTTTGCCGGCACCAGCCGATCTGGTGAAGAGCCTCGGCGCGAAACCGGAAAAGACGACCATCGATGACGGTAGAATATCTGCCGGCGTGGTGACGATCATCGCGCCGCTCCCGCTGGATAAGTCGGGCAAGGCCACCGGTTACATCGTCACGAACTGGTCCGTCGAAAAAATCGCTTCCGAAGTCAGGCAGAAAGTTCTCATTTCGCTGCTCACGCAGTCCGCGATCACCGCCATGGCCGTCGTTGCCTTCCTTCTCGCCATGCGCAGCCTAGTCGGCCGGCCCATCAGGGTAATCAGCGAACGAATCAGCGCGTTGCAGAAAGGCGATCTGGTCTCTCCCGTCACCTACAGGGAAAATGGCGACGAGATCGGCTTTCTGGCGCGTGCATTGGAGGTTTTCCGTCACGAGGCGATTGCGAAGGTCGAGAGAGAGCAGGCCGCTGCCGAGCAGAGTGCTTCGCTCGACGCCGAACGGGCGCGCAACGCATTGTTGACCGAAGAGGCCAGCAACACGCAACGGCTGGTCATGAACGCTCTCGCAAATGCATTGGAAGGGCTCGCCGCCGGCGACTTCTCGATACACCTGGCCGACGTCGGTCCGGAATTCGATAAATTGCGTCAGGATTTCAACAACATGGTCAATGCGGTCGCGGCCGCTCTAACAGAGATCAAGACCGCTTCCGTGGCGGTTGAAACCGGCTCCAGCGAGCTGGCGACCTCCGCGGATCAACTCGCCAGGCGGACCGAGCAACAGGCAGCAGCATTGGAACAGACCGCTGCGGCACTGGATGAGGTGACCACCACGGTCAGAACATCGTCGCAGCGAGCCGAAAATGCCGGGCAGCTGGTCGAGGAGACAAAGCGCAGCGCCCATGTCTCGGCGACCGTGGTGCGTGATGCGATCGGGGCGATGGACCGGATTCAAACCTCGTCGAGCCAGATCGGCCGCATTATCGGCGTCATCGACGAAATCGCCTTCCAGACGAACCTGCTGGCGCTGAACGCCGGTGTCGAGGCGGCGCGCGCCGGCGAGGCCGGCAAGGGTTTTGCGGTTGTTGCGCAGGAAGTGCGTGAGCTCGCCCAGCGGTCGGCAAATGCAGCCAAGGAAATCAAGAACCTGATCAACGTATCCGGCCAGGAAGTTGCCGCGGGCGTCGGACTGGTGAACCAGACCGGCGATGCCCTGCTGAAGATCGAGGAGCAGATCAACCGCATCAGCGACAGCATCGCTTCCATCGTCCAATCCTATCGCGAACAGGCGACGGGCCTGCAGGAAATCAACAGCGCGATCAACCAGATGGATCAGACAACACAGCAGAACGCGGCGATGGTCGAGGAAACCAACGCGGCCTGCCACGAACTGCTGTCGCAAGGACGCCTGCTGCAGGACTCGGCCGGCAGGTTCATCGTTGGCGCGTCTGCGGCCAGCCCGCCCAAAGCCGTTCAACCCACCCGCCAATCTCGTCCCGAGCCGAGAGCCTTCGCGCAGCGGCATGCAGGAAATGCTGCCGTTGCCGCTGCTCCCGGAGCCTGGGAGGAGTTCTGACGTCGTCAGCATCCGATAAACCTTAGTTCTCAGCAACCTATAATCAGGAAGGAAACACTTATGAAGAAAATCGTGCCCGCATTTCTTTTGGCCTGCACCGCATTTGCCATGCCCATGGGCGTATCCATGGCGCAGGATGCCAAGCTTGCCCCGATCTCCGACTACGTGACAAGCGACGTCAAGCCCTGGCTTAACGACCCCGCCATCATCGAGGCTGTCAAGGCGCAGAACGCTGCCAACGCCAATCTCAGCGCAGCCGATGTCGACGCCCTCGACAAGAAGTGGCGTGCCGAAGTCGATGGTTCCGACCACTCGATGATCGACGGCGTGCTCAACAATGGCCTGTCGAAATTCCTTCAGGGAAAGAAGGAGGCTTCCGGCGGCAAGATCACCGAGATCTTCATCATGGATGCAAAGGGCCTGGACGTCGGTCAAAGCGACATCACATCCGACTACTGGCAGGGCGACGAGGCCAAGTTCCAGAAGTCCTTCGGCGCCGGCAAGGATGCCGTCTTCGTCGATGAGATCGAAAAAGATGAATCGACCCAGACGCTCCAGTCGCAGGCAAGCGTGACGATATCAGACGACACGGGAACACCGATCGGTGCCATCACCGTCGGCGTGAACGTCGACGCCCTCTGATCTCAAAGACCCTGAGCACGTCGCACGAGTGAGATCGAGTGCGACGTGCTTCCTGCCCCGGTGGGTGTAGCTCGCGCAAGAGCAGTTGCTGTCCCCAGGAGCGTCCGGTTTAGGCAGAAAAATCTGCGTGACAATGCGCGGGCGTGACGCTACATCAGCCTCATGTCGATCACGTCAATCAACGCCTCGCGATTTTATTGGTACCGCTGCTCTCAGCGGATGCGGGTCCATGCGTAACTGAATTCGACGCGACGACAACCCGAACAGCCGCTAGTCTACCTGGCGGCTTTTTTGTTCCGCACGGTATGACCAAACAGGAGCCATACCGTGTCTGATGCCATTGATGATCTACGTATCCTCGAGATCACGCCCCTCACCAAACCCGCCGATATCCTCGCAGAAATTCACCGCGATACTGCCGTCACCGAGACCGTGACCAGCAACCGCGATGCGATCCACAAGATTCTCCGTGGCGAAGACGATCGCCTGATTGTCGTGATCGGCCCCTGCTCCATCCACGATCCGGTTGCCGCCCGGGAATATGCCGCGCGGCTCGAGGAACAGCGGCGGCGCTTTGCCGGCGATCTCGAGATCATCATGCGCGTCTACTTCGAAAAGCCCCGCACGACCGTCGGCTGGAAGGGCCTGATCAACGACCCGCATCTCGACGGCAGCTACCGCATCGAGGAAGGGTTGAGGATTGCGCGACGGCTGCTGCTCGATATCAATGCAATAGGTCTTCCGGCTGGCGTCGAATTCCTCGACACGATCACACCACAATACATCGCCGACCTCGTCAGTTGGGGCGCGATCGGCGCACGCACGACCGAAAGCCAGGTGCACCGGCAGCTTGCCTCCGGCCTTTCCTGCCCGATCGGCTTCAAGAACGGCACCGACGGCGGTGCACGTGTGGCGCTGGATGCCATCCTTGCAGCCTCACAGCCGCATCACTTCCCAGCTGTGACCAAGGACGGCCAGGCGGCCATCGCCTCGACGACGGGCAATGAGGACTGCCACATCATCTTACGCGGCGGCAAGCGGCCGAACTATGAAGCGGCCGACGTCGAAGCGGTCACCGGCGAAGCCGTCAAGCTCGGCGTCGCCCCGCGCATCCTCATCGATGCCAGCCATGCCAACAGCGGCAAGGACCCAATGAACCAGCCGCTTGTCGTCAAATCCGTGGCCGCGCAGATTGCCGCCGGCAACAACGACATCAAGGGCATGATGATCGAAAGCAACCTCGTCGCCGGCCGCCAGGACCTCGTTCCCGGCAAGCCGCTGGTTTACGGCCAGTCCATCACCGACGGCTGCATCGACTGGGACATGTCGGTTGCGGTGCTGGAAGACCTGGCAAAATCCGCCCGCGAGCGCCGCCAGACCCGCACTTAAGCCGCCGGGAAATAGCGGACATAGGCGAATTCTTCGCCGTCAGGAGACCAGCAGGGCACGTTGATCGTGCCCTGCCCCCCGAAAAGCTCGAACAGCGTCTTCAGATTGCCGCCGTCCATGTCCATCAGCCGCAGCCGCACGTCGAGATCGCGCGGATGGTCGAAAACGGACGGGTCGTAAGACAGGAGCAGCACCATGTCGTTGTTGGGCGACGGATGGGCGAACCAGTTGCCCTGATTGTCCGAGGTCACCTGTTCGAGCCCGGTGCCATCGGGATGGATGCGCCAGATCTGCATCAGCCCGGTGCGGCTGGAATTGAAATAGATCCATTGGCCGTCGGAGGAATAGTCCGGTCCGTCATTGCGGCCCTCGCCATGCGTCAGCCGCGTCTCGGCGCCGCCGTCGACGGAAATGGTGTAGATATCGAAGAGGTCGTCGCGGATGCCGCAATAGGCGAGCTGGCGCCCGTCCGGCGACCAGCCATGCCAGTAGGATGGCAGGTTCTCGGTGATCAGCCGCGGCGTGCCGCCTTCGATCGGCAGGATATAGATCGCCGACTTGCCGAATTCGGTCTTGTCGGAAATGACGATCTCAGTGCCATCGGGCGAAATGCCGTGATCATTGTTGCAGTTGACGGCAAAGCCGGTATCGACCGTGACCACCTCGCCGCCGTCGAGCGGCAACCGGTAAAGCAGCCCGTCGCCGTTCAAGAGCAGGGTGGAACCATCAGGCGAGAAGTTCGGTGCCTCCACCAGCCTGTCCGTCTGCCAGACCTCGCGGGCCCTGCCCGTCCTGACATTGTAGATCTCAACTGAGCTGCGCATGTTTCCTCCCGAAAAGCTTGATGCCGTCAGCGATCTCGATTGCGTCAGCGATCTCGATTGCGTCAGCGATCTCGATTGCGTCAGCGGTCCCTGAACCGGTTGGTGATCGGATAGCGCCGGTCGCGGCCGAAGTTCTTTTTGGTGATCTTCACGCCGGGCGCCGATTGCCGGCGCTTATATTCGGCGAGATAGAGCAGATGCTCGACCCGGTGAACGGTCGCAACATCATGGCCGCGCCCGACGATCTCCTCGACCGCCATTTCCTTTTCCACCAGGCATTCGAGAATATCGTCGAGAACGGGATAGGGTGGCAGCGAATCCTGGTCCTTCTGGTCGGGACGAAGCTCGGCCGACGGCGCCTTGTCGATGATATTCTGCGGGATCACCTCGCCCGACGGTCCCAGCGCACCCGGCGGCACGTTTTCGTTGCGCCAGCGGGAAATCGCATAGACCTGCATCTTGTAGAGGTCCTTGATCGGATTGAAGCCGCCGTTCATGTCGCCGTAGAGCGTGGCATAACCGACCGACATTTCCGACTTGTTGCCCGTCGTCACCACCATTGAGCCAAACTTGTTGGAGATCGCCATCAGGATGACGCCGCGCGCCCGGCTCTGCAGGTTCTCCTCGGTGATGCCGCTATCCGTGCCTTCGAAAAGGCTGGCGAGCGCGCTGCTGAAACCCGTTACCGGCAGTTCGATCGGCACGATATCGTAGCGGCAGCCGAGCGCCTTGGCGCAATCGGCCGCATCCTTCAGCGAATCCTCGGAGGTATAGCGGTAGGGAAGCATGACGGTGCGCACCCGCTCCTCGCCGAGCGCATCGACAGCGATTGCCGCACAGATCGCAGAATCGATGCCGCCGGAAAGGCCGAGCACCACAGTTTTAAAGCCGTTCTTGTTGACGTAGTCGCGAAAGCCGAGCAAGCAGGCGCGGTAATCGGCCTCCTCGCTTTCAGGGATATGCGCCATCGGCCCTTCGGCGCAGTGCCAGCCGCCTTCGCCACGCTTCCACGTCGTCACCGCCAGCGCGGTTTCGAACTGGCTCATCTGGAAGGCAAGCGACTTGTCGGCATTGAAGGCGAAGCTCGCCCCGTCGAAGACCAGCTCGTCCTGGCCGCCGAGCTGGGCGGCATAGATCAGCGGCAGGCCGGTCTCGATCACCTGCTTCAGCACCACCTGATGGCGGATATCGACCTTGCCGCGATAATAGGGCGAACCGTTCGGCGACAGCAGGATTTCCGCCCCGCTTTCGGCCAGCGTCTCGCAGACGCCGAGATCGCCCCAGATATCCTCGCAGATCGGAATGCCGATGCGCACGCCACGAAAATTCACCGGCCCCGGCATGGCGCCCTGGTCGAAGACGCGCTTCTCGTCGAACTCGCCGTAATTCGGCAGGTCGATCTTGTCGCGCACCGCGATTACCTTGCCGCCGTCGAGCACGGCGACGGAATTATAGCGCCCGGTCTCGTCCTGCCGGGGAAAGCCGATGATGACGCCCGGCCCGCCATCGGCGGTATCGGCGGCGAGATTCTCGACCGCCTTCCAGCAGGCGCGGATGAAGGCGGGCTTCAGCACCAGATCTTCAGGTGGATAACCGGAGATGAAAAGCTCGGTCAGGACGAGCAGATGCGCGCCCTCCCGGGCAGAATCGGCGCGCGCCTCGCGCGCCTTGGCAAGATTGCCGGCGACATCGCCGACCGTCGGGTTGAGCTGGCCGATGGCGATGCGGAAGATATCAGAAAGGGCGTTTTCCTGTGTCATGTCATTTATTTAGCCTGCACCTTTCACGACCGCAACACGTTCGGGCCGAAAGCGGCACCTCGCGACGACGAAATTTTTATGAACGGATCGCGCGTGGCTCCGCGCGGCACCGATACGCATTGCAATTTGCCTCCGGAGCGGAATACTGGCGCCGAAAGCGACCGCATCGATAACCGGCATCGGAAAAAGGCAATGTCTAATCTTTCGAATTTCGTGCACCATCATTTCGACAAGCCGGCCGATGAACTCGGCGACATCGAGAAGCGCGTGCTGGCGAAAACGCACGCGCGCAAAATCATCTCGACCGACGTCAATGCCGCTCTATCCGCCGAGTCATCCTTCGGCGAGCGTATCGCCGATGGCATCGCCCGCGTCGGCGGCTCCTGGTCCTTCATACTCGCCTTCCTCGCCTTTCTCGCCGTCTGGACACTGATGAACACCATCGGTCTGGTGGCGAATCCCTTCGACCCATACCCCTTCATTTTTCTGAATCTGATCCTGTCGATGATCGCCGCCATCCAGGCGCCGATCATCATGATGTCCCAGAACCGGCAGGCCGAGCGCGACCGCTTCGAGGCCGCCAAGGATTATGAGGTCAATCTCAAGGCCGAGCTTGAGGTGCTCTCCCTGCACCAGAAGATCGATATGAGCGTACTGACCGAGCTGACGGCGCTGCGCGAGGACGTGGCCCGCCTCACAGCTGCGCTTGCAGCCAAGGGTTAAACCGGATTCACCGCGTATTGCGGAAGGCCGTCCGATATTTCGTAGAAATCGCCCTTGTCGGCGCAGTAGATATGATGGCCGAAGGCAAGGCCGCTCGGCGTGTCGAAGGCGCCGGCCATCACCGAAATCTCCGCCGATCCGTCCGCCTGCCAGAACAGCGCGGAGCCGCAATTCGAGCAGAAGCCGCGCTGCGCCTCGTCACTCGACCGGTACCAACGGACCGCCTCAGTGCCATCGACCGAAAGAGCCGCGCGGGCCACATTGACCGCGGCGTAATAAAACCCCGTCTGCCGGCGGCACTGCGAGCAATGGCAGCCAACGACTGGTCCTGGCCTCGCCGTCGTTGAAAATCGCACGGCGCCGCAGAGGCAGCCGCCTGTATGCCGTTCGGTCATGATCGCTCTCCCGTTTATGACTAAACGTTGCCGCCGATCACTCGCGTCGTCAAATCCATTCCGCTCAACAAAATCATCAGAAATTTTGAGGATCGTCATACTTGGCCGGCGCGATCACCCGTGTTGCTTGTAGACAACACCCGCCAACCTCCTCCCATCGTCGCATTGAATCGATGGCGGTTGTCGGCGATACTAACGGCTCAATTCAATCTCGGGAGACTGACATGAGAGCGACCCTGTCCGAACAGAAAGGAAAAATCCCCCACAAGGACATTCAGCTTCATGAACATTTCGTTCTCCCGCGCGAGGAAAAGCTCGCGACGCCATAACGCCTTCCTGAACCTTTTCTGCGACGATCCCGCCGCCGACCGCGGCCGACGTCGGTCGCGCATGCGCAAATTCCTCTCTTATTACCGCCCGCATCTGCCTTTGCTGCTGGCGGACCTGCTTTGCGCCATCCTTGTCGCCGGCACCGCGGTCGCCCTGCCGCTCTGCGCCAATATCGTTACCAGCAGGCTTCTGGCTCTGCCCGACGCGCCGCAGGCCTTCGCACAGATCCTGGCAATGGGCGGCGTCATGCTGGCCGTTCTGGCGGTCCAGATCGTCGCCATCTTCTTCGTCGATTATCGCGGCCACGTGATGGGCGCGCGCATCGAAGCAACGGTGCGGCAGGAACTCTTCGAGCATTGCCAGAAGCTGTCGTTCAGCTTCTACGACCGCCAGCGCACCGGCCAGCTGATGAGCCGCATCACCAATGACAGCCTGTGGCTGGGCGAGCTCTTTCATCATGGCCCCGAGGATCTTTCCATCGCCGTACTCAAATACGGTGGCGCCATGCTGGTGCTGTTCTTCATCGATCCGCCATTGGCAGCCCTGATCCTGCTGCTCACCCCGGTGGCGGTCGCCTATGCGCTCTATTTCAACCGGCGCATGAACCGCGCGCTCGAAGCCAGCAAACGACAGATAGCCGCCGTCAACGAACGCGTCGAGGATGCGCTTGCAGGCATCCGCGTGGTCCAGTCCTTCGCGAACGAGGCGCTGGAGAAGGAACGCTTCGCCGAGCAGAACCAGCGCTTCCTGCAAAGCCGCGCCGAGGGCTACCGCAGCGAGGCCTGGTTTTCGGTCGGCACCGAAACCTTCGCCCAGTTGGTCACCATATTGGTGATCATCGTCGGCGGCCTGCGCATCCTGGCGGCGGAGCTGACCGTGCCTGATATGCTGACCTTCCTGCTCTGCGTCGCCGTGCTGGTCGATCCCGTGCAGCGGCTGGCGAATTTCGTGCGCCTCTGGCAGGAGGGTTATACCGGCTTCGTCAGGGCCATGGAGATCCTGGAGATTGCCCCTGACATCACCGATCGGCCGGAAGCGCGGCCGATGCCGGCGCCACGGGGCGAGATCAGTTTTTCCAACGTCGCCTTCGGTTACGAGGCCGATGGCCCGCGGGTGCTCGAGCAGCTGTCGCTGACCATCGCTCCCGGGGAGTTCGTCGCCCTGGTCGGCCCGTCAGGGGTCGGCAAGAGCACGCTTTGTGCGCTGATACCGCGTTTCTACGATGTCGAAGCCGGGACAATCCAGATCGATGGCATCGACATCCGCGATGTGACGCTGGCCTCGCTCCGGCGCCATGTCGGGGTGGTGCAGCAGGATGTCTACCTGTTTGCCGGTACGGTGGCGGAAAACCTGCGTTATGGCCGGCCCGACGCCAGCGATGCCGAGCTGGAAGCCGCCGCGCGCGCCGCCAATACGCACGACTTCATCATCGCCCTGCCCCATGGCTATGACACCGATATCGGCCAACGCGGCGTCAAGCTCTCGGGCGGCCAGCGCCAGCGCATCACCATCGCCCGCGCCTTCCTCAAGAATCCGGAGATCCTGATCTTCGATGAGGCGACCAGCGCGCTCGACAACGAGAGCGAACGGGCGGTGCAGCAGGCGCTGCTCAGCCTGGCAAACGGCCGAACTACCCTGGTCATCGCCCACCGTCTGTCGACCGTCCGCCATGCCGACCGCATCCTGGTCCTGACGGCTGATGGTATCGTCGAACAGGGCACCCATGACGAGCTCATGGCGCAAGACGGCGTCTACGCCAATCTGCACAGCGTCCAGGCCAGCATATGAGGAGGCTGGTTCGCGTGCAAGGCAACAAAAAACCCGGCGGTTCGCCGGGCTGCTAACAAGTCGGCCAACTCCTCTTTCGTCATGCTCGGGACAAGGCCGAGGATGACGTCGAGCAAAGAGCGAGGCCTCTCAATAAAAAGCCCGGCGAACCGGGCTTTTCGTCATCCGTTTCGGGTTGCGATCAGCCGTTGGCGACCATGCGCTTTTCGTCGCGGCCGCCCTTCATGCGCTCGGCAAGCAGGAAGGCGAGTTCGAGCGCCTGATCGGCGTTGAGGCGCGGATCGCAATGGGTGTGGTAGCGGTCCTGCAGGTCTTCTGCTGAGACCGCGCGGGCGCCGCCGGTGCACTCGGTCACGTCCTTGCCGGTCATCTCGATATGAATGCCACCCGGATGCGAGCCTTCGGCGCGGTGGATCTGGAAGAAGCTTTCGACTTCCGACAGGATCCGCTCGAAGGGACGGGTCTTGTAGTTGTTGAGCGTGATCGTGTTGCCGTGCATCGGATCGCAGGACCAGACGACCTTGCGGCCCTCACGCTCGACGGCGCGAATGAGCTTCGGCAGGCTGTCGGCGACCTTCTCGTGGCCGAAGCGGCAGATCAGCGTCAGGCGCCCGGCCTCGTTGGCTGGATTCAGGATGTCGATCAGTTGCAGCAGGTCGTCGGCCTGCAGCGAAGGGCCGCATTTCAGGCCGATCGGGTTCTTGATGCCACGGCAATATTCGACATGCGCATGGTCGGCCTGGCGCGTGCGGTCGCCGATCCAGATCATGTGGCCCGACGTTGCATACCAGTCGCCCGACGTGGAATCGACGCGGGTCAGCGCCTCCTCGTAACCGAGCAGCAGCGCCTCATGGCTGGTGAAGAAATCGGTCTCGCGCAGGCTCGGATGGTTTTCCGAGGTAATGCCGATCGCCTTCATGAAATCCATGGTTTCGCTGATGCGGTCGGCAAGCTTGCGGTAGCGCTCGCCCTGCGGGCTGTCCTTGACGAAGCCGAGCATCCACTGATGGACGTTTTCGAGATTGGCGTAACCGCCCATCGCAAAGGCGCGCAAAAGGTTCAGCGTCGCAGCCGACTGGCGGTAGGCCATGGCCTGACGTTCCGGGTTCGGAATGCGCGACTCCTCGGTGAACTCGATGCCGTTGATGATGTCGCCGCGATAGGCCGGCAGCGTCACGTCGCCCTGCTTCTCGACATTCGACGAACGCGGCTTGGCGAACTGGCCGGCGATGCGGCCGACCTTGACGACCGGCAGCTGCGCACCGAAGGTCAGCACCACGGCCATCTGCAGGAAGGCGCGGAAGAAGTCGCGGATATTATCGGCGCCGTGTTCGGCGAAGCTCTCGGCACAGTCGCCGCCTTGCAGGAGGAAACCGTTGCCTTCGGCGACATTGGCGAGATGCTTCTTCAGGCGGCGCGCTTCACCTGCAAAGACAAGCGGCGGATAGCTGGCGAGCGTGGCTTCCGTTGCCGCCAAAGCGGCTGCGTCGGGATATTCGGGAACCTGCAGGATCGGTTTTTGCCGCCAGCTGCTCGGGGTCCAATTGTCTGCCATCTCACTCACCTGTTCTCACATCCATACCTCAGGATGCCCTCAATATGCGGCGGCTTATAGACCTTTAGGTCAGGCTTGCAAAGACCATTCGCCGACAGTTGTCGCCTCGCCGCCGCCGCCCGCCCTGCTCTAGTTAAACCAGCGTATACCATGTCGATTTTCCCATATTTTAGACTTTCAATGTAGAACCGGAGAGAGTTTCAACTTCGGGGACATGGCATGGCGATCCTTCCGCCCGGTTTCATATCGGACCGCTCGGGCAATTTCGGCATCATGACGGCACTGCTGGTGGTGCCGCTCTTCGGTGCGGCCGGCATGGCGGTAGATTTCGCCCACGCGCTCAGCCTGAGGACACAGCTCTATGCCGCCGCCGATGCCGCTGCCGTCGGCGCCATCTCTGAAAAATCCGGCGCCGTCGCCGCCGCGATGAAAATGAGTGGCGACGGCACGATCTCGCTCGGTAAGGACGACGCTCGCAACATTTTTACGTCGCAGATGTCCGGCGAGCTGACCGACGTTCATGTCGATCTTGGCATCGACGTCACCAAGACCGCCAATAAGGTGAATTCGCTGGTCTCCTTCAGCGCCACCATGCCCACCACCTTCATGCGCATCCTCGGCCGGGACACCGTCACGATTTCCGGCACGGCCACGGCCGAATACCAGACCGCCACCTTCATGGATTTCTACATTCTGCTCGACAACACCCCTTCGATGGGTGTCGGCGCAACCGCCGACGACGTCGCGACCATGGAAAAGAACACCAGCGACACCTGCGCCTTTGCCTGCCACGAAACCGAGAACAAAAACAATTACTACAAACTCGCCAAGTCACTCGGCGTCAGCATGCGCATCGACGTCGTGCGCCAGGCGACCAAGGAGTTGACAGAGACCGCCGAGCTCACGCGCGTTTCCGACAACCAGTTCCGCATGGGCGTTTATACGTTCGGCACCAAGGCCGAAGACGCAAAGTTGACGACCATATCCGACCCAACGGACAAACTTGATCAGGTGCGCACCTATACCGATGCCGTCGATCTGATGACCATCCCGAGGCAGGGCTACAACAACGACCAGCAGACGAGCTTCGATAGCGCGCTGGACCAGATGAAAACCATCATCACCACCCCCGGCGATGGCAGCACCTCCGCGACACCTCAAAAGATCTTGTTCTTCGTCTCGGACGGCGTCGGCGACAGCGAAAAGCCGCAGGGCTGCACGAAGAAACTCACCGGCAAACGCTGTCAGGAGCCGATCGACACGTCTTTCTGCCAGCCGCTGAAGAACAAAGGAATCAGAGTTGCGGTGCTCTACACCACCTATCTGCCGCTGCCGAAGAACAACTGGTACAAAGACTGGATCAGGCCCTTCCAGAACGAGATCCCCACGAAGATGCAGGAATGCGCCTCGCCCGGCCTTTATTTTGAGGTATCGATGACCCAAGGCATCACCGAAGCGATGAAGGAACTCTTCCTCAAGGTCATCCGCGCGCCCCGCATCACCAGCTAAGTGGGCTCAGAGGCAGAGGTCAAATCCGCTTGCCGTCGCGGATCCGATAGCTCGGCGCATACATGGTGACGAGCTCTTCGGCGGCTGTCGGGTGCAGCGCCATTGTCCGGTCGAAATCGTCCTTGGTGCAGCCTGCCTTCAGCGTGACGCCGAGCAGCTGCGCCATCTCGCCGGCATCGTGACCAAGGATATGGGCGCCCACCACCTTGCGGCTCGCCGCATCGACGATCAGTTTCATGATCATCCGCTCGGCCCGCCCGGAAAGCGTGGCCTTCAGCGGCCGGAACTGGGCGCGGTAGACCTCGAGTTCGGGATAACGCTTGCCCGCCTCCTCTTCCGAAAGGCCGACAGTGCCGATCTCAGGCTGCGAGAAGACGGCGGTCGGGATCAGCTCGTAGTCCGGCCGGGTCGGATTGTTCTTGTACTCGGTCTCGATGAAACACATCGCCTCGTGGATCGCCACCGGCGTCAGCTGTACCCGGTTGGTGACATCGCCGAGCGCATAGATGTTTTCGACATTGGTGCGGGAATATTCGTCGACGATAACGGCGCCACGCTCATCGACAGCGACGCCGGCCGCCTCGAGACCGAGGCCTTCGGTGTTCGGATCGCGTCCGAGCGCCAGCATGACGACGCCGGCTTGCAGCGTGCCGTTGTTCAGCGTCTCCAGAATGAGCCCGTCCGCACCCTTCGAAACCTTCTGCAGCGTATCGTGGCAGAGGATGCGGATACCCTTGGCGACCATCGCCTCGTGCAGCCCGCGCCTCAGATCCTCGTCGAAGCGCGACAGGATCTCGGCGCCGCGATAGATCAGCGTCGTCTCGACACCGAGGCCATGGAAGATATTGGCGAATTCGACGGCAATATAGCCGCCGCCTGATATCACGATCGATTTCGGCAGTTCTTCAAGATGAAAGGCCTCGTTGGAGGAGATGCAGAGTTCGTGACCGGGAAGGGCTGCATGCGGGTTCGGCCGTCCGCCGGTGGCGATGACGATGGTCTTGGCCGTCACCGTCTGTCCAGTCTTCAGCAGCCGGACTGTATGGGCATCGACGAGTTCCGCGCGCGTTTCCAGGATTTCGGCATTGGCGCCGGCGAGACCTTTCTTATAGAGGCCTTCCAGACGGGCGATTTCAACATCCTTGGCCGCCACCAGCTTCTTCCAGTCGAAGCTGCTTTCGCCGACCGTCCAGCCGAAGCCCGCCGCATCCTCGAAATGCTCATGGAACTGCGAGGCGTAGACGAAGAGCTTTTTTGGCACGCAGCCGCGGATGACGCAGGTGCCGCCGTAGCGATACTCCTCGGCGATCGCCACTTTCTTGCCGAGCGAGGCCGCGACACGGGCGCCGCGCACACCTCCGGAACCGCCACCGATGACGAAGAGGTCGTAGTCGTAGGAAGACATGAGGAGCTCCGGAAGGGAATCGCAGGAAGGATGTTCCTGATATAGGGGCGATCGTCATGAAAACAAAAGCCCGCTCCTGCGTCATCCGGTTCCCATCGCCGAATCTTCATTGTAAAGGGCTGACCCCAGTCACCGTCTACGGTTGACCCAGTCACCGTCTACGGTTGACCGGTCACCGTCTTCGGTTGACCAGTCACCGTTTACGGTTGACCCGGTCGCTCGACGCTGGCAGGCAATCCATGGGCTGGAAAAGAATGGCGGAGCAAAAGATGGATCAAACTCTCTTCAGCAATCTGTGCAAGGCTGGCAAATTCAAGGAAGCGCTCGGCCTCGCCATTCAGGGCCATGAGAATGAAAAATACACGCCGAGCCGCTTCTCGATCGACAAAAAGACGAGACTGCCGATCTTCTATCGTGGCAACAAGCGCGTAGAGCCGGATGAGACGGGTGAATGGCAACTTGCAAAGAACCCGAACCCATAGGGCTGAGTTGCGGCGCACATGCGTCGTCAATTGCCTCTGCTTAGCGATTGGCGCTGTCAGCGGGTAATGCGGAAATCCGTCGGGTTCTTATCAAGCTGCGTTGCTTCCGTCTCGACGCTCGAAACAGACGCCCCCAAAGGCCCACGCCTGAAACGCTCGATCATCGTCGAGATGGCGCTGTCGGGTCCTGCGATCACAGCGACGACGGCCCCGTCCTCTTCATTGCGAACCCAACCCGTCAAACCGAGCCGTACGGCCTCATCGCGCGTCCAATAGCGAAAACCGACGCCCTGGACCTTGCCGGATATCCGCACGCGGACGGCCCTACCGTGATCGGACATGTCTGCAGTCACCTGAAGCCTCGCTGGCAGCATTTACCGCATCATAGCAAAAAAGCCCGGACAATGCCGGGCTTTCGCAAGTTTGATGGGGCAGGCCTTACTGCTGGGCAGCCGGTGCCGGAGCTGGAGCAGTCGGGCTGTCGGTTGCCGGCGGCGGCGCCTTGATGACCTTGGAAAGCTCGACGTTGCTCTGCTTTTCCAGGTCGCGGGAAATGCCCTGCGCCCAGATGTCGGCAGCCTTCGCCGTCTCGCGCGAGGCGACCGGGCCATCGCGCAGCAGCTTCTTGCCGACGTCGGAATTATAGAAGTCGGCGATCGCCTTCAGCTCTTCGACGGTGAAGGTCTTGGCATAGGTCAGTGCCGCCTCCTTCTCCAGATCGCCGCGGCGCGGCGCCAGCGCCAGCGCCTGCGCGTCGACCGTCGACGAAATGACGTCCTGGTAGTTCGGCGAATCCTGGATCAGGCCGGCCTTCAAACGCTCGGCCAGACCGGGCAGAATGTTGTCGAACTGGGCAGTGGCGCCAATGGCGTCGATCGCCGCGCGAGACGCCTTCAGCTGCTCCTCGGAGACTTCCTGCGCCTTGACGGCGGAGCCGAAGGCAAGCCCGGAAAGAACGACGGTCGCAGCGGCGAGACGGCCAAGACCTGCAATGTTCATCATGAGTATATGCTCCTGTTATCTGTTTGCCTGCAGCGTGCGCGCACCCGCAGGACCGGCAATGATCGCAAGTGCCGCCATATTGATAAAGAGCCCGTGTTCGACGACGCCGGGTATGGAATTCAGCTCGCTCGAAAGCGCCTCTGCATCAGGAATGCGGCCAAAAGATGCATCGATGATGTGATGGCCGCCATCCGTGGTAAACTCTCCGTCACCCGACTGGCGCAGATCGAGTTCACCGGAAAGACCGAGCCGGGCCGCAACCTTTTCGATTGCGATCCGCGTCGAGACGAGCCCGAACGGATTGACTTCGATCGGCAGCGCGAAGGCGCCGAGCGTTTCCACCAGCTTGCTCTCGTCGGCAATGACGATCATTCGCTCGGAGGCGGCCGCGACGATCTTTTCGCGCAACAGCGCGCCGCCGCCGCCCTTGATCAGCCTGAGCCCCGCATCGACCTCGTCGGCGCCATCGATCGTCAGGTCGAGTGCCGGCAGTTCGTCGAGCGACTTCAGCGGCACGCCGAGTTCGACACAGAGCCGCGCGGTTCGTTCGGACGTCGGAACGCCTTCGACCCTGAAGCCGCCCGCGACCTTCTCCGCCAGCAGGCGAACGAATTCTTCCGCCGTGCTGCCGGTGCCGATCCCGAGACGCATCCCGCTTTCCACATGGGCGAGTGCGGCCTCGGCGGCCTTGATCTTCATTTCGCGGGCATCCATGCGCCGCCAGCTCCTGATATTGCGTTGGATGTGCTGTTTACACGGCTCGCCTAGCAAACGAAAGTCAAAATCATCACGGAAAATGAAAAGCCGAAACAGAGGCCTGCAGCCTTCCCAACCATTGCCGGACGTTGCTTTCCGCCGCACGATCGCCTACCTCAGGGACGATCCATCGTTCCCTAGGACGATCCATCGCTCCTCAAGACGACCATCGCTCAAAGAGACATGCCCTTGACCCCTGTTCCCGCTCGCCCGGCGCTCGTCGTCTTCGATCTCGACGGCACCCTTCTCGATACCCACGTGGACCTGGTCGAGAGCCTGAACCATACAATCGCGGCCCTTGACCTCGAGCCGGTCAGCTACGACGACCTTACCCATCTCGTCGGTCAGGGCGCGCGCGTCATGATCGAACGCGCCTGCAGGCTGCGCGGCCATCCGCTCGAAAGCGACGCCTTGCCGCCGCTGGTCGAGCGTTTCGTCGCCCATTATGCCGGCAACATGCCCGGCCGTACCGAACCCTATCCCGGCCTGATCGCAGCCATGGACCGGCTGAAATCTCTGGGTTACCGCCTCGCCGTCTGCACTAACAAGATGGAGAGCCTGGCGCTCGGCCTGCTCGACAAGCTCGACCTCACCCGATATTTCGACGCCATCACCGGCGGCGACAGCTTCGAATACCGCAAGCCCGACGCCCGCCACCTCACCGGCACCATCGAACGCGCCGGCGGCGACATCGCCCGCACGGTGATGATTGGAGACAGCATCAACGACATCGCCGTGGCGAGAAACGCCGGCGTACCGTCGATCGCCGTGCCTTTCGGCTATTCCGACGTGCCGGTTTCGAGTCTCGATCCGGATATTATCATCACCCATTTCGATGAGTTGACACCCGAGCTGGTGGAAACGTTGTTGCGGGAATATGCGGAGAAGGTTGCCGTCTGAGGCTTGGCGATCAGCCGTATGTCTTTACGATCGCGGCCCCCTCATCCGACCCTTCGGGCCACCTTCTCCCCGCTGGGGAGAAGAGGGAGAGCTAGTTGCTTTCGCTCGTTTCCACAAACGGTGCTTTCAGGAAGGGCGAGACGCCGCCACGATTCCGCTTCTCCCCAGCGGGGAGAAGATGCCGGCAGTCAGATGAGGGGGCCTCACGCACGTCCTCTCCTCCTATTTCTTGCACGCAGACACCCCAAAACAAAAATGGGCGGCCCAAAGACCGCCCGCCAACATCACTAATCAGAGCTGATTATCAGATCTGCGCCCCACGCGCCTTGCTCGTCGCATCAAAAGCCCTGTCGACATAGGCGTCGCGGCCATAGACGTCGTCGAAATACTCCACCACGCCGTCCTTGTTCGGCCAGGCGGTGAAGTAGGAAACGTAGACCGGGATCTTCTGCGGCACGCGGACCGCATGGTTCTGGCCGCTGGCGATCTGCTTGGCGATGTCGTCGGTCGTCGTGCCGAGCACGGCGGCCGCCATCGCGCGCGGATCGGCAAGGCGCACGCAACCGTGGCTCAGCGCCCGCATGTCGCGCTTGAAGAAGCTCTTCGACGGCGTGTCGTGCATGTAGATCGCGTGGCTGTTCGGGAACAGGATCTTCAGTTCGCCGAGCGCATTGTCGCTGCTTGGCGGCTGGCGCACCGAAACATTATTGGTCGAGCCGTACCAGTCGACACTTGACGAGGCGACGGCGTGGCCGTTCACTTCGACCTCATAACCGAGCTGGTCGAGATAGTTGGGATCCGAGCGCAGCTTCGGCAGCATCTCGTTGATGATGATCGACTGGGGTACACCCCAGAAAGGGTTGAACTCGACCGTCTCGATTTCGTCGTCGAAGAAATAGGTCTGGTTGTTCTTGCCGCCGACCACCACGCGCATCGACAGCTGTTCCTTGCCGTCATTGTGGTAGTAGACCATGTAGGCCGGCTGGTTGATCATGACATAGCGGGAACCGAGATCCTCCGGCAGCCAGCGCGCCTGCTCCATGGCGACGACGAGCTTGTCGATCTTCGAGGCATTGGTATCGCCGCCGGTCATGGCACGCACCGTCGCCTGGCCGATGACGCCATCGGGCTTCAGCCCACGCTCTTTCTGGAAATCCTCGACCAGCGAAACGATCTCGGGCGAATAGTCGATGCTACCGGCGTAAGCAGCAAGCGTTGCCGCATGATCGGTCTTCAGCGTTTCGGAACCGTGCTTGCCAATCGCCTTGACGATATTGGTGATTTCCGGCGAGCTGTCGCCAGGCCTCAGCAGCCTGTCGAGCGAAACGACGATTCGCTCCTCATTGCCGCCGTCGGCGGCGCGAAGCTTGGCAAGCTCCGCCTTCAGCGCCTGGAATTGCGGACTATCGGGCGAGCGGCTGGCGATATAGGCGCCGACATCGGGGCTCATGCGGGCAAGCTTCAGCACCGGGGCCAGATTGACCACCTTGCGCTGGAAGTCGTGATAGCCGGAGATCTTGTTCGGATCGATGCGGCCGCGCACCGTGTCCTGCACGAAGGCGAGCACTTTGGCGGAGAGATCGAGCTCGAACTGTGTCAGCGCCCGGTCGCGGAAAGCGGGATCGGGATTGGCCGGGTCGATATCAGGCGTCTGGACGACGTAATCCGCCGGGTCGAGACCGACGAAGGACGCATCGGCAAGTGCCAGCATCGCCGACTTGGCGCGGTCGTTGATCTGGTTGCCCTCGACCCAGACGAGCGGATTGCGGCTGTCGCCGTAATAGGCTTCGAGCGCCTTTGCGACGTCGGCATTGGCGCGCACCTTGGCCTGCGCCAGGAAACGGCGCTGCACGGCCGGCTCGGCGCTGGCATCACCGCTGCCCGAAACATCGGCGACCGCGCCGGTGACGACGGGATCGGCAAACCTGCCGGTATCGACGAACTGCAGCGTCTCGGTTTTGTAGGTATAATAACGCGGACCGCTCACCTTGGGCAGCGGCGCTTCCGGATCGAGCCCGCCGAGCGAGCCACCGGCGCCGCCGCGCTGGCCCACACGACCGGGCGGCATCTGGTCCATGAAGATGGTGCTCTGCGTCCGCTGCCTGTCGCCGCGCAGCATGTCCATCAGTGTATAAGCATGCGCGGGTGCGGCACTCATCATTGCCACGCCGCAGGAAAGTGCCAATGCGGATGCCGCGCTTTTCAAAACGAACGTCATATATCTTCCAGTCCCGGTGTCATGCTGTTCTTGTCACGAGCGCAAGGCTCAAGCTCAAATCCCGCGAAACTCAAGCAGCGTAGGGCCTCATTGATCAGAAACCGGCCTGCGCCGCCAGCGCCGGCGGACTCAATTTTGTGTGACGGAGATCCTGCACGGCGCCGCCCAGCAGTTCACACAAAATTATGAAATTATTAGTTAATTTTTTACCGAATTTTCGTCGCCAGACCAGTCCGGCGAAAACGCCCGGACGCATAAAATTTCCAAAGTGGCTTAAAAGGCACGCCGAAAAACCAGCGCAAACATGACCGCCGATTTCAATATTTCGCGCGGCGTCCAGTTTTCTTGTCGTACTTTCCAACCTATAAGACCTCATCTTTCGAAAATGCCCGAAAACAGCATGTAAAGGGAAGGCAAGGCCGATGACCGCAACCCGCACCGAAACCGATACTTTTGGCCCGATCGAGGTCGCCGCCGACCGATACTGGGGCGCCCAGGCCGAGCGTTCGCTCGGCAATTTCAAGATCGGCTGGGAAAAGCAGCCGCTGTCGATCGTGCGCGCGCTCGGCATCGTCAAGCAGGCCGCCGCCCGCGCCAACATGGCGCTCGACCAACTCGACCCGGCCCTCGGCAAGGCGATCGTCGAGGCTGCCCAGGAGGTGATCGACGGCAAGCTGAACGACCATTTTCCGCTTGTGGTCTGGCAGACCGGTTCTGGCACACAGTCGAACATGAACGCCAATGAAGTGATCTCCAATCGTGCGATAGAAATGCTCGGCGGCGTCATGGGTTCCAAGAAGCCGGTGCATCCGAACGATCACGTCAATATGAGCCAGTCGTCGAACGACACCTATCCAACGGCCATGCACATCGCCTGCGCCGAGCAGATCGCCCATCACCTGCTGCCGGCCCTGAAGCACCTGCATGCCGCCCTCGACATGAAGGTCACCGAATTCAGCCACATCATCAAGATCGGCCGCACCCACACCCAGGATGCGACGCCGCTGACGCTCGGCCAGGAATTTTCGGGTTATGCCGCCCAGGTCGGCTCTGCCATCAAGCGCATCGAAATGACCCTGCCCGGCCTTTGCGAGCTCGCCCAGGGCGGCACTGCCGTCGGCACCGGCCTCAACGCGCCGGTGGGTTTTGCCGAAAAGGTCGCCGAAGAGATCGCCGCCATCACAGGCATGCCTTTCGTCACTGCGCCGAACAAGTTCGAGGCGCTCGCCTCGCATGACAGCATGGTCTTTTCCCACGGCGCCATCAACGCGGCAGCCGCCGCCCTTTTCAAGATCGCCAACGACATCCGCCTGCTTGGTTCCGGCCCGCGCGCCGGCCTCGGAGAGCTGGCGCTGCCGGAAAACGAGCCCGGCTCCTCGATTATGCCCGGCAAGGTCAATCCGACCCAGTGCGAGGCGCTGACGCAGGTCTGCATCCACATCTTCGGCAACAATGCCGCTCTCACCTTCGCCGACAGCCAGGGCCATTTCGAACTCAACGTCTACAATCCGATGATGGCCTATAACTTCCTGCAGTCGGTGCAGCTGCTCGCCGACGCCGCCGTCTCCTTCACCGACAATTGCGTCGTCGGCATCGAGGCGCGCGAGGACAATATCAAGGCCGGCCTCGAACGCTCGCTGATGCTGGTCACGGCACTTGCCCCGAAGATCGGCTACGACGCAGCCGCCAAGATCGCCAAGACCGCCCACAAGAACGGCACGACGCTGAAGGAAGAGGCCCTCGCCAGCGGCTTGGTGACATCGGAAGAGTACGACGAGATCGTGCGCCCGGAAACGATGATCGGGCCGAAGTAAGAAGGTCGCATAGGCCGCAGCCCCTCATCCGGCTGCCGCCACCAACCGGGGTCGAGCCACAGGTCTCGACCCGTCCTTCGGACCCCGCTCGGGGGGAGAAGGGGATATGCCGCAACTCCTCGACTCCCTCCAGCCTATAGCAAGGCAAACAGCGAAAAATTGTCCATCACGACGGAATTGCCCATGAAATCGAAACGGATTTCTTCAATGTCTTCGAGATTGACCTCGAGAGTGGGGCCGGTGACTTCAAGCTCCTGCTGATAGACGATCTGGCCATCGTTCAGGGCGGTGAGCGTCAGGTGAAAGGGCGCTGCCGACAATTCGGCAATCGAAACGCTCTGAAAGGTGAACTCCCCGCCATCGAGCATTTTCAAGCTTACGGGCGCGGAACCTGGAAATAGGACCGTATCGCTGAAACCGTCCTCGGTGATGGCGTCGACGCCCGGGATGGTATCATAGACATACCCGTTCAGAAGCGTCAGGTCGTGGCTGCCGTTCACCGAAAGTGCAAAGTTGCGGTAGTCAGGCAGAGAGAAATTATCCGCCCTCGAGGTGACGCCCATATCGTCGAAATCCAGGACTTCGTGGTATTTTTCGCCTACGTCGACGCCGTCGATCGCAAGGGTCAGCACGCCGAGGTCCGTGCCCCCTGAGCCATCGGACATCTTGTAGCTCAGCGTCTCGATGAGCTGATCGTATTTCCCTAAATTCTTCACGACGTCGAGCGTGTAGTCCAGCTCATATTCGAAGTGGCCGTCCGGCTTCACTCTGAAGGTTCCGTACTCGCCCTTGATGATCGTTTCATGGTCAGGCCCATGTTTGGCGTCGATACGCACGCCATTGACGAAGCGAGCATACATGTCCGCTCCCTCGGGATCACTGGCGAGGCGCAGCAGATCCCCACGGATCCAATTGTCTTCGAAAAAAACGAGAAGGTCGTCGACAGCAGTTGGCTTTGCATTTGTCATTGGAAGCCCCGGCAAGTTAACGCTGCCGGGAATATGAACTGGCCTCGACCGGAAGGCAACCTGAAGTCGTCTGCTTCGCGAAAAATGTCGACTTCCCCTTTACTTTCACTCGCTTACCGTGTGTGACGTGCCGACTGCAAAACGCGACACGACATGGCCGCCCACTCCAGAGTCCGCCGCATCCTGATTGCATTTGCCCGGCGGCGGATTTAGACCGGTTCCAATCTAGCGACGCCCTACCAGAAAGGTCACTTCGATGGCTGACGATCTCTTCCCCCTCGGCAAGGATGCCACCCCCTATCGCAAGCTCAGCGGCGACCATGTCTCGGTCGACACGTTCAAGGGCCAGGAGATCCTCACCGTCGAGCCGGAAGGCATCCGCCTGCTGGCCGAAACCGCCTTTGCCGACATCAACCACCTGCTGCGCCCCGGCCACCTGAAACAGCTCGCCTCGATCCTCGACGATCCCGAAGCGACCGACAATGACCGTTTCGTCGCCTACGATCTCCTGAAGAACGCCAATATAGCCGCCGGCGGCGTGCTGCCCATGTGCCAGGATACCGGCACGGCGATCATCATGGGCAAGAAAGGCCGCAGGGTCTGGACCGAGGGCGAGGATGGTGCAGCTCTGGCCCGCGGCGTCATGGACGCCTACGAGAAGAAGAACCTGCGTTACTCGCAGCTTGCGCCGGTCAAAATGTTCGAGGAAAAGAACACCAGAAACAACCTGCCGGCCCAGATCGACATCTACGAGGAAGGCACCGACGCCTACGAATTCCTCTTCGTCGCCAAGGGCGGCGGCTCGGCCAACAAGACCTTCCTTTACCAGGGCACGCCCTCGCTCCTGACCCATGACCGGATGATCGACTTCCTTAAGGAGAAGATCCTGACGTTAGGGACGGCAGCCTGTCCCCCCTACCATCTGGCGATCGTCATCGGCGGCACCTCGGCCGAGATGAACCTCAAAACCGTCAAGCTCGCCTCCACCCGCTATCTCGACGAACTGCCGACCGAAGGTTCCGAGAGCGGCCACGCTTTTCGCGACATCGAGATGGAGAAGGAAATCCACAAACTGACCCAGCAGATGGGCGTCGGCGCCCAGTTCGGCGGCAAGTATTTCTGTCATGACGTGCGTGTCATCCGCCTGCCCCGCCACGGCGCCTCGCTGCCGATCGGCCTCGGCGTCTCTTGTTCCGCCGACCGTCAGGCCAAGGGCCGCATTACCCGCGACGGCATTTTCGTCGAGCAGCTCGAAACCGATCCGTCGAAATACATGCCCGAAATCGACGAGGCGAAACTGTCGGAATCGACGGTGCGCATTGATCTCAACCGGCCAATGGCCGAGGTGCTCGCCGAACTCTCCAGGCATCCCGTCAAGACCCGCCTGTCCTTGACCGGCACCATCATCGTTGCCCGCGACCTCGCCCATGCCAAGATCCGCGAACGGCTGGAAAAGGGCGAAGGCATGCCCGATTACCTGAAGAACCACCCGGTCTACTATGCCGGCCCCGCCAAGACGCCTGCCGGCTACGCCTCCGGCTCCTTCGGCCCGACGACGGCCGGGCGCATGGATAGTTACGTCGACCAGTTCCAGTCCTTCGGCGGCTCGATGGTGATGCTTGCCAAGGGCAACCGCTCGCGCGCCGTGCGAGAGGCCTGCAAGAAGCACGGCGGCTTCTATCTCGGCTCGATCGGCGGCCCCGCCGCCCGTCTTGCCCAGGACTGTATCCGCAAGGTTGAAGTATTCGAATATCCCGAGCTCGGCATGGAAGCGGTCTGGAAGATCGAAGTCGAAAACTTCCCCGCCTTTATTGTCATCGACGACAAGGGCAATGATTTCTTCCAGGAACTGAATTTGGGGTGATGGGGCAGGCTGCGCCTGCTCTACCGTGCCGACGCCTTATCCGACGCGCTGATGTTCCGCGCCGTGACCACCTCGCCCACGCTCACCACAGCCCCAGCATCGACCCTTGCCAGGATCTCCGTGCGGAAAGCGCCGGCGAAGAAGCCGGTGTGCTCCAGCAGCAAGACGCCGGCGGCAAGGACGGTGAAGGTCAGGATGGCGAAAGAAATATGACGGGAGGTTTCCATGGTCTCACGCCCTGATTTGTGGGCCAAGATCGGGTCCGTTGCAGAAAATACGATCCCCAAAATGTCGAGACTGCAATACGAAACGGCCAAAACCAACTGTCGACAAGATGAATACGGTCTCCAGCAGAGAAGAACTGTAAGTTTTTCAGACACTGTACCCGCTCAGCGAGTATGCACTGCCTCAGTAAAGATACGTTTTTCCATGGAGAATCATAGGTCTGATCGAAGTATTACCCCATGGGGCATTTGTCGTATGTAATCTTTGGTATATATCGCTTTAATCTTTTCCCAAGAAATTTAAGCTAACAAATAGAATATTGCCTTTGAATATATGAGGAGTTCGCCGGATGAATACGGCTGTCGCGCCCAAGGTGCCGGTTCCCGACGTTGCGGGTCAGATCACCTATGCCATGCGCTCTATGGGCGTCGCGCCGATACCGCGCAATTACCAACTCTTCTACGAGGCCTATATCGGCTCTAATCCAGCCCTGACCCGCGAGCTTGCGGCCCTCGGCGGCCAAGTGACCCAGGCCGAACTCGATGCGCTCGGCGCGCAGCACTTCACCCACAGCCCGGCCCGTGTCTTCGATGATGCCCATACGCGCATATCAGGCGAGCTCGATGGGCTGCTGCGCATTCTCAGGCAGGAGCAGAGTTCGCTCGAAAGCTACACTAGACTGCTCGGCGAGACCCACAAGCGTATCACCTCCAAGAGCAATGCCAGTGTCGAACTGATCGAAAACGCTATCGATCTCCTGAGCCAGGCGACCGGCGACACCATGGCGCATGGCGAACGCACCGTCGAGGACGTCGTCCAGCGCTCGCAGGAGATGGATCAGGTCCGCAAGGAACTCGACGAATACAAGCGCATCGCCAACACCGACTCGCTGACGCGCCTTTCCAACCGCCGCGCCTTCGACGACCGCCTCGCCGCCATTTTCGACAATTCGAGCATGCGGCCGGTGACGGCGCTGCTGCTCTGCGACATCGACAATTTCAAGAAGATCAACGACACCTACGGCCATCCGGTCGGTGACAAGGTGCTCGCCACAGTCGCCTCCGTCATCCGCAGCAATGTCCGCCGTGACATCTTCGTTGCCCGCACCGGCGGCGAGGAGTTCGCCCTCATCATCGATGGCAACACGCCCGAGGAAGTGACCGCGATCGCCGAGCGCATTCGTCGCACGCTGGAGACGACGCCCTTCAAAAATTCCCGTACGCGGGTGAATTACGGTCCGGTCACCGTCTCGATCGGCATCTGCATGGCCTCCAGCGCCGGGGATGCCGGCGAACTCTATAGCAAGACCGACATCGCCCTTTACGGCGCCAAGAATGCCGGCCGCAACTGCACCATCCTCTATCAGGACGGCATGCAGAAGGATTTCACCAAGAGCTGGCTGATCTATAAGACGTGAGGGTAATCGGTCGCCGTGCGCACGCTGTCACCACAAGGTGACGGCTTAGACTGTTGTCCGGTTCACGCCGATGGCTCCCTCGTCCGCCAGGAGTCCGAGGGAACGGACGAGGTAGCCGCTTGCTCCCTCATTCCTGTGCCTGTCACAGGAATCCAGCCACCGCGCGTCTGCGCGGTGAATAACTCTTTGCGACCGTGAAAATGTCTTCCGCACCCAAGGACTTGGGCGCACTGGATTCCTGTGACAAGCACAGGAATGAGGGAAGAGAGGTGGGTGTCCGCTTCTCGGCACCACACCCTACCACATCGTCTTCGCCGCTCTGCCCGGCCATTCCCGGTCATAGGTCTCCTGGTCGAAATCACCCACCGCAGCCTTCAGCATCTGTCCCGGCGTCGGTAGCTTCGCCGGATCGGCGAAGTGTTCTCCGTTCCAGAGTTCGGCCCGCATCACGGCACGCGCGCATTGGAAATAGACCTCGTCGATCGAAATGACGACGACGGTACGCGGATGTTTGCCGTCCATCTCGAAGCTCGAAAGCAGCGCCTCGTCGTTGGAGACGACGCCACGGCCGTTGATGCGCATCGTCGTGTTCGAGCCGGGGATCAGGAACATCAGCGCCAGGCGCGGATCGCGCACGATGTTGGAGAGCGAATCAACGCGGTTGTTGCCGCGCCAATCCGGCAGATGCAGCGTCTCGTCGTCAGCGACGCGCACCACGCCGCCAAGATCGCCGCGCGGCGAACAGTCGAGCCCTTGCGGCCCGACGGTCGCAAGCGCCGCAAACGGTGAGATCTCGATCATCTCACGATAGAGGGGTGTCAATTGCTTCGTCACCTTGGTGACGGAGGCCGGCGACAGGCCGGCGCCATAAATCGTATTGAGCTCTTCGATGCTGCTGATGATTTTCATGAGGCGTCCCGCCGCGGCTTGATCTTCGCGACGGACGCTACAATGCCGCGCGCCTTGCCGGAAGCTCAAAAAACGGAATGATCTCCGCATCTTTTTTGATGCTTTCATCAGGCACTTCACCCACGCCCCGATCGCCGCCGAGAAACGCCGCGATCGCGGCAAGAACCGGTGCGGCGCCGATGATGCGCCGGTGGCCGAAGCCGTTCGCCCAGAACAGCCGAACGCCCTTCCCCGCCGCGCCATAGCGCCTGGCATGGAGAGACGACACCTCCTTGTCTTCCTCGGCATGGATGACGAGCACCGGCCGGCCGATGACGCCCGCCGCCGCGCCGGCGTCGAAATCCTCAAGTCTCCGGCCGGTGACGCGATGGACCTCATTCTCCAGTGTGGCTTGCGCCGCAGGGCGAAGACCGACCATCCGGCCGAAATCGGTAAACAGCCAGCCCATCTCGCTCGGCGCGCCGATCAGCACTAGGCGGTCGCCGCCAACAGGCGCAACGCTGGGCAGCAGGCCCGCCGCCGAGACCATCAACGCCGCGCCGCCAAAGGAATGGCCGATCGCCGCATCGAATGCGCCGAAGCGCGCCTCGGCCGCTGCGATCGTCTCGACCGCAAGCCCCATATGCAGGAAGCGCCCGCCGGAACGGCCGTGGCCGGGAAAATCGAGCGCCACGACCTCCGCG
This sequence comes from Rhizobium indicum, assembly GCF_005862305.2. Taxonomy (NCBI): domain Bacteria; kingdom Pseudomonadati; phylum Pseudomonadota; class Alphaproteobacteria; order Hyphomicrobiales; family Rhizobiaceae; genus Rhizobium; species Rhizobium indicum. The sequence goes on along the minus strand of NZ_CP054021.1, from coordinate 3,311 downwards.
CCCGTTGCCGCAAGCATCGAGATGAGTTCGGCCATATATGTCGCGCTCGATCCCCAGCCATGCGTCACCAGATAGCGCTTGCGTTTGCCCCTTGCCCCGCCGTTCAGCCGATAGGCATGCGCTTGGCGCCCGCCGGCAAGCCGGAGGGTAAAGCGTTCGGCGCCGGCAAGCCGGGCCGCACCCGCCGCATGCGCCAGCTTCGACTTTGTGCCCTTGGGTCTTGCTGACGGCGTCCAGCAGAACAGCTGGAACGCCGCTCTGGCCGCCAGATCAGGAGAAACCGCCTGCAGCAGCGAAAACCCGAGGCGGGTGACGTTAAGCGCAAAGTTTGCCATAGTGGGATTCCAAAATACTGTTCAACACTGAACAATAAAGTACAACGATGAACAAAAATCAATCCCTTCCCTGGGATCATCCGCGTTTTCGCAGCTGGATCGCGGTGGCTCGCGCCTGCCAGCTCATGCAACAATCCCTGGCCCGCTCGCTTGCCGATCTCGACATCAAGCCGCCGCACCTCGATATCCTGGTCAATCTCTATCGTTTCGAAGGCATCTCGCAGCAGGAACTGGCGCGCAAGCTGCTGGTCGGCCGCTCCAATATGAGCATGCTGCTGCCGCAGATGGAAAAGCGCGGTCTAATCCTTCGCCGCGATGACGAACGCGACAAGCGTGTGCTGCGCCTCTATTTAACGCCAGAGGGTCAAAAGCTGAGTGAGGAAGCCATGGCCATCCAGACCGGCCTCATCGATCGCGTGCTGTCGGACGAGCCGATAGAGCAATGCATGGCGACCGCCGATTCGATGGAGCGGATCATCACCATGCTGCTGAAAGATCTGCGCGACGAGGACTGATGTTCAATGCAGCGTCGGCGCCGCCTCCGTACCCGTCAGCGAGCGGTATTCCCAGGCGGCGACGACGATCAGCACCAGCGTCGCCAGAATGCCCATCAGATAGACCTCGATGAAGGGCGCGACAAAGGCAAGCAGGATCAAAAACACCAGGCCGGCGAGATGCGAGAGCGGCATCCGCCCGCTGGTCGCGCCCTTGAACCAGAGATTGCCGATCAGGAACAGGCCGGAGCCGCCAAGCACGGCGGCGGCGATTCCGAGATCGCCGGTTTCATGCGGATGCGAGAACATGAACTCGACCGCGACCGCATGGACGATGATGCCGGCAAGAATTGGGATATGCCCATAGGTGAAGGCCTGCCGCGCCAGGCTGCCCGGCGTCTCTTCATGCTCGATGCGGTGGGCGGCGCGCCCGTGGCCGAAGCGGAAGTAGAGCCACCACATGGCGACCGTGCCGATGAAGGCGGTGACGAAGACGACGTTGGTCAGTCCTGAGAACGGCAGCTCCGCAAAGGTGCGGCCGGAAACGAGGATCGCTTCGCCGAGACAGATGATGACGAAGAGTGCACAGCGTTCCGCCATGTGCGCGCCGGAAACGTCCCAGTCCCGCGCCGTCGAGCGGCCGAGCACCGGCACGGCAAAGCCCGCGGCCGGCCCGGCATATTCGATCGCAAGCGCTATCACCCAGGCAATCAGCCGGGCTTCATGCTCAAGCAGCCCGCCGGCGATCCAGAAGACGCCTGCTGCCACGAGCCAGGCGGTGATGCGGACGAAATTCAGCGTATTGGCGCGGTCGACGCGCGTCATCGCATAGGTCGTAAACAGCGAGCGCCCGACCTGCATCGCCACATAGGCGCCGGCAAACAGCAGGCCCTTGTCGCCGAAAGCCTCGGGGATGGAGGCAGACAGCAGCAGCCCGAGCATCATCAGCGCCACCAGCATGCCGCGCACCGGCATCTTGTCCGGATCGAGCCAGTTCGTCACCCAGGCGGTAAAGATCCACACCCACCAGACGGCGAAGGTCATCAGCGCCGCTTCGGCGGCACCGAGCGGCGTGTAGTGGGCGGCGAGCGCATGCGAGAGCTGCGAGATCGAAAAGACGAAGACCAGGTCGAAGAACAGTTCGAGGAAGGTCACCTTGTTGCTGCTGGCGCTGCCCTTGGCGCGCAGCCAGTTCTTTCCGTTCGTTTTCGCCATATGGCCCCCCGATGGCTGGAATTGTGGGTCTCTTGAAAGTGATAGCGGCGCTCTCGTGGGCGTCAGCGCGGCTTCTCCGCCGTATCGCGGTTCATGCCCTTTTCGCTGAGCTCGTTCTCGTAGGCCGAAAACAGCTCCGCGCCCCGTTCGCCGAGCTCGCGCAGATAGGTCCAGGTGTAGATGCCGGTATCGTGCATGTCGTCGAAGCCGATCCGGACCGCGTAATTGCCGGTCGGCATCATCGAGATGATCGCAACATTGCGTTTGCCGGGCACCGTCACCTTCTGCCCGGGCCCATGGCCTTGCACCTCGGCCGAGGGCGACAGCACACGCAAGAGCTCGGCCGACAGGTCGAAGCTCTGGCCGTCATTGAAAGTCACCGCCAGCCGCTGCCTGTCTTTCGAGACGCGAAGTTCGCTCGGCCAGATATCGCTCATCATTTTGTCCTCTTCTCATGCGAGGAGTAGGCGTTGATCTTTTTCAGCGCAAGCTGAAATTGGCATGCTCGCGCGGGCTGTTTCCCTTGACGCGACAATAGCATATGCCCACATTGATGAGAGTACGGAGATACAGGTGAACACCAGAGTCGGAACGATAGGCAATGCATCGCCGCTAGTGGCGGATGCACACCCGATGATCGACCCCTTCGGGCGGGCGGTCACCTATCTTCGCGTCTCCGTCACCGACCGCTGCGATTTCCGCTGCACCTATTGCATGGCGGAGAATATGACCTTCCTGCCAAAGAAGGATCTGTTGACGCTGGAAGAGCTCGACCGGCTCTGTTCCGCCTTCATCACCAAGGGTGTCAGCAAGATCAGGCTGACCGGCGGCGAGCCCTTGGTGCGCAAGAACATCATGTATCTGGTTCGCCAGCTCGGCCAGAAGATCGGCTCCGGCCTCGACGAATTGACGCTGACCACCAACGGCTCTCAGCTTTCACGCCATGCCGAGGAGCTCTATGATTGCGGCGTGCGCCGCATCAACGTCTCGCTGGATACGCTCGACCCCGACAAGTTCCGCAAGATCACCCGCTGGGGCGATTTCGCCAAGGTCATGGAAGGCATCGACGCGGCTCAGAAAGCCGGGCTGAAGGTCAAGCTCAACGCCGTGGCGCTGAAGGATTTCAACGATGCCGAGATGCCGGAGCTGCTGCGCTTCGCCCATGGCCGCGGCATGGATCTGACCGTCATCGAAACCATGCCGATGGGCGAGATCGAAGAAGACCGCACCGACCAGTACCTGCCGCTCTCGAAACTGCGCGCCGATC